>CAZEUJ010000152.1:0-4688 GCA_964514525.1 uncultured Dehalococcoidaceae bacterium
TCGTTAATCATGAGGAAAGGCTCGGTGACGCAGAACCAGTCCATGCGGTAGCCGGAGTTCCACTCATGACCCCAGATATGAAAAGAAGGAGCGGTGAGTTCGGGATAAAGTTTGGTGAAATCTCTAACAGGTTTACCTCTATAATACTTCATATACTTCTTGGAAACCATCTATCTTCTCCTTGTCATATTTTACTTGTTAATCATTATACGTTGAGGATTCAATTAATTTCAAATACGATTGATAAACCACACTTTAAAAAATCGTGAGCCATACATTCCCCGAGTCGAATGCATGGCTCACAATGATAAAGGAGGTCAATTGATATATGACGCTTGTCATTAAGATAGCATAATAATAGACAGGTGTCAATTTTCATGATAGTCGGTCGTAAAAGTGACGTAATATATCTGTTGTGCGTAGGGGATGAGTATGTGTTAATATTATTTAGAGAACTCCTTTTAAGGCCCATAATGAAAAAAGTTTCATTCTTATTTCTTTTAGTCGTATTGCTGTGTGCCCTGCCGCTGGCAGCCTGCCATCCGCCCGATAATACTCCCACTGTAGTGGGGACGGGGGTCCTTAAGCTGTACGGAATCGACCCCATCACGCTCGACCCGGCGGTTTCGGCGGAAACTACTTCCCATCAGTATATCGCGCATATTTACAGCGGCCTGGTGCGACTAAATGAAAAACTGGAAACAGTGTCGGATATCGCTGAACGCTGGGATATAAGCCAGGACCGCCGCACTTATACCTTTTATCTCCGTAAGGGCGTCGTGTTTCAGTACGGACGTAAAGTCACCGCCGCCGATTTTAAATACTCGTGGGAGCGTGCCTGCAACCCGGCTACCGGCTCGAGAGTGGCTGGCACGTATTTGGGTGACATTGTCGGGGCTAAAGATGTCCTGGAGGGCAGGGCTGATGAGATCAGCGGTGTCAGGGTCGTTAATGATGGGACGCTCGAGGTAACTATCGATGCCCCCAAGTCGTATTTTCTTTACAAGTTGAGCTATCCTACCACGTTTGTCGTAGATAAGGCTAATGTAGCTGAGGGAGGCGAGTGGTGGCGGCAGCCGAACGGTACCGGGCCGTTTAAGCTCAAAGAGTGGCAGGAATATTCTTTGCTTGTCCTGGAGAGGAACGAGACGTATTACGGAGAGATGGCTAAGGTAGAGCGCGTCGAGTTCCAGTTGTGGAGCGGCATGCCGATGGACTTGTATGAGACCAACGAGATTGATGTCGCCGGGGTGTATGTCTTCTATATCGATAAGGTTACCGATCCCGCCGGGCCTTTTATTGAGGAGCTCCGGATAACGCCAGAGTTGAGCTTTAGCTGGATCGGCTTTAACACCACCAGGCCTCCCTTCGACGATGTGAACGTGCGTAAAGCTTTCACGCAGGCTCTGGATAAGGACAGGATAATATCGCTGACGTTCCGGAATCTGGTGCAGCGCGCCGATGGCATCCTGCCCCCGGGCATTCCCGGTTATAACCAGGACCTGGTCGGGCTGGACTACGATGTTAACCAGGCCAAAGAGTGGATCAGGCAATCGAAATACGGCGACGTGTCTAGTTTGCCGCCGATTACGATAACTACCTCAGGTTACGGCGGTTTGATATCTCTGACGCTGGAAGCTGCCGTTACCCAGTGGCGTGATAACCTCGGGGTGGAGGTGACGGTACGCCAGTTGGAGCCGGATTGGTTCATCTATCATCTCAAAGAGGAGAAGGACGAGATGTTCGATATGGGGTGGATTGCCGATTATCCTCATCCTGAGGACTTCCTAGACGTGCTTTTCCAAACCGGCGCCGAGAATAACTTTGGCGAGTACTCCAATCCGGCCATCGATGCTATTCTGGAGCAGGCCGGACTTGAGGCGGATACTGCTAAAAGCCTGGAGCTTTACCGGCAGGCGGAGCAGATGCTGGTGGACGATGCCGCTATCCTGCCGTTATGGTTCGGCAAGAACTACATCCTTGTAAAGCCTTACGTTCAGGGCTATGAGCTTAACCCGATGGGCTTTGCCTGGCTTAACAAGGTGTCTATCCAGGAACAGTAAGAGCTGGTTAACCTCACCCCTGACCCCGGGCACTCCTGTCTATGTATACTGTCCCCTCAGCGTCTCCGGGGAGTGGGGGCTGTAAAAGGCCGGCGGGATATCCAGCATGGTGTAGGCTCCCTTCTGCCCTGATTCCTTGAGACGGAAAGCGGCGCGGGCGCAGGCGACCAGCACGTTGCCGGTAAAGCCGGGATTGCTCGCCAACTGGCAGCGGTATTCCAGTATCTGCCGGTCCTGCTGCCCCGTCTGTCCAGAAGTCATGACAAAGCCGCCGTGAGGATAAGCGGCGTGCTCCTTAGCCATATGCTCCCGACTGATAAAAATGACCTCGGTATCGTAATCGGAAAAGTAGTCGGGCATGCCGGTGATGGCTCTCCTGATTTTTCCCTTGTCGGTACCCTCCTCAGCGACCGTGTAGACCACGCGCCGGTGCATTTGCCGTCTGGTAAAAGACGGCGTCTGGCCGCTTCTCACCTGCTGGATGGCGGCATCGATGGGGTGGGTGTAAGAACGGGCATCGATGACCCCCTTGACCGTCCGGGCGGCGTCCGAATGGCCCTGGCTTACCCCGACTCCCCAGAAGGTATAGTTTTTACTCCCGGGCAGGAAGGCATGGCCGAGGACTCTTTCCAGCGAGAAAATTCCCGGGTCCCATCCGGCGGAGATGACAGCCACGTGGCCGCGCTCCCTGGCGACGGCATCCATCTTACGAAAATAGTCCGGGATGCTGGCGTGGGTATCGAAGCTGTCAACTGTACTGTACCAGCGGGCGAACAGCGGGCCCTGCACCGGGATATCTTCTTTAGAGCCCCCGCAGAGGATAGCGACATCGATGGGGACATCCGGCTGCAGGGCGTCCTTTTCAATCCTGAAAACCGGCACCGCGCCCATTTTGTCTTTTACGATGTCGGGTCGGCGGGAAAAGGCGGCGGCCAGCTTCATATCGGGATTATTTTTAATAGCAGCGAGAACCCCGCGGCCGACATTACCATAGCCCACAACGGCAATATTTATCATTCTTATATATCCTTCCTGATGATAAAATGCTTAAATGAAGAAAAAAGCGATGGCAATCAGCACGTAGACGGCGATAAGCTGGGCACCCTCCAGCCAGTGACAGATGCCGTCGGTGCTTATATAGTTAGCGATCATGGCCGTCATTACCAGGGCTATCAGCGAAAACGGTCCGAACACGAGTTCGAGAGTACTTCCGGTAAGGGCCGTGCTGAGTAGGACCAGCGCCGGTATCACGAACAAAGCAATCTGTAAAGCCGAACTCATGCCGATTTCCAGCGACATGGTCATATTGTTCCTCCGCGCGAAGCTCACGGCGCTGATATGTTCCGTAATGTTAGTCAAAAGGGCGATGATTACCAGGCCGGTGAACCGCTGTGTTAGATTAAACTCGTCTATAACGGGGATGACGCTGTTTACCAGGATATATGACACGAAGCTCCCGACCCCTATGGCGGCGACCAGGATAATGACGGCCGTGCGCAGGGACCAGCGGCGGTAGTCCGGCGAAGGCGGCGCCTCCCGTTCCACCAGGAACAGGTGCTTGTGCGTTACCAGCGTATAGAGCAGGCTCAGCAGGTAGACGATTCCCAGCACCACCGATACGGCCAGGCTCATCGATGTGGCCGGTTTGTCCTGCAGCATGCTGTACACCGAAGGCAGCGCCAGCCCGGTAATGACGATGATAAGCATCGTCGAGGAAACGCCCGCGGATTCCTTGTTAAATCGCTGTTCCTTGTATTTAAATCCCCCCAAAAACATCGAAAGGCCGATGAGCAGCAGGACGTTTATGACAATGGAGCCGACCATAGAATATTTGACCAGGTCCACCAGCCCCTGGCGCAGTGAGAAAATGGCGATGAAAAACTCAATGGCGTTGCCGAAGGTTGCGTTTATCAGGGCGGAAACGGTGGTGGAAACGCGCTGGGCGATGATGCCCGTGGACTCGATAATGACGTGAGAAATAGCAATGATAGCTGCTCCCGTGATAAAGAACGTGAGCACCGCATTAGCGTTAACGTAATATAAAATAATAGAAACAGGGACGAACACCAGAAAGGCATCGAGGAAGTGAAACCGCGAAGGCGCATTTCTTGAAGGCATATTACTACAAGACCTCTCTCACGGCTGGTTGAAGAAATAATCCATGCGGGTCATAGAGCTTTTCCATGAATAGTTCATCATAGAATGTACCGTTGACGCATATTTCTTTTTTAAAATGCCCGGCGGCTTTAAAACCGTATTTACGGTACAGATGTTCAGCCGCTTTTTGCGTGGGATTAACCCCGATTTTTATTTTGGCAACCCCTTTAAGTTTTGGTATTTCCTCCAATACGGCAGCCATTAGTTTATGACCAATCCCTTGACCCCGGTATTCCCGGCGAACATACATACCCCAGATTTCACAAACGTGATTTGTTTTTATCCGATTATTATGGAAAATGGCAACCATGCCAATCGGCGTATTATCCGACACGGCGAATAAAATGTTCTTGATTCTTTCCCGCCAGGCGGACTCAGGAAGTAATTGCTCTTCCTCATGAGAACTACTAAAAGCAATCGGGTCGCTTTTCAGGGCTTCCAGGCGCAAGTCACGAAAGTCCTGCCAGC
>CAZEUJ010000153.1:0-4643 GCA_964514525.1 uncultured Dehalococcoidaceae bacterium
TCCTCAAGAGTCAGCGTGTAGTAGCCTTCAATCTCATCATCCGGTTCATCGGCCGCCCCGTTCGATGACGGGCTGTCCGCCGTAACCCTGGCCAGGGCGGCCAGGATGGCCTGTCTCTTTTCCAGGCTCCCGGTGTAATTAACGCCTTTATTACCTCTGGTTCTTCCCAAAGCAGCTCCGACAACCTTTCCCAGTTAAATGCTATCAGATATAGCCTCACCATAAACCGCTTGTATTACCTAATTCACCTATTTGGAAGTCGTATTTTGGCATTGTCCTAAAGTACTAAGACCACAGCTTTAAACCCCTGAGATTGAGATTTTCGCCCGAACGTCCTAAAATATTAAGGGACATTTGGCAACTGATTATAACTAGAGGAGCATGATGAAGACCAGGATAATAATCGCCGATGACCACGCCATGTTGAGAGAGGGCATGCGTAATCTCCTCTCGCAGGAGAAGGACTTCGACATCGTGGGGGAGGCGGCTAACGGCGAGGAAGCGGTGCGTCTGGCCAGAGAACTCAAGCCGGATATCGTCATCATGGATATCGTCATGCCCAAGCTGAACGGCGTCGAGGCGACCAAACAAATCAAGCAGGTAAGCCCGTCGACGGCTATTCTGATACTGACCGCTTACAGCGATATCCGGTACATTATCGGACTGCTGGAAGCCGGCGCCTGCGGCTATCTTTTGAAAAATTCCCCCGGTAAAGACGTGGTGAAAGCCATACGGGCGGTGCGCTCGGGCGAATCCGTGCTCGATCCCGAGGTGACCCGCAAGCTCGTGCAGCGCCTGGCCAGTCTATCCAGAAGTCCCGACGAGCGCGAGACCGGCGGCCAGCTCACCGCCAGAGAGATGGAAATTTTAAAGTGGGCCGCCCGCGGACTGAGCAATAAAGAGATGTCCGAGAAGCTCTTTATCAGCCTGCGCACCGTCAAAGCCCACATGACCAACATTTTCAATAAACTCGGCTGCAGCAGCCGGACCGATGCCATCATCAAAGGACTGAAGCAGGGTTATATCGACCTCGACGATATGCAGTGAGGCTATCCGGTTAGTCTTTCTGGATTTTCTTCCCGATAGGCCGGCAGAAAGACCGTAAATGTGCTTCCCTTGCCCACGGAACTCCGGGCTTCTATCCGACCGCCGTGCCTTTCGATAATACCATGAGATACCGCCAGACCTAACCCAACCCCTTTAATATCCTCCTTGGTGGTGAAAAAGGGGGTAAAGAGCCTCTCCATATTCTCCGGCGATATACCGCTGCCGGTATCGCTGACGCTCATTTTCACCCAGCCGTCTTCCGTTTCAGTACGGATCGTCAGCCTGCCTCCGTTGTTCATTGCCTGGATAGCGTTGACCAGCAGGTTGATAAAGACCTGCACGAGTTGATTAAAATCAGCGACGACCAGGGGCAGGTCCGGCGTTTCTTCCCTGACCGCTTCAACCAGCTTCATTCGGGGCTCGTGTTCGACTAAAGATAAAGCCTTATCTATAGCCCGGCTGACCGTTACCGGGCGCAGCAATGGCTCGGACTGGCGGGCGAAATCAAGCAGGCCGCGGATTATCCCGGTACAGTAATCAATAGCCGACTCTATTTTCGTCAGATTGCTCTGTAGCTGCTCTTTATCGATGGTATTTTTAGCCAGTTTTTCCTTCATCAGCCGGGTATAAATCAGGACACCGGAAAGTGGATTGTTAAGCTCATGGGCCAGCCCGGCCGATAGCTGGCCGATGGAACTGAGCTTGGCTGCCTGGATGAGCTGCTGCTGGGTCTTTTGAAGTCGTTCGATATAGTCATTCAACTCATTGTTAAGCGACAGGATTTCTCTATTCGATTCGATCTGGCGTTCCAGATAGTTGAGCAGGGTCGCCCCCAGGCCACTGACCAGAAAGGCGAAAATCGCGAAAATGAGTGTCCTCATCAGAGAGAGGGTATCGTAATCCAGAAGGAAAGTATGAGGAAACAGGATTCCCAGAAAGACGAGCCCGCTTAAAATGACCCCGCGTAGACGATACACAAAAGCGGCGTATATCAACGGATAAAAGAAAATAATAACATAAATATCCTGGTAAGCGGTCAGGATATCGTAATAGACATAAGTAAAGACGGCGAACAGGCCGATGATTATCCAGATATGGGGACTGCGAATGCCCCTCTTGTTTTTAGGTTGCAGCAGCCAGTTAGCGATTCCTGAACCCGGTTTTTCCTGCTTCAGCCGCGGCTCTCTATCAGGAACGTTAGTTATATCCTGATTACTCGCAGTCATGTTTTGTACTTATTATACTCCTTTTCCAATGTAGGCTCATCTCCGCTGAGCGAGGGTAAATACTCAGCGTAAAACCCTTTTATCAGGGAGTATTATCAGGTGTACTTAATACCGACGATTAGGTATCACGGCGGATTTGAGATTCACACGAAGGGAAATAGAATTGAAATAGGAGCTTAGGTATTTAGAGAAAGGTATTTGTTTTATGCCCCTGGAACTGATGATAGCCCTGATTATCATACTGCCGATCGTTTTTTTATTCGCGATATTCATCTGGTATTTGAATTTCCGGCGTGTCTACGCTACCGTTAAAGAAACGCACCAGAGGAGACATACACTCACCGGGAGTAACAAATCGGGGACCGGCCGGGTCTAGAGATATTCCAGAAATCCGCCGAGAAACGTTATAATCTCTTTAAAAACATCCAGTCTGCTAAGTTAACGACTGGCGTTTTCCCTGAACCTGCCTGGCCATAAGCCAGGTCTTCAGGCGTTCATCCAGCTTGCCGGTGAACGCCTCTATCTTTTTGACGTCGCCGCTCGCGATAGCCGCTTTTTCCTCATCGTTTAGGCCGTATTCGTCTAGGGCTGCCCCCGCATCTCGGGAAAGTCTGTCCATAAAGGCGCTGTCCTGACTGGCGCGGTATAAAGCCGAAAGCATCGCGGCGATAGCGTTTTCCGGCCGGTACTTACTGATTTTTACCGGGCAGGTCTTGTAGGCCGGCGTCCCTGTCACAGGGTCAAGCGTCTCCAGTCGGGAGCTAATCAGTTCGTTGGTGGGGCATTCGGCGAAATGGAAAGCCATGTGGACCACGCCCTCCGGTACGGCTCCGGTTACTTTGGCCCTTACCTTGACCTCACCCTGGCGGGAAGTCACCCTGGCCATGTCACCCTGATTGATGCCCAGTGATGCCGCGTCGGCGGGATTGATTTGTAGTTCTTCCTCGCTCATGAGGATATTCAGCACCGGCACCTTGCGGGTCATGGTAGCGTTGTAGTGATAGAGTCGGCGGCCGGTCATCAGCATAAACGGGTATTGAGCGTCCGTCATTTCTACTGGCGGTCTGTATTTCAGAGCCACGAAATTTCCTTTGCCGCTGGGACGGGCGAAAATCTCTTCGTGCATAATACAGGTGCCGGGGTGTTCATCACTGGGGCAGGGCCACTGGAGGCTGCCTTCTTCGAGGCGCCGGTAGTTAATGCCCGCATAGCTCGGGGTAAGGCGGGCTATTTCCTCCATGATTTTAGCGGCGCCGGAATAGTCGAATCCCTTTGCGCCCATTCTTCGGGCTATCTCACTGACTATCCAGCAATCGTCGCGGCTCTCGCCGATGGGTTCGATGGCTTTCCGGATACGCTGCACGCGGCGCTCGGTATTGGTGAAGGTGCCGTCCTTTTCGGCGTAGCTGCAGGCCGGAAGAATGACATGGGCATATTCCGCCGTCTCGTTAAGGAATATATCCTGGAAAACGAAGAATTCGAGTTTGCTTAAAGCCTCCCGTACATGGTGGATATCGGGGTCGGTCAGCACCGGGTTCTCGCCCATCATGTACATGGCTTTTATCTCCCCTTCGATGGCGGCGGGAAACATCGAGGTAAGTTTCATGCCCGGCTCGCGGCTGAGCTTTACCCCCCACGCCGCCTCGAATTTTTTCACGACTTCCTCGCTGGAGACCGGCTGGTAGCCGGTGAAAACATTGGGCAGCGCCCCCATGTCGCAGGCGCCTTGGACGTTATTCTGGCCCCGCAGCGGATTGACGCCGGAGCCGGGTTTGCCGACATTGCCGGTCAGCAAAGCCAGGTTGCCGTTGGCAATGACGTTATCCGTGCCGTGGCTGTGTTCGCAGATGCCCATAGCGTAGAGAATCGTCGCCGGGCTATTGGTAGCGTACATGCGGGCGGCTTTAACGATAAGGTCAGGCTCGACGCCGGTGGTCTTCGCCACCCATTCTAATGGGTAGTTATTAAGCGCTTCCCGGAAAGCTTCAAAGTTTTCACAACGCTGCTCGATAAAGGCTTTATCATGCAGGCCTTCGTCGACGATGACACGGCACATGCCCATGAGCAGGGCGACATCCGTGCCGACTTTATGGCGTATCCAGAGGTCGGCATCCCGGACGAAGTCCACCTCCATGGGATTGGCGACGATTAGCTTGGCGCCGTTGCGGGCGACCTGCCGGACTTTCATGGCTAGCACCGGGTGGGCTTCCGGCGCGTTGGTGCCGATAGCTAAAATGCACTTGGCGTTGGTGAAGTCGTCGATGTTATTGGTCATCGCCCCGCTGCCGAACGTGGTGGCCAGACCGGCCACAGTGGGGGCATGTCAGAGGCGGGCACAGTGGTCGACGTTATTGGTGCCCAGCACCACCC
>CAZEUJ010000154.1:0-4577 GCA_964514525.1 uncultured Dehalococcoidaceae bacterium
GGTCTATCTGCCTCATCTGCTCGGCGGTGACGATTTTCATTTATGTTTACTCCGTTTAATTGAGTGTAGCAATAAACGTGACTACGGTCAAGAGATGGACTACCTCAAAAAGGGGGATTTTGCATTATCTAATCCTGCTTGGTAAAATTAGACGAATTTTTGTTTTGGAGGGCTGTTCTATGGAGGTCAGAATCAATCATCACGCGGGTTCCCTATCCACGAAGGTCTTTTTTAGCGACGAAAGCGGTTTCGCCGTCGCTTCTGTTATCGTCATGGGCGAGAAAGACGCCGCCCTAATTGACGCGCAGTGGAGTCTATCGAACGGCCATCGCGTTGCGGCGGAGATACTGGAAACGGGCAAGCGCCTGGAAACTATCTATATCACCCATGCCCACCCCGACCATTATTTCGGGCTCGGACCTATTGCCGAGGCGTTTCCGAAAGCGAAGGTTATCGCCCTCCCTGCGGTAGCCCGCACCATCAACAAACAGATGTTCGGTAAAGTCGATCACTGGAAAAATATTATCGGGCCAACGAACGTACCGACCAAAGCGGTGAATATCGAACCGATGTCGAAAAACTATTTCGAGCTGGAAGGCAAGCGTATCGAGATTATCCCGGAAATCATGGGCGACCTCAAGTACAACACGGTCGTCTGGATTCCCTCTATAAAAACCCTTTACGGCAGCGACGTTCTCTTCAACCAGGCGCACCCCTTTACATGTGAGATTACGGCGGAAGAACGCCGGCAGTGGATAAAGGACATCGAGCGCCTGGAGAAGCTGGGGGCGGAGGTGGTCATCCCGGGACACCAGAAACCGGGGATGCCTTTCGATAACTCGTCATTTACCTTTACCAAGGAATATCTCGTTGCCACGGAAGAAGAGCTGGCGAAAACGAAAGATACCGGCGCGTTCTTTTACGCCATGGCCGTTCGCTTCCCTGATGCCAACCTCATCTTCTTAAGCAACGAGATGAACTCCGCTGTTTTCAAGGGCGGGCGCGACTGGAACTGGCGGGAAGACTAAGACTCAAACTTGTTATGGTGTATGATATCCGCCAGCTTCCTCTTGGGCACGTGCCTTGTCCCCTTATCGTCCACCCAGATATTGGTTGAATCCGTAGCTATGTCGGCCACCGGGCTTTCGTCAGGATAGCCCATCGCTATTACCAGGGCGATATCATAGTTATCCGGTATCTCTAGGAGTAGCCTTAAATTAGCTTCATTGAACATCAGTATGGGGCAGCACCCGATTCCCTGCTCCAAGGCGTTCAGCATGATGTTCTCCGCCGCCATGCCTGTGTCTAAAAGGGTCACCCCCCGCCGCTTGGCGTCGCCTTCCCGCGTCTTGTTTATCAGGATAATGGTATAAGCCTTGGGGGTCTGTTCCGGTCGCGGACCTCCCTTATCCGGCGGCAGCTTCGCCGACCCGCCTATATTCTCGAATATCCCCGGCAGCACTCTGGCATCGTTAATCACGATGTACTCGCCCAGCTGCTGGTTGCGACCGCTCGGCGCCAGTCGCGCCGCGTCGATACACTTCTCCAGCACTTCATATGACACGGCTCGGTCCTTGAACCGCCTTATCGCCCGCCGTTTGAGAATCGCTTCGTAAACTTTCACAATAGTGCCTCCTCGGTATATTCAGCTATTAATAAGTTTTTCCAGCTTGCGCACCATTGCAGCCCAGTGGGTGCCGCGCCAATAAATGCGGTGGCAGTCCGGGCATTCCATGTACTGCGTCTGCGTCCGGTAAACGTAGGGCGGGACACGCCCGGCCACTTCGTCCCGACTCCGGTTTTCCAGCGGCTGGTTGCACTCCAGGCAGAGAGTAAATGGTCGCGATTGCCCTTTCAGGTCGAGGATGTTCATGAGCTGCCGCATCTGCTGCTCCGGCTCCTCGCTCTCGATCAATACCGCCCTGAGCCGACCGCGGCTGATGGCCCGCCGTTTCATTATCCCGGTATCCCTGGTCAGGATTATTCTATCTTCGGCCAGGGCCTGTTTTACCATACTGGAGTCA
The DNA here is from genome assembly GCA_964514525.1 of uncultured Dehalococcoidaceae bacterium. GTDB lineage: Bacteria > Chloroflexota > Dehalococcoidia > Dehalococcoidales > RBG-16-60-22 > JBFYTX01. The sequence continues at coordinate 2,025 of CAZEUJ010000154.1, forward strand.
TCGTCGCCATTGAAGAAAAGGCTGTCGTAACCCATTATCCTGAGCCACCTCGCCAGCTTGCCCACGTTATGGTCGACGATAAACCGTATCTCGTTGATGACGCCACCTCCGCCCTTCCTTATAGCCGCAGAAGCATACCCTCACGCCCGAAGCGGATGGCCGTATTTAAAGCCCTGGCTACCACGCCGATTTCCGCTTTTATCTCCTTCTCGTCGAGCGGGTTCATGTGCACCAGGACTATCTGAGGCAGGTAGCCTTGAATTTCTCGGAAAGACTCCAGTTCCCGCTGGAACAGGGCCGCGGTAAGGTGCCCCGTCTGCAGGGCGAAATCCTGATATTTATTCAGCGCGGTAACCTCGATGATAAGCAGGTCGGGCGATATCTGCCTCCAGGCGTCAGCCAGGCCCGGCCCGGTATCCGCTGTATAAAACGCTTTCTTGCCGTCGGCCGAGGTAATCTGATAGCCGACGGTCGGTACGGCGTGGTTCACCGTTACGGGCAAGACGGTATAACCAGCGATCGTTTCTGCCTTGCCGGCTTCCAGTTCCCGAAACCGAAGGGAGGGTTTTTCCGGCGGTTTAGTCATGTAATTGGGATAAACGATGTCGTTCAGGAGGTTAGCTTGAAGGACATCGTAAGTAGCCTGAGTGGTGTAGATATCCATGGTTTTTTCGTGGAGGTAAAAATTCATGCCCAGGGCAGGTATATCCCGGAGGTGGTCGTAATGCTGATGAGTGAGCAGGACAGCCTTGAGCTTTTGCTGGGACGCCTGGGACAGGCTGGACGTCAGGCCGCCGGCATCGATCGCGATAATATCGTCGATTAATAGGCTGATATACCGGGTGTCCCGCGATTCTAAGTTATGGGCGCCGAGGATCTGTATCTTCACGATGACCGCTCCTATCCTGATATCATAAACGGATTATACCTGGTTTTATAATCGTAGGTATCCACGCCTTCTTTATGTTTCAGCCAGTTGACGATGGCGTAGGTAGCCGGGGTACAGATAGCCTCGATGGCAACTTTGGCTACCCAGTGGTGCAGTATCATTACCGGCACGTTGGCCCCCGTACCGATATAAGCCAGGGTAATGAAGAGGGAGGTATCCAGGCCCTGTCCCACCACCGTAGAGCCGATGGTCCGACTCCACAGCCAGCGTCCCTGTGTCATGATTTTCATCCGCGCCAGGAGGAAAGAATTAGCGAACTCACCCACCAGGTAGCCGCAGATTGAAGCCCCTAACAGGCGGGGTGCGAAGCCCAGTATACTCTCGTAGGCTGTCTGACCTCCCCAGAAGTCGGCGGAAGGCAGCACCTGTCCTACCCAGGCGAAGAAGACGAAAATCAGATTGCACCCAAAGCCGAGCCAGATGACCCTCCGCGCGACACGGTAGCCGTAGACCTCGGTGAGGACATCGCCGAAGATATAGCTTACCGGGAAAACGAAAATGGCCGCCGGCAGCGTAAACGGTCCCAGGGTGATGACTTTAACGGCGATGATATTGGCGGTGATAAGGCAGGTAACAAAGAGGGCGATGATTATCACCAGCCGGTATGAAATTTTCATTAGCTAAATCCAGCGGCGGCGGCGGAAGAAAATAAGCATCACGCAGGTGATAACCACCATGACGAGCACCAGGACGATGAACGTATTCCAGCTGCCCCTGGTAAGTCCACCCGGCAGATGAACGTTCATACCCCAGATACTGGATACGACGATAAAAGGAATGGTGATCGTCGCGAAGATGTTAAGTATGCGAACGACCCGGTTAACGCGGTTGGTGGCGAGGACGAAATCTGTATCCTTAAACACTTCGATGATTTCTTTACATTCATCCAGGTTCTCACAGATTTTGTTCATGTGGTCCATGAGGTCGTTATAATAGTCGGTCACGTCCACCTTGCTGAACCGTTTTATCTTGTTTTCCATCTCGACGAAGATATTACGCGTGGGGAACATGACTGACCTCTGGGTGATGATGTCCCTTCTCAGGATACTGATTTCTTTAGCCGCCTCGATTTCTTCATCGAAGACGACGTCTTCCAGGTCTTCCAGGAGACTGAGTATTTTATCGAGGACGGGGAAATAGGCATCGACAGCCCGGTCCATGATGCGGTATAGCAAAAAGCCCGAACCCCCGCTGAAATACTCGTTACGGGATTCTTCGTTGGCCTGGCAATCGCGGAAAAGCGCCATGATGGTTTTTAGCTCTCCCGTGTTAATGGTGACCAGGTAGTTTTCCCCGATAAACGCCATCCACTGCTGTTTGGTGGCAATGCGGGTCTCTTTATGGTAGAGGGGATAGTGAAAAACAAAAAAGAGGTACCCCGGATAAACATCCAGTTTTGAAATCTGCTTGCGGCTGAGGCAGTCATCCAGGGCCAGAGGGTGGAACTGGTAATTCTCGGCCAGCCATTCCATTTCCTGTTTCGCAGGCGATACGATATTTACCCACGTCAAATCGCCATGGGTAATCGTCTCGACATTCAGTGCTCCGGGGGTTGCCTCTTTCTGTCCTGTTTTTTTCTTGTCGGAGCCCCGGTACCAGCCCAG
>CAZEUJ010000155.1:0-2144 GCA_964514525.1 uncultured Dehalococcoidaceae bacterium
GAGCTGGCAAAGCGACGCCAGAAAAAGCTTATCTCGGTAGATAAAGCCAATGTGCTGGAGTCGTCGCGGCTGTGGCGGCAGGTAGCGATAGAGGTGGCGAAGGACTACCCGGATGTAACACTGGAGCACATGCTCGTGGATGCCTGCTCCATGAGGATTATCCAGAACCCCAAATACCTGGATACTTTAGTCACGGAAAATACATTCGGCGATATTCTCACCGACGAGGCTTCGATGCTGGCTGGCTCGATGGGCATGCTGCCTTCGGCAAGTCTGGCGGGGGTACCTCAGGCAGGCACCAGTATATTCGGCCTGTATGAGCCGATTCACGGCAGTGCACCACGCAGGGCGGGACTCAATATGGTCAATCCCATCGCCACGATATTAAGCGTCGCCATGATGCTGCGTTACTCCCTCGACTTAGAGAAAGAAGCACGGGTGGTCGAAAAGGCCGTAGAGGACGTGTTAAATGAAGACTATCGTACCTATGATATAATGAGTGAAGGCAAGACCAGAGTAGGGACAAAAGAGATGGGAGATATAATAGCGGGGAAGGTCGGAGGATAAAAATTGGTATCGATAAAACTATATGATACTACGTTGCGGGACGGGGCGCAGAGCGAAGGAATATCCTTCTCTGTAGTGGATAAACTGCATATCGCCCGTAAACTGGATGATTTGGGTGTCCACTATATAGAAGGCGGCTGGCCCGGCTCAAATCCCAAGGATGCGGAGTTCTACCAACGCATACATGAACTAAAGCTTAAGAATGCGCAAATAGCCGTCTTCGGCAGCACCCGGCACGCCGGCATAAAGGTCGAAGAAGACGATAATATTACTATGCTGGTGAAGTCTGGAGCTAAAATTGCGACTATCGTAGGGAAAGGCTCGGAATTACAGGTTAAATATGTCCTGCGAACCTCTCCTGAGGAAAATCTAAAAATGATTGCTGATTCTGTAAGCTATCTTAAGAAAAAAGACCTTATAGTATTCTGGGATGTCGAGCATTTCTTTGATGGCTTTAAACAGAATCCGGAATATTCTTTGAAAACTCTTGAAGCGGCGGCAGAATCTGGGGTCGACTGCCTGGTGCTCTGCGATACCAATGGCGGCGCCTTGCCGGATGAAATATCCAAGGCGGTTGAGGCAGCAGCTAAAGCGACCAACGTGCCTCTGGGAATTCATTGCCACAACGACGGCGGCCTGGCGGTAGCCAATACTTTGGCGGCGGTGAAAGCCGGCGTTACCCAGGTACAGGGTACCATCAATGGCTATGGCGAGCGCTGTGGAAACGCCAATTTATGCACTATCATACCGACTTTAAAATTGAAAATGGGTTTGAATTGCGTTACCGATGTACAGTTATCCTCGCTGACCGAGGTAGCACATTATATAAGCGAACTTGCCAATCTCGCGCCCGACCCTTATTCCCCTTACGTCGGTGCCAGCGCCTTCAGCCACAAAGCCGGCTACCACATGGATGGAATAACCAAGTGGCCGGATGCTTATCAACATACCGACCCGGCTAAGGTGGGCAACCGCCAGCGGACAGTAGTATCCGACCAGTCCGGTAAACGTAATATTATAACTAAAGCGAAAGAGTTGGGGATAGACCTGACAACAGCGGATAAAGAAGTCAGAGAGTTGCTGGAAAAGGTCAAGCAACTGGAAAGTTGTGGCTTCCAATATGATAATGCCGAGGCGTCTTTCGAGCTTCTGCTCCACCGGGCGAGGCCGGACTATAAACCGCCATTCGAACTGGTCGACTTCATGGTGGTGGTGGAATCGAAGCGGCGGCCTTCGACGCGAAAAGAAGCCGAACAAATGATATCCGAAGCTATGGTCAAAGTAAAAGTCGGTGGGGAAATAATACATACAGCGGCAGAAGGCGATGGGCCCGTCAATGCCCTCGACCTGGCTTTACGCAAGGCACTTTTACAGTTCTATCCCAGCCTGGAGAAAGTCAAACTGATAGATTACAAAGTGCGTATACTGGAAGAAAGCACCGGCACGGAGTCGCAGGTGCGTGTCCTCATTGAGTCGAGCGACGGTAATAACGAATGGCGGACAGTGGGCGGCTCTACCAATATTATCGAAGCAAGCTGGCTGGCTTTAGCGGACGGGCTGGAGTGGTGGTTGGTGAA
>CAZEUJ010000155.1:2244-4468 GCA_964514525.1 uncultured Dehalococcoidaceae bacterium
ATTGTAGTATAATGATTATAAAGCTGAAATATATATAGAAAAAGGTGCCGGAGGGTCGGATATGGGTATCATCAAAAGCGCCGCCGAGATAGCTAAAGAGAAGCTGGAAAAGATAGGCGAGCCGACCGAACAGGAGCGCCTTAAGTGGAAATACGGGCCGGAGGGTGAAAAACTGGCCGCTCTGTATCTTAAAGAAGACACCAACATCGTCAATGAGGTCAAGAAGTATGACGATAAAGCAAAGCAATTTATTATCGCCGGTATTAACGATATTCTTTTAAGAAACATCAGTCTACCCCGGAATGAAGCCGCCCGAAGGACAAATAAAAAGGCGATGGATGGCCTCAAAGCATTGAAGAGTGACAAGGTGGCTGTAGAGAACGTTTTCAGCAAGATGAGGCATGTCCTCGACCACTATGTCCAGGAGGGCGCCAAGCAAAAGAAGCAGGCCTATGAGTCCTTAAAGGCTGAGTTCGAAGCCAAAATACAACAGGCTATCAGGCAGAAAACAGGCGTCAACGCCCGGGTGAATATCGACGTGGAAAAACAACCTCAGTTCCTGGAGGAGTGGCAGAGATTGCAGGCCCAGATGGAAGCACAATACCTGACACTGCTCGACGAATACAAGCAGGAACTGGGGGTCATCAAATAGAGAGAGCCATGGACATCGATAGCGAAAGGATCGAAAACGCCGCTCGCCATACGGAGATACTAAGGCATCCCCGGCAGCACCTCGCCACGTTCGGCGTGACCAATATCTATTACTACCTGCTGACCGAGCCCATATATTCAGAGATCACGAACGCTGCCAACGAAACGGTAATTCGAGAGGGGAGAGTTATCGCCGAGAGGCCGAAAATAGTCACCCCGTATTATCTCACCCATATCGAAGGATTCAGCTACGACGCCCGCAGGTACTTCGAGATGCTGCTCCGTATGCATGGTCCAAACGCTCCGGGGCTGTTTTATACCTATAAAAATGAGCCTAAAGGCCTTAACATCGTCTCGGACAGTTGGCCGACAGTAGCAGACAAACTCAATGCGGACATTAATAAGAAAAATGACCCATTGATTTCCATCATCAAGGGGCAGGACGACCTCTGGGACGTATCGCTGCTGAAGTTCATTTATGAGATCAGTAGTCGCTCCGCCCCGAGCAATATCGCCCAGCTCGGTTCGAGGGGGCTTCTCGGGATGAGCCACGGCGGTATACCCATCGGGGCGCGGCAGATAATCGAGGAGATGTTCGGGCAGGTCGCCCGGGGGGAGATAAAAGCCCATGACCTAGAAGCGGAACTGAACCGCTGGGGCGCCTTCGAGGAGTACCAGGACAGGTTCTTCGCGGTGGTCAGAGGCCATAAATGAAGATATCCGTCATAGAGGCGAGGGACCTATCCGAGGCATGGTTCGTCTGCCTGCGTAGGACCCTTGACGAAGGCTACGAGTATAAAATCGACCGGGGGAGCTACGCCGGACAGAAACGTAAAGAGCTTGACCTGGTCGTGATACAGGTGAAGTATCCCGGCACCAGACCGCTGATACCGGACGTGCCCCAGGGCGTGCCGCCGCCCAGCACCATGGAATACGTCGAAAATTATCTGCCGTACCTGATGACTTCACATAAGAAAAAAGGGGAGGAATATACCTACGGTCAGTACCTGGAAAAGCAAATTGCCGAGGCCATCAGGATATATAAAGAGGACGGATTTAATACAAACCAGGTCTATCTGGACGTAGGAAACGAAAAGTCAATCTTTCTGCCCGACCCGCCGTGCCTGAGGATGATAGATACCAGAATCCGTGACGGCCGGCTGAACTTCATCGTGTACTTCAGGTCGTGGGACTTATGGGCAGGATTTCCTTCCAACCTGGCGGCCATCCAGCTTTTAAAGGAATACATGGGGAGCGAGATAGGGGTGAAGGACGGGGAGCTGGTGGCGATGAGCAAGGGGCTGCACCTCTACGATTATGCGTGGGAACTGGCAAAGGCGGTGGTGAGGTCGGAATAGTGTTAGTAGTTAGTAATTAGTAGTGGTGAGACGAGGAAGAGGGCTGGATTCCAGCTTTCGCTGGAATGACAGGTTATTAGATTCTCTCGGTCGTTATACTCCCTAAGAATGACAGTAAGGAGAAATGATTGGATAATATAGAAGCGGTTGCCGAGATGATTATTGAAGCGAAAAAGGTCGTGGTGTTTACGGGGGCGGGCTTCAGCACGGAGTCC
>CAZEUJ010000156.1:0-4387 GCA_964514525.1 uncultured Dehalococcoidaceae bacterium
TTCCATGTGTATTCTCTCTCCCAAACTGGTGGAGTGTGGGAGGCATCTTAACATCAACCTTCTCACTTATTCAGAAGTTCTTGGTGTCAGGGGGAAGCCGGGGAATTTCACTGTTTCTGTTAAGAAAAAGGCAAGATTCGTTGACAGCACCAAATGCACCGGTTGCGGAGTATGCGCCGAGGGATGCCCAATTATCATGCCGAGTGCGTTTGACGAAGGACTGGGAACAAGGAAAGCAATTTATACGCCCTATCTCCAGGCAGTACCCAGGACATACGCCATCGATAAAAGAGAAGAGAAACCTTGTCATTCTGCCTGTAAGGATGCCTGCCCTATCCACATGAATGTTCAAGGTTACGCGGCTTTGATTGCCGAGGGAATGTTTAAGGAAGCCTATGACCTGATCAGGAGTACTAATCCTCTCCCGGCTATCTGCGGTCGGGTTTGTTACGCGCCCTGTGAAGATGCTTGCAATCGTGGGCAGCTTGATGAACCTGTTGCTTCTCGTGCTTTAAAAAGATTCGTTACCGACCAAATTGATATTGAGAGCTACGAAGTTCCCCAGATAACCAAGAATGGTAAGAAGGTGGCTATTATCGGCAGTGGTCCGGCGGGTCTGGCGGCAGCCCATGATCTGGCCCTCGAAGGTTATGAGGTAACCATTTATGAGGTATTACCTGAACCCGGAGGGATGTTGAGATACGGAATACCGGCGTATAGACTCCCCAAGGATATACTCGCGAAGGATATAGGCTATATCGAGAAATTAGGGGTAAATATCAAGACAAATATCGAAGTAGGTAAAGAGATAACGCTGGAACAGCTCAGGCGAGACTATCAAGCTGTTTTTGTTGCTTCAGGCGCCCATCAAAGTCTGAGGCTGGGCATCCCCGGAGAGGATTCTGCAGGGGTCGTCCACGCTGTCGAATTTCTACGAAAAGTCAACACCGGAGAAAAAATTGACATCGGTAAGAGGGTGGCGGTTATTGGCGGTGGTAATGCGGCTATGGATGCCGCCCGCGTGGCCAGGAGATTGGGGGCTGAAGTGAAAATCATCTACCGACGTTCCCGGTCGGAGATGCCGGCCAGTGATGAGGAGGTCAGGGCAGCCGCGGAAGAAGGTATTGATATCATGTTTCTGGCTAACCCCACCCGGGTAATTATCGAGGGGGGCCGGGTCACCAGGTTGGAGTGCCTTAAAATGAAGCTCGGGGAGCCTGATGACAGCGGTCGTCGTCGCCCCGTCCCTATTGAAGGTTCTGAGTTCATCATCGATGTCAATACTATTATTCCAGCTCTTGGTCAAGCCCCGGATATAAAATATATCAGGGAAGCTGGGTTGAAGGTAACCGGCCGGGGAACAATTGCCGTCGATGAAGCCACTTTAGCTACCGATATCGGTGGTATTTTTGCCGGTGGAGACGTTGTTACCGGTCCGGCTATGGTTATTGAGGCTATAGCCGCCGGGAAGAAAGCGGCGCTTTCCATAGATGAATATCTCAAAGGAGAGCCTTTAACCCCTAAAGATGATACACGAACCCCACAAGAGCTCAATAAAAAAGAAATTGTTGCCCTTAAAAAGCGCTTCCCTTTGAAGAATAGAGTGGAATGTAAAGAGCTGAAGCCTGAGAGACGAATTAAAGGCTTCAAAGAGGTAGAACAAGTCTTTTCTGTAGCTGCGGCCCGGAGAGAGTCAAGACGCTGTTTAGCCTCTCAAATAGAAGGATGTTTTGAGTGCCGCGAGTGTGAGGAAAGATGCGAAGCCAACGCCATAAACCATGAGATGCAGGATGAATACATTGATATTAATGTTGGCTCTATTATCATGTCTCCCGGGCTTGATGAATATGAACCCCGGTCTTTAGCCAACTATGGCTACGGCAAATATCCCAATGTCGTTACCAGCATTATGTTTGAGCGTATGCTGAGTGCTTCCGGGCCTTTTAAAGGTGAACTGGTCAGGCCTTCGGACAGGAAACCAATCCAGAAGATTGCCTGGATCCAATGCGTTGGTTCCAGAGATGAGAGTATCAATGCCGGCTACTGCTCATCAGTTTGCTGCACCTATGCTATCAAACAGGCCATTATTGCTAAAGAGCATGCCGGTCATGAGATTGACACAACTATCTTTTTCATAGATATGAGAACCTTCGGGAAGGGGTATGAGCAGTATTACCATCGTGCGAAAGAAGAACACAAAGTCCGCTTTGTGAGGTCAAGGGTATTTAGTATAGAAGAAGTCAAAAGCACCGGGAATCTCATTTTCAGGTTTGCTGAAGAAGATGGAACGTTGAAGAACGAGGAATTCGACCTGGCAGTACTTTCCGTGGGATTCCAGCCATCCGCGAAAGGCGTAAAACTGGCAGAGAGACTGGGCATTGACCTCAACAAGTACCAGTTTTGCCAGACCGGAGAATTTTCACCAGTTGAGACTTCAAGGCCAGGCATCTTCGTCTCCGGGGCGTTTCAGGCACCCAAGGATATTCCGGAGACGGTGATACAGGCCAGCGCTGCCGCAGCTAAATCTTCAGCTTTGCTCTCCCCGGCACGTCACACTTTGACGGTGGAGAAGGAATATCCCCCGGAAAAAGATATTTCTAATGAGCCGCCGAGAATTGGCGTCTTCGTTTGCCATTGCGGTATTAATATCGGTGGTTACGTAAATGTCCCGGAGGTTAAAGAGTATGCCGCGACGCTTCCTCATGTAGTCTTTGTGGATAGAAACCTTTATACCTGCTCCCAGGATACCCAGGAGAAGATAAAGGAAAAGATAAAGGAACATAACCTTAATCGGGTGGTGGTCGCCTCCTGCACCCCTCGAACTCATGAGCCCCTCTTCCAGGAGACCATAAGAGAAGCCGGACTCAACCGCTTCCTCTTTGAGATGGCTAACATCCGTGACCAGTGCTCTTGGGTCCATATGCGTGAGCCTAAAAAAGCCACCGAGAAAGCCAAAGAATTAGTCCGGATGGCCGTAGCCCGTGTCTCTTTGCTTGAGCCACTGCACAAGGTAACCCTGGGGCTCAGTCATGATGCTCTGGTCATCGGCGGTGGTGTCGCCGGTATGACGGCGGCTCTCAATCTTGCGGAGCAGGGATTCAAGACATACCTTGTGGAACGGGAAAAGGAGCTGGGTGGCTGGACAAGGAAGATTCACCTTTCTCTTAACGGAGAGAAACCCCAGGACTTTCTTGAGTCTTTAACAAAACGCGTCAAGGCAAATCCGTTGATTGAAGTTCTTACGGATACGGTTGTGGTCAAGACAGACGGTTTTGTCGGCAACTTTAAGACAACCCTAGCCAGCGAAAACGGACAAAAGCAGCGATTGATCGAGCACGGAGTAATCATCGTAGCCTCAGGAGCCAAAGAATACCGGGGAAGCGAGTACCTGCTGGGGCAAAATGAGAAAGTACTCACCTTGAGTGACTTTGAAGAGAAAATCGTGGCGTCTCCTCAAGAGATAGTGTCGGCCAAAGATATCGCTATAATTCTATGTGCCCGACCTCCAGGCAAGAAATACGAGTATTGCAGCCGGGTTTGTTGCACCGTTGCCGTTAAGAATGCTCTGAAGATAAAAGAGATTAGTCCTGAGGCAAACATCTATATACTCTACAAAGATGTCCGGACCTATGGCTTCAAAGAGGAATTATATTCTGAAGCGCGAAAAAAAGGCATAGTATTCATTCGCTACTCCGATGAAAAATTACCCAAGGTTAGTTCTACCGACGGCAAGCTTGAAGTTGTAACCTTCGACCCAATCCTGGGTGAGGAGCTTGTGCTATCCCCCGATTTTCTGGTTCTGGCAACACCTATGGTTCCTTCCAATGGAAACGAAGAGTTGAGTAAAATCCTGAAGGTGCCGCTGACTGAGGAAGGTTTCTTTCACGAGGCACATGTCAAACTGGCGCCGGTTGATTTTGCTTCGGAAGGGATATACCTGTGCGGCACCGCCCATTCCCCTAAATTTATCGATGAGACCATTGCTCAGGCACAGGCGGCCGCAGGGAGAGCCACGACCATCCTGGCGAAACAACAGCTCGAGGTCGGCGGCGCTGTCTGTCAGGTAGATGCAGAAAAGTGTAAAGCTTGCCTTACCTGCGTTCGCGTCTGCCCCTATGACGTGCCCTATATTAATGAGGAAGGCGTGGCTGTCATAGAAGTAGCCAAGTGCCGGGGTTGCGGTGTCTGCGCGGCTGAGTGTCCCAGAGAAGCTATAGAGTTGTTAAATTATAAGAAAGAGCAGGTAATCGTAAAGAGCCAGGCCCTGCTGACACCGATTAGCTGAGATTTACCTGAGGAGAGAAATGCCATCTGCTGAAGAGTTTGAGCCAGAGATAGTGGCTTTCAGCTGTCACTACTGCGCTTATGCCGCGGCCGACCTCGCCGG
>CAZEUJ010000157.1:0-4339 GCA_964514525.1 uncultured Dehalococcoidaceae bacterium
AAAGCGGGTAATTTTCCTGGAAGCGGGGGATGGGGGAATAGTCCATGGGCGCCTGACCGCGCTTGGTATGTTGGTCGCACGGGTCTGAGAAAGGAATAACTAAATCGCGGAAAGGGAAGGGACTGCCATCCATCTGGTGCCCCAGGTACATGGCTCCCCAGCAGTTCAACTGGTAGCCGCAGATTTCGCGTCCCCAGCCGATAATCTCGCCAGCCAGCCGGCAGATACGGGCGAACTCATCGCTCTTATTGGCCATCATGGCGCCCACGGGATTATCTTCGATGACACGTAACGCCGGGAACCCGATGCTCCACTGGACGTTGCCCTGTGCCAGCAGCACCCGTTCCGACGAAGCGGTATCTATGGATTTCTGCCACTTCGCCCTCATCTCCTTGGCTTTGTTCCAGACCTCCAGCGGCCTGGTTTCCCATCTTTGTTTGCTCATCTATCTGCCTCCGAAAAACGGCGTTTTATCTATCTTTTCTATTTCAATACCAGTTCCGGTTTCAGTATATTGATAAAAGCCTCTAGGCGCAGCCGTGTTTCTTCATACGGAAGGGTGGTATCACGTTCGAAGTAATGGAAGGGTATGTTGCGCTCCCTCAGTACTTTCCAGATAAGGGGGTTGTCCGTGCCGTGAGGATGACAATAAATCTGCTTGGCGATAATGACGCCGTGCGCCTGGTAGTCTTCGTAAAGCTGGTAAATGTGGGCCGGGCGCCGCCGCCAGTTATTGTCTTTCAGGGCGCAGTGGGGCCGGCCCAGGTAGCGTAACGAGATAGCCATGAGGCGGTCGGCTTGCGGGATGACCTCGTTCCAGAAATAACAGCTCCCCGTACATACTTCGTCGATAACAACGTTGGCACCGAGTGATTCAACAAGCTTTTCCAGTTCGACGTCAGAGGTCGGGCTACCGATAAGCATCAGGCGTATTCCGGTATCGCTTTGGGGCTTTCGTTCCGCCAGCTTGGCGATGGTATCTTTCAGCAGTTTGTTCATTTCTGCCTTGTCCATCACCTGGCTGGCCAGCACCATCTCCATGGCTTCCGACCCTATCACGACGGGATTATCCGCTCTCCTCAGTTCGTAGACCTGCCGCATCAGCCGGCGGTTTTCATTATAGACCTCTATAGCGCGGTCGAGGTCGCTGTCCGTGATAGGCTTGCCCGTCCATTTTTCCAGCGCCTTTTTAAAGACATCCAGTTCGGAACGCATGACATCCTTGGAGGTCTTGCCGTCAACGTAGTCCGGCACGAACACATAATGATTGAACAGGTCAGGTTTATTATTCAGCGTAGTCTGGAAGGCATTGAGCATCCACTGACAGCCTTCGGCGTTAATCAGTCCGTCGATATAATCGTATCTGCCCTTGATGAACTGGTTGAGAATGTCTCGCGAGCAGGCGCAGTTGCCGTACATCTGGCGGTCGGTAACATCGTCCGGTTCATGCCGACTCAAAAGTCGTACCGGCAAAGCGCCGGCCGCGTAGACGATTTCCTCCGGCATGTAGGGTTCGTAATACCCCACCACTTTCCCGCCGGTCCGTTTTTTCCAGTCCCGGGCGTATTCATGCCTGTTTTCTAATATTTCGTGAAATCTGTCCAATTTCTTCACCTCCATCCTTCAGCCGTGCCAAAGCCAGAAAAGAGACTGTTCTATTGGATATACCATTTATATCATATGCCATACGATTTTTCAAAGAGGATCAGCCCTTGCTTGATGCGGAAAGATCGGATCCTTTTCAAGCTGTGCTAAAAATTCATGCGGGGTATCAATACGGCAAAATATATCGCCATCATTACCAGTCCAATCGGCACGCCTATAACCGCCCATTCTTTCATGGTGATCTTAAGCCTGCCCGCGGCGACGATGTTGGGGATATTACCCGGGATAAGCATACCGCCTGCAATCAGGAGGCTCATAATCGCCGTGATAATCTGTGAAATGCTCATCGTCGGGCCTATTTCCACGGCAGTTAGCGTAGCGTTGTCCAGGAAGGCCGAGATAGAGTTGATCCAGTAAAGGGCCCAGTCCGGAATGGCTGAAAAATACCAGACTATCATCGGTTTCAATCCTTCGCCGAGTAATACCAGAGCCGCCACGAAAAGATAGACCCTCACGGATCTTATGATGACACTTTTCAAAGTCTCGGTATATTCAGGTACGGGCCCCTGGATCTCCAGTGAAAGGTCCCGGCCAACGAAAAACGCCCCGAAAATGGCCACGACTAAAACGCCGGGGGCGATATAAATCAAGAAATACTCTAGCGGGAAAAAGAAGCCGGCAAAATATGGTTCGCCGCTGAGCTTTTGCACCAGGATGGTGGATAACGGTTCCCCGAGCGGCGTTAATACGGCACCCAGTCCGACGGCGAAACAGGTTACTACCGCCATCTTTATCTTGGCGTTCCTCGGGAAAGGCAGGACGGCGATGATTTCCGCTATAATCATCGCGGTAAGAATGACCGATATTATGCTGGATACCAGGCCGAGCACCAGAATGATGGCGAAAATGAAGACCCTGGGGCCGAGTCTGGTGGCCATGGCCATAATGCCGTGGTAAAAAGGTTTGTTGAAATAGAAAATGATAATGCCGATTATTAGCACTACCTGAAAAATGCCTATGGGTACGGAACCGATTATAACCGGGGCTTTAAGGGCATCGATTACCAGTGTTCCGCTCCATAAACCGGAAATACTAACCGCGATGATGCCCATGACCAGGAAGAAGGGCTCCAGATTACGCTCGATGAACTTTACCCGCAGAGGAAGGACCAGCACCAGCAGAGCTACCGCGCTTAGCCCTGCAACCATGTAAGGTAATGGCTCTTGAGGTATGTTCATGGCTTCCATTAAACCGTGATTCACTATTAATATATTCGGCGTGAACGCAAGATTCAAATATGACTTATGCTAAGGCAGTATCTAAGTATGTGATGAAACGAGGTAAGAACAACAATTAACGGAGGGATAATGAATAGTAGAATAAAATTATAACGGATGTCAAGTCTGATTCCGGCGAATGGGAAAACTTTCTCAAGCAAAAGCTCGAAAGCCGGGGTAATGAGATCAGCCTTCAAAAAAGCCTATTTCTCGATTTTTCGACTCCTTGTTGATAAATAGGCCACGATTATGCTAACCGCGATAACACTGCCGATGATGAGAATGACGATGAGCCACGAGGTAGATTCCGGAGATTGTATGGGTTCTGTTTGGGAATCACCGGTTAATTCCGGTTGTTCCACCGGTTGCGTCGGAGTTATCGGTTTTTCTGTAGATGGTGCCGGTATAGTTGGTGTTAAAGGCGCCGTCGTGGGTTCAGGAATGATTACCTCCGCGACCGTACCTTCAGGCTCGGGTTCCTTAGCTATAAAATGACTCGATGAACCACCGAGGTCAACGGAATATCCGCCGGCTTTTTCCGGAGTAAATATGAAGCTGACGGTCTGGCTTTCACCGCCCTTAAGAGTAATTGCCTTGTCCTGTACAGCTATACCATTTATGTACAAAACGGCCGTGTAACTACCTGCCAGATCGCCAGCATTGGTAATGGTGGTACTGACCGTGACGTCTTCGTCAGGGTAAACCTCGGACGGCGTTATTGTCATCCCGGAGGCTTCGAATCTGGCCGCGGTAGTATGGGCCACTACGGTAAATATGGTGAGATGAATTATCGGTACGGTTATGGTGTTTATAACCGGATCGATGACGCAACCTTCTAGTTCAGTCCATTTCCCATCCTGCCAGGTGATAATAACCAGGTCCTCCTCGGCAACTCCGTCCGGGACGTCAGAATCTCTGTAGTAGAAAGTCAGATAGGCGTTCGGACTAAAGATGGATCTATTAGGGCTGATATCGTAAGTTAAGCATACGAAGGCAACATCAGGCGGCAGCGAAGATGGTGCGTCCTTTTTCTTGATGGAAATATAACGTCCCCGCTGGCCATTGCTGTTCTTGTATATCATACCTTTAGGAAATGTTATTATTACTAAACCATCATCGGAGTACGCCGTTACATCGATTAAGAATTGGCCTTCATCATTCATATATTCTGATAAGGCGGTCACTGCAGAGGGGCCGCCACCTCCGCCACCTCCACCTCCGGTCGTCTCGATAAACGTTGCCGTGACGGTCATGTTGCCGTTCATGGTAATGTTGGCGGGATTTGACGTGCCCGTCAGGTTATCGCTCCAGGCGCTAAAGGTCCACCCGGGGTTGGCGTTCGCCGTCAGTTCAACGACGCTTCCCGAGGGATAGCTGCCTCCTGGCGGGTTGAGGCTTATCGTTCCGTTGCCTTCTGTGTTTACCGTCAGGGTGTACTCATTCTGGGTAAAGGTAGC
>CAZEUJ010000158.1:0-4329 GCA_964514525.1 uncultured Dehalococcoidaceae bacterium
GAAGCCTTCCCTCTTGGCCATTTTTTCTATCATGGCTACCAGGGCTTTATGGTTTCCCCAGGTCATCTCGATGCCGCCGGTCTCTTTCTTGTTGATGAGCCCCTTTTCGTAGCATTCTATGGTAAAAGCCATGATGGCGCCGGCGGAGATGGTATCGATGCCGTACCGATTGCAGATATCGTTGGCCATGAATATCGCGTCGAGGTTGTCGTTGAGGCAGTTTGACCCGAGCATGGCTATCGTTTCGTATTCAGGACGATAGGTACCCTCCGCCCATTTGTATTCCCCCTTGCCGCCTTTCATGATGGCTTCGCAGCCGACCGGGCACCGGTAGCAGGCTACCTTTTTGAGTCGGCGCTCGTCGACTTTCTCCCAGCCGATGGGTCGGGCGTCCGTGAAGTCGTTGACCGCCGCCCCGCCCCAGTTCTTGACCGGGGAGTCCCCGCTTTCCACCGATTCTTGGAGGACGTGCGACGTGCCGTATATGCCGAGCCAGTCGGGTCCGCCGAGTTGTTTGAGGTACTTTGCCCTGAGTTCCTTTAGTCCCTTTTCGTCGGCGACCGGCACTTTCATTTTGCCTCTGACGACGACCGCCTTGAGCTTCTTCGACCCCATAATTGCCCCCAGCCCCGAGCGGCCTGCCGCCGAGCCTTTGTTGTGCATGATGCAGGATACGAGGGAAAGCTTTTCCCCCGCCGGCCCGATGCAGGCTATCGCTGTGTCTTTGCCGAGTTCCGCTTTTAGCCGGTCGTCGGTCTCGTAAGTGTCCCTGCCCCAGAGGTGCCCGGCGTCTCTCAGCTCGACTTTGCCGTTGTCGATTAAAAGGTAGACCGGTTTTTCCGCGGTGCCCGTGAAGAAAATGTCGTCGTAGCCGGAGAATTTCAAGTAAGCTCCGAATGAGCCTCCTGAGTTGGCATCGCCCCACCCCCCGGTCAGCGGCGATTTGCCGAGGACGGTGTATCTCGTCCCGGAGATGGCGTCCGTGCCGGTCAGCGGGCCGGTCATGAAGCCCAGGATGCCCTCCGGTCCCAGGGGGTCGGCACCCGCCTTCATCCTACTTAACAGGATTCTCGCCCCGATGCCGTATCCCCCGATGAACTCGCGGCACAGTTTTTCGTCCAGCGCTTCGTCCTTGAACTCGCGTCGGGATAAATTTACGTTGAGAATTTTCCCCATGTAGCCCCTGGCCATGCCGCCTCCGCCTTGTGAGATTTGCTTTTGATAAAACGGGTCGCTATCTCGATATTATACAATATTGCCGTGTTTTAGGTGTAAGCAGGGCGTTTAAGAGGGGTCACGACCCCTCTTTTCTTTATCCCCCTCTCCAAACAAATTATATACGGTTTCCTCGCTATAGCTGTTTGGAGAGGGGGTAAGGGGGTGAGGGTTAAGAGGGTGAGGTTAAAACCCGAAATATTGTCATTTAATGCTTTATCGGGTATATTGTGACTTGAGTACTTTTTAACGTTGATGGGGGAGGTAAAGATGCTGCTTGAAAATAGGGTCGCCATCGTTACCGGGGGCGCTAAAGGCATAGGAAGGGGCATCGCCCTCAAGTTTGCCGCCGAGGGCTGCGATGTCGTCGTTAACGCCCGCCATATCGAGGGCACTCTTAAGGTCGCGGACGAAGTCAAAGCCCTGGGTCGAAAGTCCCTGGCGATTAAAGCCGACGTCTCCCGCCGCGCCGAGGTGGACACTATGGTGGCTCGGGCGCTCAAAGAGTTCGGTAAAATCGATATCCTCGTTAATAACGCCGGCGGGACGGGTCTGGCGAAAGACTCGGCCATCGAGGATACCTCCGAAGAGGACTGGGACAGGATTGTCGATATTAACCTGAAGGGCCAGTTTTTGTGCTGCCGGGCAGTCGTGCCTTATATGAAAAAGAATCATTACGGCAAAATCATTAACGTCTCGTCAATGGGAGCCATCCAGCCGCCGGCGCCTATCGTTCATTACCACGCGGCCAAGGGCGGTGTGCTTTCGTTAACGAAGAACCTGGCTTTTGAACTGGCGACGTTCAACATCACGGTCAACGCTATTCTGCCCGGCCCGATTCGCTCGGAGTTTTTCAACGAAATGCTGGGTGCAATGTCTAAAAAAGAAGGCGAGGCATTTTTCGCGATGCTGGGTAAGAGGGTGCCGATGGGGCGAATGGGCACCCCTGATGAGGTGGCCGGGGTGGCTCTATTCTTGGCTTCGGAGCTTTCTTCCTATGTTACCGGCGAAGCTATCTGCGTCGGCGGTGGACTGCCCCTGTCCCCGCGTGATAGTTAAATCTCAACAGTGTTTCTGGTGCGCCTGGAGGGATTCGAACCCACGACCCCCGGTTCCGAAGTCTGATAATAGGCTTGTTTTCATTGTGCATTTTGCTTTTAACTGATTTGTTGTTGACGTTGTCATACCTTTGAATTAATATAGCAGTACCACTACTTATTAGTTCGTTATTCTTATTTCGTTGGAACGTGGAAAATTGTATATGAAAAGTACGCCTTCTCATAGTTCAATTGAACGTAATATTGCCATGGAGTTAGTACGCGTCACCGAAGCAGCCGCTATGGCGGCCGCTCGCTATCTGGGCAGGGGCGATAAAAAACTGGTAGACGAGGCAGCGGTAGCGGCCATGCGCTACACTTTAGGCTTCATCCGGATGGATGGAATCGTGGTCATAGGTGAAGGGGAAAAAGACGAAGCTCCCATGTTATATATAGGGGAGCGTATTGGCGATGGCTCGGATTTACAGGTTGATATTGCTGTCGATCCCATTGACGGGACTACCTCGGTTGCCAGAGGTCTTCCCGGAGCTATCTCTGTAGTAGCGCTTTCGGCCAAGGGCACGATAAACTGCCCCCGGCAATTTGTTTATATGAATAAAATCGTCACCGGACCGGAAGCAAAAGACTATATAGATATCAACGCACCGGTGGCGGAAAACTTGAAGAACATAGCCAGAGCCAAGAAAAGAAAGGTATCAGAGCTTACGGTAGTGGTTTTAGACAGGCCGCGCCACGAACAGTTGTTATCGGATATTAGAAGTGCTGGCGCCAGGGTCAAATTGATTTCTGACGGTGATGTTTCCGCGAGCATAGAGGCAGCTCTGCCTGAAAGAGAGGTTGATGCGCTTATGGGCATCGGGGGCACGCCAGAGGGGGTCCTCTCCGCTGCGGCGATACACTGCATTGGGGGCGGTATTCAATGTAAGGCCTGGCCCCGCGATGACAGCGAAAGAAAGGCCGCCATAGCCGCAGGAATTGATGTTGATAAGGTCTATAAGACGCAGGACCTAATAGATAGTGATGACGTGTTTTTTGCTGCCACCGGGGTTAGCAGCGGCGAATTACTGAAGGGGGTACGGTACTTTAGCGGCGGGGTACAGACTCAGTCTATAGCGATGCGCTGCCGTTCTGGTACCGTCCGCTGGATAGATGCCTGGCACAACTTTGACCGACTTGATAAACTGAGCTTTTTTGAGCTACATTGAATAAATCGTTAATTCTTTTTAACCCCATCAGTCCATTCCTATAACCATCCCTTGAGGAACGACAACTATGCCTTTATCCGATATTGTGCAGCCTTTCCTCGCATCCGCCTCCAGGTCATATCCGATTGACACTCCGGACTTGATTCTCACCCCGGTGTCGATGATGGCTCGCTTAATCCTGGCACCGGGTTCTATATTGACATCATCAAATATTATCGATTCATCGATGAAAGCATCTCTCTCCACGATTATGCCTGGAGACAGAATAGATTTCCACACCGTGCCGCCGCTAATTATACAGCCGTCAGACACCAGTGAATCCGATGCTTTTCCTCCGAAGATAAACTTGCTCGGAGGCAGTGACCTCTCATAAGCCCTGAAAGGCCACTTCTCACCGTAGAGATTGAGAGGGGGATCCACACTCACCAGATCCATACTCGCTTCATAGTAAGAATCAATAGAGCCAATATCCTTCCAATAAGAAGAATCACGAGTCCTCTCAACCAGAACCTTATGCCTTGTACCATCCTTCACTTCAACCACGAAATCCTCAATCTTGTTCTCCTTTTCGTAGTCGTAGGCGAAGATGTTAAGACCTCGGCTGATTGCCTTTGGAATGATACCTTTACCGAAGTCGTCTTCTGGTTCTTGTAGAGCTTCTCTCAGAGTACCAGCTCTAAAAACATAGACTCCCATGGAGCCAAGCACATGTTCCGGAACCCCAGCAATTGTCTTTGCCTGTGGTGGCTTTTCATAGAACCCGACCACCCTGTGGTCATGATCTTTTTCAAGCACACCCAGCCTTCCCGCAGCCTCTTCTGCTCTTACCCTGACAGCCGATATGGTGATAT
>CAZEUJ010000159.1:0-4324 GCA_964514525.1 uncultured Dehalococcoidaceae bacterium
AAGTGAGAATCGAATCGGGAAGTATTGTTGATTGCGTAACTCGTTTGCAGGGGAGTGTAACGCAATATCTTTAACAACATTGGGATTAGCTACTGGTAGGTCAATATAAAAAGCTGATTTACGCAAAATTCTGGCGTGGATACGATTCTTTATCTGTTTAAAGGCGCCCTCCCTTGCTTGTCGGTTATCGTCGGTGCATATCATCCACCGGAAGTTACAGGCGGAAAGCAAAGCGCGCCACTCGCTGACGGTCATAGGTTCTTCTGGCCGGTCTTTTGTTTGCTCGAAAATGCGGGTAGCTTCACCCTTAATAGCCGCTTCCCCTTGCTGTTGTCCTGCCTCTGACATGAGTTCGGGATTTTTTCGGAGTATGTTCTCAATTTTTTCAACTGTAATATTTGGCGGCCTGCCGATTACCTTCTCCATAAACTTATGTCGTAAATCTAACCAACTTTTGATGAGTTCTCCCTGCTGGTCTGCAATTCTCATCTCATCCAGTAGGTGATTTTGAGAATCCTTTAGGTTTTGCCTCGTGGTCATATATTGAGCTTTAAGCCTTTGGTAAACCTCTACGTCTACTTGCCCCTCATATTTATCATCCTCTAACTTTGCGAGTTTATCAGTGATTTTTTCCTGTTCTTTTTCGATTCTCTTTTGCTCGGCTGAAAAGTCGCGGGTTGCTTGGCTTTGAATCAGATTTTTGTAAAAATCGTCCGGTGTTCTGAGTAACATACCCTGCACGATTAGTTTTACCAGCCGGTCCGCCCAGGGACCGGGGATAAAAGCATTTTCACAACCGCCTACTGAACAGGTATATCGGTAGTTGTCATGGTGAGGTTGACCGTGATAGACTCTCGGTTCTCCGTTTACCCCCTTGTGTGTCTCGCAGGCTATCATCCCCCGTAGCATATACTCTCTTTTTGCGTTCCTGCTGGATAGCTTTTGCCTCTTTTGGAGTTGATCCAGCAGTAAAGCACGTTGCTCAAGGGTAATAATTGGTGATTCTACCTTTACGCTCGGAAGATAATACCAATCTTCCTGGGGGAGCCGTTTCACCGATGATTTTAGCTTTTTGCTTTTGCCGTTTCCGTTCGTAGGCTTTACGGCCTCAGATTTGAAAGCGTAATATTGCCCGGCATATACCGGATTGTGAATGATGGTTGAGATGGTGTGCTTATTCCATTTGCCTAACCCTGCAGGGCTGGTTATCCCGCGCCGTTTCAATTCTGCGATAATCCAGTCGTAGCCTTGTCCATTTATGGCACTCTCTAGGATAAATTTAGCAGTGCCGTAATCTGAGTTAGGCACAAGGCTATTGTTAACTCTGTCCCAATCGAAGCCATAGGACGCTCGCCGATATGTTACAGGCTTCCCTTTAGTAAATACCCTCTCCCGGATTCCCCGCCCTGTGCGCTCTCTTATTTTTTCAGCCTCCAATTTGCCGGCGTACCCTCGAATGTAGGATATCAGTTTTCCGAGTTCGGAATTGTCTATGTCCTCGGTGACTGCTTCCAGCTTCACGCCGTATTTATCGAGTTCCTGGGTGAGTATCACGCCGTGGGTAGGGTCCCGAGATAGCCTATCAAGGCAATAGATCACCAGCCTATCTATCTCACGGTTGCGGATTGAACGCCGGAGTTCGTCAAGTTGTGGCCTCTCAATGGCAAGGCCGGTGTATGTTTCGATAAACTGGTGTGTTACGGAGTAATTGTGTTCCTGACAGTATTTAAGACAGGCAGCTCGTTGAGTGTCTAGGCTGGTGCCGTTGCTATCCTGTTTTTCTGTTGATACTCGGCAGTAAATAGCGGCAGCCTTGACGTTGTTTGACAGCGGGTTTATAATATTATTGTTAAGGTTATTCATTTATTCCTCTCCCAAAGCTGTCTACGTTGCCGGTAGACAGCTTTCCTGTTTCTTAGCATCCCTTATCGCCAGTAGTACGGGGTTGCCGCCCTTTTCACCGATCTGGTGGTAATAATCCTTCCCGTATCGTTGAATCATAGTCTGTTTGGCTTTTATTCCGCCCTTTTTAGTACCTGGCATCGCCTTTATCCTTTTTAACCTTTCTAAAAGTATATAACTACTTTATAGTGTTTGTCAAGTCTTTTCAGGGTAATCTTCCCAAAATGTAATAAAAAAATATTCAAACTCTCACCGCAGTCATCGCGGCCGGCAGCGTGGCAATAATTCTATTATCATCGCTGGCGAGATACCGCGCCGCGATCTCAAAGCCGAGATCCGCCGTGCCGAAAAAGTTGCTCTCCCTCCAGCCGCATCTCAGGCAGCAGATATCGACGATATCCCGGATAAGTATCCCGCCGTGGCCGCACCTGGGGCAGTAATCATCGCCGTGCCCGTTGAGCCGTGGCCGGTGTGTGCTTACAGGCAAGCCATCAACGTACTTAGCTTTCCGAGTTTTGTATTTCATACTGGCCTCCAGAGTAAATAATGGTGGTGGTGGTGGTAGCCTATATTATCAGTAATTCTATATAGAGCCGGGACGTTCTCGCCAGTATGTGAGCTGGCGAGACTGCGACTAGAAGGCCGTCCCCTTTGATTAAGTATTACCCGACGTAGACTCGCCAGACTTCACCCACAGAGCTTTAACGGCACCGCCGACTTGCAATATCGACGGAGCCGCCACTAGAGCTTTTAACGTCTGGAAAAACTCCGCCTTATCGGTAATCGGTTGCTCACCGGCCATCATTATCACCGGCGTATCGTCCTTGTACCCCCACTTGACCGCCAGCTCGTCAAGTTGCGCCAGCGTGACGTCATCGAGGCTCTTTACTCCGAGAGCTTCGAATATTTCATGCTCAGCAGCTTCCATCCGAGCGCGGCCCTGCTGCTTCCTATTTTCCATTTACTTCACCTCCGTATTATTTTCTCGCACGAAACCTTGCTTTGAGTTGCTTATATCGTAATAAGACCCCGACCGCGACCTGACTCTGGGAACGGAGATATCGCCCAATAGCGCTCCTAGCTTTTGGTCGCTTAGATTCAGCCCTGCGCCAGCCGCCGCTTGCCGGAAGTCATCGCAGGGGACGTGCAACTCCCCTACTTCCCTGAAGATATCAGCGCAGGCGTACAGCGTATCAATCACGTCATCACGTCCTCGCTTATCCGTGATTACCATATCGTTTAAGTCAAGCCGAATTTTCCGGAAGGCGTCCAGCATATTGACTACTTCATAGGAGTCGTATATCGGCCAGAATGGCCTCCCGCTAAATATCTTTTCAATACCCCGATTTGCATAAATAGGCTGGTCGTGTTCGACAAACGATGCCAGGGGCTCGAAATCCAGCAGACCCCTGCGACTAATAGGGTGTCCGCTCCAGCCTGAAATGTCTCGCACACACCAACCAATGAAGCAACCTCGCGGGAGTCGCATCGCTTGCCCCTTGGGTCGTAATGCTAGATCTTCACAAGCAAATTCTGCGCTAATTTCGTCTCGCACATTGACGTCTATTTGCCTTAGAAACTTGACTGAAACATAAAAGTCCAGTGCGCGTTTCCGTACCTGGTTTACAATGCTGTTTAGAATCCTATTACGCACTGAAGATGACTGGCGAGAGCTTGCATAATAACTCAATTCATCAATAACTACTGCCCCGTGTTCCAGCTCGCTTGAGAGCATAAGGAAAGCGTTCCAGTCAAGCTTTTTGCTCTCCAGCAATTCAAGTTGATTCTCATCGGTGAACAGATAGAGCTTTATACCCATGTTCGACCAGACAGGCATACCAATCGCAAGCGCTTTAGCCCCCAACCACGCAAGGAGTAGACTCTTCCCGCTCCCCTTCAATCCGGTGCTAGCTATAACTGTGCTATCGTTAATCATGAGAGTTCCCGGACCTCCGCCCTCCCCCCTTAACCACTCCTGCCAGATTATGGGAACTGCATCAGGGTAAGTCTTTTTCTGCGGGTTACGGTAATCAGCAGGACTTACACGAATGATATGGCCATCCGGTTGAAGGAAATAGTCCAGATCGGTATCTATTTCAGGGAAGAGTGGCCTTGATAGTAATGTCTCCAGCGTTCGGGCTGGTAAAGACTTGGCATTTAGTTTTTCAATAGTTTCGGTAGTCATATGCTTTCCCCTTTTCCCCGCTCACCCCTTAACCTTTAGTGAGAGTGCTACCGATGTTGTTGCCGACCTCCAGAGCGGTAATATATAGGGGTCGGTAACGGTAACACCCCTGTTTTTCTTCGATGATATAGTCCTCGCCGTGGTGGGGCAACCGGTGCCGGACCTGGTGCAGGTTCCGAGCGCGGACCACCAACTTTTTGCCGCCACTAACAGGTATCGCTAAAAATGTCTTTTGCA
>CAZEUJ010000160.1:0-4313 GCA_964514525.1 uncultured Dehalococcoidaceae bacterium
CTCCAACCGGGTCTACCGCTATGGTCAGGGTGTATTCATCCTGCGCGAAGGTCACTGGGACACTGGCCAGGAGCAGTGCCGACAGAATAAGCGCGATGCCTATTATTCTTATAGTTTTCATTTATTTTTGTCCTGTTGTTTTTTACCCTTGTAATATTACCAGAGACCGGCTCAATGGTACAACCAGGAATTAGATGCCACGAGCACCTTGAACTCACCATCAGCCGCGGTGAATTGAATCGTAACGTTAAAGACGGTGTTTTCAACTACTGCCGCCGGCAGATTCCTAACTGCGAAGACATTAGCGGAGTTGGCCGTGATAATCCCAGTAGCACCTGTATAAACGATGGCTTCGGCAGCCTGTACTTCACCGCTCATAGGCAACAGGCCCGTTAGGAGAACGATTATCAATGATAGAAATGAAATCTTAATTATATTTATCCTGATATCCTCCCCTTGAGCGGAAGTATACAGACTAATAAAAAGAACTAACCTTTTTATTAATTTGCATCGTTATTTATTTGGATATCGAGGCAAATGCTCCTTTAGCTCAAGAATCCGATAAATAAGCTAATAGATTACTAAAACTATGTCAATCTCATCCAAACTCACTTTCCCTCACTTATCCTCACTTTCCCCACTTCTTTTATGAAAGTTTTATAAAACTTGATGCTTTCTATCTATCTCGTCCAATACAGAAATACGGTAAGGTACTTCCAAATGGTGATTTTATAGAGAACATTTTAGGGTCAAAAGTAGCGCTTGAATATGCGATAGCTGGTTTGTGGCTTTGAAAATCAAAACATTTATAGCAACGATCTTCGCTACGAAGGGAATTTCTTAAGAGGCTTCGTGAAAGAAATCAAAGTTACGGGAAACAAGGGACAAATCAGGTATGCCTACGTCCTGACGATCAAGAGGAAGAAGAGTTGGGGGTTATGCCTGTTGATACTTTTAGTGAAGCCGCGGGGATTCGAACCCCCTACCTTTTTACTGCCAGTCATTATACGCGGACCAGACTTAGCTCGTTAGACCAATATGTTTAAATAATCTGTTCCTGGCTCTAGAACCGTGCCTTGGCGATGTGATGCCCGGTCCCATCCAGACTCTCGATACGGATTTTATCTGCTGCTATCATATTTTACTCTGGAAGCTTTTGTCCTGAGATTACTATACCCAGCGGATTCTTGCTTACCTGCCAGCCCTGAAGCTTCGTCCGGGAGAACATCATCTCGACTTCAGGCCGGGTATATGCAGCATTAATCGAAGTAATAAGCCCGCTGCGCATTTCCTTCTGGCTTGTCATCACCCAGAGAAACCACTTTATGGGGGCAATCATATCCCTTCTTAAATCACTGATAACGTATTTCCCGCCGGGTTTAAGCACGCGGTATATTTCATTGAGAATTTCCTCGGGGTGCGCCCATTCATGCAGAGAGCCGTTAGTGAAGACGGCATCAAAATGACTGTCCTCAAATGGCATCTTCCGAGCGTCTCCTGAAACATACTCAACTCTATCGGACAGCCCGTATTCCGCCGCATTTTTCCTGGCTAAAGCTAACATGTCCTCGCTGATGTCCAGACCGTTCAGGCGTGTACCGGTCGTTTTCTTCAGCCATTCCAGCCCCAGATAGCCGGGGCCGGGACCTACCTCGAGGGCAAGCCCGGAGGTAATGCCTTCTTTGATAAGGATGCCGGTTTCCATCCAGCCCCTGTCTCTCAAACGGCGCATCATCTTGTCGTAGGAAAGCGTGGTGGCCTCGCCAGTGATACCACTGTCCGTCTCTAAGATTCGCTTTTTCGTCAATTTCCACCTCCTATATCCAGTGTTTTTAAAAACGGCTTTAAAATTTTTTAAGCTTCTTTCAGTGCACGTACCTGTGACGGCAATATGAATAGCGTCACAACGGCGCTTACCGCCATAATGATGGCAGCAATTACCAGAGCGTGCTCTGAGCCGGAGGTAAAGGCTTCGTTGGACTGATTAATAATCATCTGTGATAGCTGCGGATAGGGGACGTTCTGAGCAACTATATGGGCACCCTGGATGCTGTTGTGAATGGCCTCCATAGCCTGGGCAGGAAGCTGGGCAGGCCATTTCACGGCATCTATTTTAGCGATATAGGTGGAATTCAGGATAGTCCCCAGTACGGCCACTCCAAGGGCACCGCCAATCTGCCGGGTAGTGCTGTTCAAAGCTGAACCGATGCCAGATTGGTTCACCGGTATAGAACCCATGACAGAGTTCGTGGCCGGGCTCATGGTGCAACCTATCCCCAGAGCGGTGATACACATAGGGATGACGAATCTGGTGTAGCTGACATCCACTGCGGCAACCCGGGCGAAATAGAAAAAGCCGACAGCCGCGATAAAAATACCGAAAGCCACCGTGAACTTGGTACCGATGTAGCCAGCGATGCGGGCCGATGCAGCAGCGGAGACGAAAGACACCGCGGCCATAGGCAGGAGACGCACCCCGGCTTCAAACGGGGTGTAGCCCTGCACGGACTGAAGGAACTGTCCCAGGAAGAAGAAGGAACCCATCAAGCCGAAGGAAACCAGAGTCAAAGCCACGTTGGCGCCGGTGAAAGACATGTTCTTGAAGAAATGCAGCGGCAACATGGCATCCTTGTATTTCAGTTCCCAGAAGATGAAAGAGGCCAGAAGTAAAGCCGCAGCACCGAAAGCATAGAGGACGTGGGCGGCCGTCCACCCATCCATCCCGGCCTGAATAATGGCGTAGACCAGAGAGAAAACCCCACCGATAGAGAGAACCGCACCTGGAATATCTATCTTGCGCGGGTTATCCGACTTCGAGTTTTCGATGAATCTGTACCCGCCGATAAGTCCTATCGCTACTATCGGGATATTGATGTAAAAAACTGAACTCCAGTGGAAATTGTCCAGCAACCACCCCCCGACAACAGGTCCAATCCCCATGCCCAGAGAAAATACCGCCGCCCACAGAGCTATCGCCTGGGCGCGCTCCTTCGGTTCCCGGAAAGTGGCGGTCAAAATCGAGAGAGTGGCTGGCATAATCGTGGCGGCCCCGATGCCCATCATGGCCCGCATGCCGATAAGCATCCCGGTGGAATTGGAAAGAGCGGCACCCAGCGAGAAAAAGGCGAAGAGTCCCAGCCCGACCATGAGGGTAGGTTTACGGCCCAGGCGGTCGCCCAGGTAACCTATGGTCAGCAAAAGCCCGGCAATAGACAGCACATAGGCATCCACAATCCATTGAAGCTGGCTGGCGCTGGAACCCAGGTCATTGGCAATCGATGGCAGAGCCATGTTCAATACCGTGTTATCCAGGGAAATAACCAGGAGAGAAACCCCCATAAAAGCGAGTGCTATCCATCTGTTCCGATAGCCCTTTGCCTGTTCTAACATGAAATATCTCCCATTTAGATATCGGTTTGTTTTTGGAATTGTGCCACTCTTTTTCAGTTTAATGATGTCCCCGGCCGACCGCTGCCAGCGGTGCCACTGCCAGCCAGAGTGTAATGGTCACCAGCATGGCTTTAACATAGCTGATAGTGGTTATCCCGAATTCAGGTGAAATTACTCCCCAGAGGAGCATCAGGAAAAAAGAACTTAGGAAAAAGCCAGGAATTGCCGCCAGTATTTTGAAATAACCCATTGTTATCCTCCTATGTTTTACTCTTCTAGTACCGACTCTATGTCACGGTAGGCCTGCGATAATATTTCGCGTATGCGCTCCGTTTTATCAGCATCCAGACTACGAAAGCCTTGACCGAGTAATTGTTCAATAGAATGATATTCCTTCATTACCATGGCCATCCTGCCGATGGTTTTAAAACTCCACCGGCGTTTTATCTGGCTTCTCACTCCGTTAGCGACATCCTTCTTTTTTGCCAGGAATGCGAGACCTTCTTCCGTGATTGAGTAAATTTTTTTACCTTCCTGCTCGGCGGATTTGGTATACCCCATTTCCTCCAGCATCTGGAGGGTAGGATAGATTACACCAGGGCTCGGCTTGTAAGAGCCGTAAGATTGCTCTTCAAGCTCACGAATAATGTCGTAACCGTGGCGGGGTTTATCCTTTATCAGGCCCAAAAGAATGTATTTGAGGTCACCCTTTTGAAAAGAGCTTCCCCTTCGTCCGCTCCGCCAAATACGATCTCCTCTGAACATTCGGTCGTTAAACATTTTCACCTCCTTGTTGCCTTATATACGAATATAGCATATTTAATAACATCTAGATATATCTAGATATATATTATAAATGCGATTTGTTATCTTGTCAAGGGGATATGATAGTTTTTTTATATCAATAAGCCGATATTGACTAA
>CAZEUJ010000161.1:0-4282 GCA_964514525.1 uncultured Dehalococcoidaceae bacterium
CCCAGCTCGACGACTTTAAAGCCGGCGTCCCTTAAAGCGCGGGACAGGACCTTGGTGCCGATGACGTGGGCGTCCATCCCCACCGTGCCGGTGATGACAGTTGGTACTCTTTTCATAACGACTCCTCAAATCCCTCTCTCACTCTCCCCTTACGAAGGGGAGAAGCTATACTCGTGCCCCTTTTCCCATCGACCCAATTTTCCTTTTCTGGATTCCCGCCTTCGCGGGAATGACAACGGGTAAAATGGCTATTGGTTAAAGGGCGGGATGCCCACGATTTTCCCCTTGCTGAGGCTCCAAAGGTCACGGACGGCGGTATGGTAGTCCGCCTTTTTACCTTCCAGCTTCTCCCGCTCGGCTATTTTCCGGCGGTGGAACTCCTTGATTTCGTCGGGGATGGGGAGGTTGCCGAACTCAAGGTAGCGGCAGGCGCCGCGGGCATCCCTCACGCCCAGCACCTTGTCCTTAACGTTTATATTGGGACTCCAGGGGGAATCCAGCACGCCGGACTCGACGGCTTTGATAGTACCATCGACGATATCACCATCGCCGAGGTCCAGAATCCTGTCCAAGATAGCCCTGACCTCAGTCTCGGTCACTTTCTCTTCGACAGCCACGTCCTTTATTTCGAGTTCAATCCTCTGCTCGCGGACAACGTCGAAAATCCACTTAGCCGCCCGGTAGCTCACCTTATGGGTCTCCTGAGTGGGAACGCCGGCCCCCTCGTCAATGCTGCGGAGGTCGACGGCGTTAGCCTTAGCCAGCGCCCCGACCATCGAGACATAGGTAAGATAAGCAAACGCGCCTCCCAAATCCATAGCGACGGGGAAAAGGGGCGTCTGGGCGGGACAGGTGCCGATAATCATGCAGTCCTGATAGCCGAACTTATCAAGATACTCCCGGATGAGTCGCGGGGACAGCTTTATCCAGGCCATGTCCTGGGCCATATTCCCCATGCAGTGCACCAGCGGGTACAGGGCTTTCTGGCCCTGCTCCGCCGCCGTCAGCGCCTCGATAATCAGGCAAACGATATTAACGCTTAGCGGGAAAGGCGCGCCGGGGAGCCAGCCGTGGAGGTCCTTACAAAGTATCACTCCCCTATCGGCGTACCAGCCGATGGTCCTCATACCGTTCTGGCTGCTTTCCACGAGCTCACGGATGGTCATTTTCTTGGAATAACTGCCGAACCCTAAAAATCCCAGGCCGGCCTCGGCGGTAGTCATGCCGGAGGCGATAGCGATTTCGCCGCCGGCCCCGCGGGGACTGAAAGCGGCGTCGACACTCTCAATGAGCTTGCGGGTCTTTTTAACGCCATAGTTGATGATGGGGAAACCATTCAACATCGGCTTGCCAGTCTTATAGCACTCCTTAAGAATTTCTTCGACCTTCTCATACTGGCCGAGTCGGGTATAGCTATCCGTGGTTACGGGGATGAGGACAACGCCGGAGTCGCGCAACCCCCGGCAGAGCTCAATCATCTTTTCCAGGATGGGGGTGCCGGCGCGGGGAAAAACGCTCATACGGCCTTCATCACGCAGCTTCACCATCACCTTCCACCAGATTTTACTATCGGGCAGGCTTTTCTGGTAAGCCACCGCCTCATCGAAGTCGACCTCTTTGCCGGTGGGCCACTTATCCAACTCCTCGCGGCGTTTTTTCATCAACAAATCGTCGTCGATACGCTTATTCATTATCCTGAGTTTCTGCATCCTTACCTCCAGAACTTATTCCTGAGGCGCCGATAGAAACGTGGCGGCATGTGACAGAATCGGCTGGCCGCCGGCGGCATAGATGACCTGCCCGGTAACGTAGTCGGAAAGGCCTGACGCCAGGAACAAAGCCGGGCCGGCGATATCCTCCGGCTTCCCCATCCTCCCCAGAGGCACCTCTTTTTTACATAGCGCGGCAAAAAAGGCGTCCCGCTCAGGTCCCGGCGGCTGCAGGGAGTCCCAGAACGGCGTCTCGATGGGGCCGGGCACGATGGCATTGACATAGATATTAAAAGGCGCCAGCTCGAAAGCCAGGTTCGTGGTCAAACCGAGAACACCGGCCTTGGCGGAATGATAATGAAGTACGGAAACGGCGGGACTGACCGCCCCCATCGAAGAAAGGTTAATGATTTTACCGTATTTCTGCTTTTTCATGTGGGGAATAACGGCCATACAGCACAAAAAGGCACCTTTCAGGTTAACGCTCAGGATTTTATCCCAGTCCGCCTCGGTGGCGGTAGTGCTATCGCCGCCCTTAATACCAGAGACTCCACCGGCATTATTCACGAGAATATCGATTTTCCCGAATTTTTTAATGGTCTGAACCACCATATCGTTGACTTCAGCGCTTTTCGAGATGTCGGCTTTAATCGCCAGGGACTTCCGTCCCAAAGCCTTAATCTCATCGGCAACCTTTTTAGCGCCCTCGATATGCAGGGCGTTGACGACGACATCACAGCCTTCCTCGGCGAATTTCAGGGAGATAGCCCGACCCATACCTTTAGCGCCCCCAGTGACGATAGCCACCCTGTTTTCCAGCAACACGGCCGACCTCCTTAAATATCGATTCCTTAAATTATAATACTAATCCTGCCTAAAGCAACATTATACAATACAAAATCCCTCTATAACTCTCCCTTTACGAAAGGGAGAGGATGATAACGTATTCCTTTGATAATGAAGATTGACATTGTATCCAATCCCAATTATACTAGCACTATTTTAAGAAAATAGAAAATAGTGATATAGTTATATTATCTAACTATGATATTATTTATATAGCATGATGGACGTGCTGTCAAGAGGTCGGCTTCCCAAATAAAAAGAAACCAGGAAAAAAGGAGAAATAAATGCCCAAGAAGTTTCAAGGTAGAGTTGCTCTAGTAACCGGCGGCGCCTCCGGGATAGGCAAGGTGACCGCGCAGACTTTCGCCCGCGAAGGGGCTAAAATCATCGTCTCCACCGACGCTAATATCAAAGGCGGCGAGGAGACGGTCAGTATTATAAAAAAGGCCGGCGGAGAAGCTACTTTTGTAAAATGCGACGTCTCCAAAGCGAAAGACGTCGAAGCGATGGTCGATAAATGCGTACAACTGTACGGTCGGCTCGACTACGCCTTCAACAACGCCGGCATCGGGCCCGACGGTAAAAGAGTGCCGGTCGTCAATATCGTCGATTGCCCGGAAGAGATCTGGGACCGCACCATCAATATCAATCTCAAGGGCGTTTTCCTGTGCATGAAATACGAACTAAAGCAAATGCTCAAACAGAAATACGGCGTGATCGTCAATACAGCATCGGTGGGCGCCTGGAAACCGGTGCCGGGCTTCTGCGCGTATAACGCCAGTAAAAGCGGACTGATAGGGCTGACCAAAACAGCAGCCTTGGAAAGCGCCGCCGCGGGCGTACGGGTGAACACGATTTTGCCGGGGCCTACGGAGCGTACGTTATTAAACGAATACCTGACGGGGGCACGCCCCGAGGAACGGGAAAAAATGATGGGCATGATTCCCATGAAGCGGATGGGCAGGCCGGAAGACATGGCCGAGGCCGTCATCTGGCTCTGCTCGGACGAGGCATCCTTTATAACCGGGCACGCAATGCCTATCGACGGGGGGATGACATCAGGGTAATTCTTTAAGAGTCCAGAGAAAGGGCAAAATTTAAATGCCAGTAAAGAAAAAAACCAATATCAAAACGCTGAAACAGCCTCTCCCCGAGGACATTAAAAGCGCGTTAAATCAGATTAAGGAAACGGATTTCTGGCTGTGCGTACAGTTCGCGGATACGCTCATCAGATACCTGGAAATCACCATGAAGCAGGACAGCGTTATCAGCCGATTGCAGGGGTCGGCCCTGTACTTTTTATTGCTCAACGGCGGCGAGTCGACGCCAACGCAGCTGGCCAATAACATGCTGCGTTCCAAGCACAGCGTCACCAAGATAATCGACAGCCTGGAGAAAGAGGGGCTGGTCGTCAGGGACTTTACGAACAAGGACCGGCGGGTAACCTCCATAAAGCTGACAGCCTCCAGCCTGGAGCACGTGAAACGGAGATTTTCCAAGGGAAACGAGCGTGCTAATAAAGTCATGAGCATTCTTGATATAAAAGAGCAAAAAAGGCTGGTGGACCTGACCGAAAAGATGCGCCAGAAGATGACCGAAATGCTGGAGGGCGTTTAGACGAGGCAGCCAGCTTGACGGGCAAGGCGAAAAAAGCGATAATTAGGAACGGCGTGGCGCATTCGTCTAGCGGCCCAGGACACCTCCCTCTCAAGGAGGAGACCACGGGT
>CAZEUJ010000162.1:0-4213 GCA_964514525.1 uncultured Dehalococcoidaceae bacterium
GGCGACTATATTACACCGGCGATATGGGCGGGGATCATCGCCAGCCAGTTCAACCGGCCTTATATTAACGAGCCCAGGTCCGGGACGGGGTGCGTATCCTGCGCGTGCGTTTCCTGTGCTTGCGCCTGTGCCTGTGCCTGCGCTGGTGGAGGAGCCGCCGGTTGCTCCCGGAAAAGCCTTCACGAATGTCGGAAGTGTACTATCAAAATACAGGTGCCGGACGCTTCATAGAAGGCATCTGATCAAGTGTCACCCCAACTATAGGTTATAAAACTTGTCTTGAAAAGTCCAATTGAGCGCCAAAAGTCGTGTTACCTATTGCGCCGGGCACCCACGACTTTATGGTGATTGAAGTTAAATTTAAGAGAGGTAAAATATAATTAGAATTATATTTTATCGAAGGGAGTTACAGTGTGAGGTTGAGAGTTGGGAGGTGATAATCATGCGAATACTATGCGGTATTATCATGGTTATTGGCAGCATCCTGGGAATGCTGATCAGTTTCTTCAGTGAGATAACGGTAAATTCAGACGTAGCTATTTTAAATGGGATCCAGTTATCTTTAGGACTGGCGATTTTCTTTATTTTAACGTGCTTGGGCGGCATTTACATAATAGCTAACAGCAATAATTAGGTAACTCGAAACCTAAACCTTATTTACCCATCGAACGTTTTATCTAACAGTTGAACCACTGATTTCTTAATCCTTCTGCTTGCCATTGGCGTCAATAAACACCATTTTATCCCATAGTTCTTTGGCGACCAGCTTTTTCATGGAAGTCTCCGTCAACTTCGGCGCGTACTGGCACTGGATAAAGAGGAAAGGGCGGCGGACCTTTAGAATGCGGAACGGGGCGTGGATAAACCTGGCCGGTATCCATATCATTGTCGACTCAGTGACGATGTGGCTCTCCATCTCCGGTCCCATGCACATTTCCATATCCGCGCCGAGGTCCCGGGGATTGGCCGGGTCTGTCCCCAGCGCTACGAGCAGCTCGGGGTCGTTATGGATATGCGGGCCGTGCCCGGCGTGCTTCGTCGCTTCCTCGCCCATCCACATTACAGAAAAATATTTACTGCCTTCGATAATATCGGCGTCGGTGAAAGCAACCATCGACAGCATACGCCCGAAGCCTTTTTTACGTTGCGCTTCGGGAAGTTCGTTAAGAAAGTATTTACTGTATTTCATTTCTGCCATCTTGATTTACCTCCCTGTGTTTTTACCTGGTTTGCCGGTTTTAAATCCTTATGCAAACGAAACACTGTAGTTTTATCAGGTCTGAGTTCTGGTCCACCCTCGATGTGATAGTCATTCTTCTGCCAGAACCGCAGGGCACCCGGATTATTAATCTGAACCGCCGAAAGAATCGTTGTTACCCGGGAATCCATGAGAATCTCTTTTTCAATGTGTTGGACTATCCTGGTACCTATCCTTTTACCGCGATAAGAAGAGGCAATCATTAAAAGCAAAATAAAGGCATTTTGAGGTATGTTTTCAAAATCTCCGGCAACATAGCTGACTACTCCAATCATTCTGCCGCTGGTGTAAATCCCCCTGAATATGCCATTTTCCTGCCGGGCAGTCTCGATGTCTTTGAGCACCATGGCCACGGAAGCCTCGGGCTCCGGTCCCAGGGCTAAAAAGTCCTGGCACTGACGATATACATCGAGCATGGCGCCCGTATCGTCCGGCGTGAAAGAGCGTAATTCAAGGGAGCCGCGATAAGCTGTCATGGAAACTCTATGCCTTGCTTATAGCCTTGGCGGGGCACCACCATTCGTGAGAGAAACAGGCGTCGCATCCGGTGCATTTCTTGGGATCTATTTTTACCGTGTAGAGTGTCAGCCCGTCATCTTCGGTTACCTTATTTACGACCACTATCGCTTTTTCAGGGCACTGTGTTACGCATAAGCCGCATTTAAGACATTTCTTCGCATTTATTTTGTAAGCCACTTTACCCTCCAAATAATGAACTTTAGTGAAATCTGATTTAATATTTAACAGTCTGGACCTTCGTACTTATCGTCCGGCCACATCGCCCAGTTGATTTTTTCGCGGGCTTCTTTAGGTAGTATCTGCCGGTAGGATTTTTCCGTATGCACCGGTCCCTGGTTGAATTCCATAAATATCCACGGACGATCGATTCTAATTGGCTTCCAGGGGGAGTGGATGAAATTCGGCGGTATCCAGATACAGCAAGTGCGCGTGATATGGTGCTCTTCCAGTTCCGGGCCCAGGTACATAATTACCTCCGCCCCCAAATCCATGGGGTTGGCTGGGTCCGTGCCGATATGGAAAAGCAACTCGGCGTCCTTGTGGATGTGCGGAGGGTGCCCCGCGTATTTAAAGTCGCCTAAGTTATCCGCAAAGCCGGGTAATATCCAGTGTATCAGGTAAAAGTGGCTGCCTTTTGCCAGACTGTCATCCATGTATGCCATGACCGGGCGGCGCTCCCTGGGAAACTTCTTGGGGTCGTATTCGATTATGTATTTGTTGTATTTTTTTGCGGCCATCAGGTCCTCCTTTTAACGCACTTGCCAAAATGGTATCGTATCGAGACGATAGCTGTCAAATGAGGGAAGACGCCATGTTTGACATCGGAGAATCCAGCGGATAGACTACTGATAACCCGATTCGTATTGTATTTCAAAGGAGGGATGATGAAAGCGGCTATTTGCTATGAAATCGGCAAACCTTTAGTTATTGAAGAGGTTACTTTAGATCCGCCAGGAAAAGGAGAAGTAAAAATACGACTCGCGGCGACGGCCATCTGCCACAGCGATATCCACGCTATAAAAGGGGAGCACGGCAACATTCAGTTACCGGCCATCGCCGGTCACGAGATTTGCGGCTATGTCGAGGAAACCGGCGACAGTGTCACCTACGTCAGACCCGGCGACAAAGTAATAGGGAGTATCATACCGGAGGGATGCGGGCAGTGCTACTATTGCCGCGTCGGGCTTTCCAGCCAGTGCACCACCAACCGGCTTTTCCTCTATGGGAAAGGGAAGTATGTCAATAAAAAGGGCCAGCGCCTGACACAGTACGCCGGTGCCGTGGCCGGCTTTGCCGAATATGCCACCATCCCTGAGGTCAACCTGGTGAAAGTGCCGGAGGATTTACCCATTGATAGGGCGTGCCTGCTCGCCTGTGGCGTTATCTCTGGGTTCGGGGCGGTGTTATACCGCGCTAAAGTTGCTGCTAACAGTAGCATAGCCGTCATCGGCTGTGGAGGAGTGGGGCTCAACGCCATACAGGGGGCGGTCTTTGCCGGGGCGTACCCGGTTATCGGCGTTGATGTCCGCGATAGCAAGCTGGAAAACGCGAAAGTCTTCGGCGCGACGCACACGGTCAACGCCAAGACGGAAAAAGACCCCATTAAAAAAGTGCACGAAATTACCTATGGTCGGGGGGCGGATACGGTCATAGTGGCGGTGGCAGGCATAGAAATCCTACGGCAGGGCTTTATGATGTCCGCCCGGGACGGCACCACGTGCATTATCGGCCACGGATTCGGGGAACAGCTTAGCGCTTTTACGCCGCTGGACTTCATGTCCGGGAAAAAGCTAACGGGCAGCGCCATGGGGGCGGTACGCCTGCGGATAGACATCGCGCGATTAATCGAACTGTACAGGGTTGGGCGGCTCAAGCTGGATGAGCTTATCTCCGGCCGGTATCCCTTCGCACAGATTAACGAAGCGCTGGCATCTTCGGAGAAGGGCGACGTGATACGTAACGTGATTATGTTTTAAAAGCAGAGAGTTGCCCAGTTACTTTTTCAAAAAGGCCGTTTCATCTAAACCTATGGTGTAACCGTTCATCCAAACTTCTCTAATCTTACCGTTCTTTAGATGAAAAACAAAGAGAGAATCGGCGGTAACCTCTTTGCCTGCGGGTGGAAAGCCCGGCACTTTACCGCTAGAGACATATCTCGCTTTGTATGAAAGCGCCAATAGATTACCTTCGCCGGCCAGGTACTTCAATTCCATCTTGATATCA
The DNA here is from genome assembly GCA_964514525.1 of uncultured Dehalococcoidaceae bacterium. Lineage (GTDB taxonomy): Bacteria > Chloroflexota > Dehalococcoidia > Dehalococcoidales > RBG-16-60-22 > JBFYTX01. Next base: position 4,001 of record CAZEUJ010000162.1, read on the forward strand.
GATAACGCTATCCTCACGCCCAGGATATCCTGCTCATGAGCGTCAGGCCCGACGATGTCCCCCCTAATACCCATATGGTATACCACATTCGGGTCTTCGAGCGCTTTCAGGGGTTTTGTATTGCCTTTCAGTAAGGCTTCGTCATAGGCTTTGATTAGTTTTTCCGCGAAATCTTTGATGTTCATTTGTGTTCCTCCTTTTATTTTTTAAGTA
>CAZEUJ010000163.1:0-4111 GCA_964514525.1 uncultured Dehalococcoidaceae bacterium
GATGCAGGGCGCCGCCAACGATTTCGTCATGGTGGACGCCCGTAATATAAAACGCAACTGGCCAAAACTGGCGGTAGCCGTCTGCGACCGTCACCTGGGCATCGGCGCCGACAGCCTGATAATACTGCTGCCCTCAGACAAGGCCGATTTCGGTATGCGCACCTTTGACGCCGACGGTTCCGAAGCCGAGACCTGCGGCAACGGCATCAGGTGCCTGGCACGCTATGTCCTGGAGAAGGGATTAGTGAGCCCGGATATCGAGGAAATGACGATAGAGACAGTGGCTACCGTCAATCGTGTGCGGCTGGAGAGAAGGGGCGGCAGGGTGGTAAAGTTCCGGGCTAATATGGGGAAACCGAGATTGGCCGCCGAACAAATACCGGTGAATCTGAAACCCGGCAAGGGCGTAGTTGATGTCAACGGTATGCTGTCTTACAAAGTAAAGGTAGACAGCACCGATCTGACGCTCAACCTCGTTTCCATGGGGAACCCCCATGCCGTCCATTTTACCCGCGAACCGGTAGAGAGTTTCCCGATGTCTATAATCGGGCCGCTGGTGGAAAACCTGCCGATTTTTCCCAACCGGGTAAATTTTGAGGTGGCGCGGGTGCTCGACCGTAAACACCTGGAGGCTCGCGTCTGGGAGCGGGGCGTGGGTGAAACGCTAGCCTGCGGCAGCGGCGCCTGCGCCATCACCGTGGCCTCCAAATCGCTCGGCTATACGGAATCCAAGGTGGATATAAAACTGCCCGGCGGCGTGCTTAACGCCGAGTGGAACGGCAACCGCGAGGTGGTGCTGGGAGGACCGGCCGAGGTCGTCTTTGAAGGAAAATGGCCAGACTAAGGGGTGATATATGAGAATAGCCAGGCGTATTGAAAATCTGAAGCCATACCTGTTTGTTGAGATTAACAAGCAAATAGCGGAAAAAAAAGCCAAGGGTGAGGAAGTCGTCAGCTTCGCCATCGGCGACCCGGACATCCCGACGCCCTCCCATATCATCAAAGAACTGTGCCAGGCAGCCCAGGACCCGGCCAACCACCGCTATCCCGAATCCGAAGGGCTGCCGGAACTGCACCGGGCTATTGCCGACTGGTATAAGAGACGCTTCAACGTTGATCTCGACCCGACTACCGAAGTGCTGCCGCTTATCGGCTCCAAAGAAGGCATCGGGCACATCGCTTTTTGCCTCATCGACCCCGGAGACATAGCGCTGGTGCCGGACCCCGCTTACCCGGTCTACGCCATCGGCACACAGTTGGCCGGCGGGAGACCTTACTACCTGTCGCTCAAAGAAAGCAACGGCTTTTTGCCCAGTTTAGACAGCATCCGGGACGATATTCTGCAAAAGACCAGGGTGCTTTGGATTAACTATCCCAACAATCCCACCGGCGCCGTCGCCGACCTCAGCTTTTTCAACAGGGTGGTTGAGTTTGTCAAGAAGCACAATATTCTCGTCTGCCACGACGGACCTTACTCGGAGGTAGCCTTTGACGGCTATCAGCCGGTCAGCTTTATGCAGGCGGAGGGGGCTAAAGATATCGGGGTAGAGTTTCACTCATTGTCCAAGACCTATAACATGACCGGCTGGCGGATCGGCATGGTGGTCGGTAATGCCCAGACGGTGGGGGCATTAAGGATACTCAAGTCGAATCTAGACTCCGGGATCCCGCAGGCTATCCAGCGTATGGCTATCGAGGCGTTTAGCGGCCCCCAAGATGGTATTTCCGAGCATAACGCCATTTACCAGAGACGCCGCGACCTGATTTGCGAGGTCCTTAATAATATCGGACTCCAGGTAAAGCCGCCCAAAGCCAGCCTTTATATATGGGCTAAAGTGCCGGAAGGCTATAACTCGGTGGATTTCACCGCCGATCTGCTCAACCAGGTCGGCGTGGCTGTAACCCCCGGAGTAGGGTACGGCCGGAGCGGTGAAGGCTACGTGAGATTGTCTTTGACCATACCGGACGCTTCGCTGGTGAAAGGACTTTCGCGGCTTTCAGGATGGCGTAACACGCGGCGATTGACCCTGAAAAAGTAGCTTGACATAATATTTTAGCCGGAGAAAACATATTACTAAACAAATAATCGTTACCAGGGCGGCGCCGGAACGCGCCCTTTTACTCGCCGTGTCTCATAAGGGCAGTCAGGGAAGGCAAGCTACTCGTAATTCGCTCGAAGAACTGGCGCAACTGGCGGATACCGCCGGAGCCGTCGTCGTCGACAAAATCATCCAGCAGCTGCCGGCACCGACGCACGATTACTACATCGGCAAGGGAAAAATCGAAGAACTGTTGGCTCTAAAGAGCACGAAGCCTTACACGCTAGTCATCTTCGATGATGAGCTTACGCCCAACCAGCAGCAGAACCTGGAAGAAGCCCTCGACGTTAAAGTAATCGACCGCGCTGCGCTGATCCTGGACATCTTCGCCAGGCGCGCCCGCACCCACGAGGGGCGCTTGCAGGTGGAACTGGCCCAGCACCAGTATCTGTTGCCGCGTCTGGCCGGGCAGTGGAGCCACCTGGAAAGGCTCGGCGGCGGCATCGGCACCAGAGGCCCGGGCGAATCCCAGCTAGAGACGGACCGCCGCCTGATTAAACGTAAAATACAGCGCCTGGAGGAACAGACCGAAGAGATAAGAAAACGCCGTGCCCAGTACCGGCAGCAAAGGCAAAAAAGCGGCATACCGGTGGTGGCGCTGGTGGGCTATACCAATGCCGGTAAAAGTACGTTACTAAATGCCCTCTGCAAGGCAGATGTCCTGGTGGACGATAAGCTCTTTGCCACTCTCGACCCCACGACGCGAAGGTTGACCCTTCCCGATAATAAAGCGGTGCTGGTGACCGATACCGTGGGCTTTATCCGCAAGTTGCCGCCGACTATTATCAACGCCTTCCGGGCGACGCTGGAAGAGCTGACCGAAGCCAGCCTGCTGCTGCACGTGGTCGACCTGTCGTCGCCGGACGCCACCGAACAGTGCCAGACGGTGGAGAACATCCTCGAGGAACTGGGGCTGGCGACTAAACCTCGCCTGACGGTGCTGAACAAAATCGATCGCCTGCCGGGCGGCCAGGACTGGGACGAAAAACAGGCTTTGGACTACTTCGCCGCCCAGGGTACGCCCGCCGACGCGAGCACGGTGCATATTTCCGCGTTAAAGGGGTGGGGACTCAACAGACTCCTCGAAATGATCAGCCAGACACTGGCCGGTCCCGGGCTTAATCCGGTTCCGAACTAAACATGGATACAGGCTTGATTCTGGCTATCGTCGCGGCGGTCAGTTTCGCCGCCGGTATCGTTCTGGTCAGGAAGACTGCCGGCGAGGCGGGGGAATCTTTTAGCGTTACGGCCATCAGTATCTTCATCGGGATTCCCTTTTTCGTCATAGCTATTTTTAGTAGCGGGGATTGGAATAACCTCCTGGCGATATCCTGGCGGTCGCTGGCGCTCCTCGGTTCGGCCGGCATCATTCATTTCATCTTCGGGCGGCTGCTAGGCTATAACGCTTTCCGTCTCATCGGCGCCAACCGGGCGACGGTTTACACCATGACCAACCGCTTTTACACGGTGCTTTTCAGCTTCCTTTTTCTGGGAGAGTCGATTACCGTTTTCATTATCCTGGGAGTTCTGCTGATGTTCGCCGGGGCGGCTTTAATCACCACGGAGAAAAAGAGCGCCGCGGCGCCAAAGAAAAAACTATCCCGCGATGAGGTTAAGGGGATTTTACTGGCGCTGGGGGCGGCCCTATGCTGGGGCGTCACGCCGGTGTTGATCAAACCGGGCGTCGAGGAAATCGGCTCTTCGTCGGCGGGGGCTTTCGTTTCATATTGCACCGCGGCGATAGTGATGTTACTCCTCCTGATAAACGGGCCAAGAAGAAAGCAGCTAATCCAACTTCCTTTTAAAAAATCCGTACTTCCCATGGCGATTGCCGGGGCTTTTACCGCAGGCGGACAACTTCTGTATTACACCGCCCTGGGCCAGAGTCCTGCCAGCGTGGTGACGCCATTAATCAGCATCCAGATACTTTTTATCTTTTTATTCTCTTTTCTCATCAACCGGAAAATCGAACTGTTTACCCCTAAAGTTTTTATCGGCATGGCGGCGACCCT
>CAZEUJ010000164.1:0-4108 GCA_964514525.1 uncultured Dehalococcoidaceae bacterium
CCGGCTACCGCATGGACTGGTTCTGCGTCACCGAGCCTTTCCTCATGATTAACGAACCCCATACCCATGATTTCGACCAGTTTCTGGCTTTCCAGAACGCCGATGCCACGAAAGTGAATGAGTTCGATGCCGAGGTCTGGCTTTACGTGGGACCCAAGGGCAAGCAGGAAAAATTCGTCATCACGGAAACATGTTTCATACACATTCCAGCCAATATGGTCCACACGCCGCTGGAGTTCAAAATAATCCGCAAGCCCATCGTCTTCATGGATATTGCGCTTACGTCAGAATATGTACGCAAGCCGGAAGATAAAACCAAACCCATCACGGCAGAAAGACACGAACCGCCTAAGAAAAAATAAGTATCGACGCAGACCGTAGAGCTAGAAAAGACCCAGTCTTTTTAGACTGGCGTGGCTCTTTTCGCCGATGATGATATGATCCAGGACGTCAATGCCCACAATCTCTCCGGCCTCAGCCAGCCTCTTGGTAAGATTAATATCGTCCTCGGAAGCCTCGGTATCTCCTGAAGGATGGTTGTGGACGAAAATAAGCGAGGCGGCACTAGCGGATATCGCTTCTTTGAATACTTCCCTGGGATGCACGATACTACCATCCAGGCTGCCGATGGATATCTCGGCCACTTTGATCAACTGGTTCCGGGTATCCAGCATTATCGCCAGGAAATACTCTTTCTTCTTATCCTTCAACCTGGCATGCACCAGGCCGGCAACGTCCTCGGGCGTCTTAACTAAAGTTTTCCCCGCCGATTCGGAATAACCCTCAACCCGACTGGCCATTTCCACGGCCGCTTTTATCTGGGCAGCCTTGGCGAGGCCGATACCACGCACCTGGGACAACTCCTCCAGAGAGGCGCCGGCCACACCCTTCAAACCACCGAACTGGCGGAGTAATCTTTGAGCGGTTACCATCACCGATTCCCCGGCGATGCCCCTCCCCAGGATAAGCGCCAGAATTTCCTGGGCGGATAAAACTTCTATCCCAAGTCTCTGTAGTCTCTCCCGCGGCCTATCGGCCACAGGTAAATCATGAATGGTCATGGAAGAGTGTTTTACGTCAGGCGGTTTTTTCACGTCAGCCCAGTCTAACACCTGTCAGGTGAAGATAGCAAGACGGCTGATAAAAATTTTTATAAGCTAAGGAACCGCCGCGCCCTCTAAAGAAGCCATCCACTCCGCGTTCAACCCGTCCATATCAAAGCCGTAGACTTTTAACAGGGCTTCGTCATAACCACTGCCCTGCTCGAAAGTGTTCAGCAAGGCAAGCATTTTGTCCCGCCCGAATTCGTTGATGAGATAGGTCACGACCTCATAGCTTTCGGCATAGCTCAGAATGGACAGTTCAGTTTTCGCGGAAAAAGGACTAGCCAGGCTGCGCACCGAGATGAGGGTATCGTCTCTAATTGCTATAGATATCGCCGACATGAAAGCAGGTTCCAGTTCGCCTTCCGACACCATCGCCAGACCTTCATCGAGCCAGGTGGGTAACGAGTTATACGGATTAAAGGTCACCTGATTGACCACCAGATGGGTCAGCTCATGGGCGATGGCCTGTCTACCCCAATCGAGACCGGAGGAATCCGGGGTAATGCCAATGGTGATGATACCGTACTGGGTAAAAGCCACGCCGCCCGTCCACTCCTGAGGGAAAATCATGGAACCGCGTAAGTCCGCGGAACTGGCGTAGATAAAAAGGCGGACGGGGTCTTCCAGTTCGGCGCCGGTATTATCCGAAAGACGCGATAACGCCTCCAGGGCGGCATTCATCAGCTCATCGGCGAAAGCATCCTCGCCCTGATACCAGTAAAGCGTTATACTGCCCTCAGTAATACCACGCCAGGTGTAACGGTTATCTTCGAAATGAACGGTTGCGGGAACTGTTTCCAATTCACCACCACCGGCGTCAGATATCGTCCACCAGTAGTCTATACTCGAACCCGGCGGCAGGCCACCAGACATTCTCATATCCCAGACCCATTGTGTCGTCACCCTGGTTGCCGGCGTTATTACTAAAGGTATTTCGCTGACTATCCTAGCATGCGTTAAACGGTCAACCATATAGTGAAGTCTAATATCGGTAATATTGGTATCGCTGCCAGCGGTCATGTTAAAGGTAACACTCGCCGGAAAATTTATCACGAACGAGCTTTCCAGCACCGCCAGCGTGCCGTCGGCGCTTACCCCGACGGGGACTAATAAGCCCAGAAGCAATACAACCAAACCTATAAACGCAATCTTTTTCATCATTCCTCTTTACCTATTATAGAACGTAAATAAGCATTCATAAAGTCGTCAAGGTCACCGTCCAGCACGGCCTCGGTACGGCCCGTCTCGTAGCCGGTGCGGTGGTCTTTAACCATTTTGTAGGGATGGAGGACGTAGCTCCTGATCTGATTGCCCCACCCGGCTTCTATCCTCTTCCCCTTGAGTCTGGCTTTCTCCTCCTCCCTCTTTTCCAGTTCCTTCTCGAGGAGACGCGCCCGGAGTATCTTAAAAGCAAAGTCCTTGTTCATGTGCTGGGAGCGCTCGCTCTGGCAGGTCACCGTGATACCGCTGGGCAGGTGAGTCAACCTGACGGCGCTACTGGTTTTCTGCATGTGTTGACCGCCGGGCCCGCTGGAGCGGAAGGTCTCCACCTTTACATCTTCGGGGGCGATAACCAAATCGGTATTTTCCTCGGCTTCCGGCAGCACCTCTACCAGAGCGAACGAGGTATGCCGGGCGTGGTCGGCATCGAAGGGAGAAAGCCGCACCAGCCGGTGGACGCCGTGCTCGGACTTCAAATATCCGAAGGCATAGTCGCCGTCTACAGTAATGACGACACTCTTGATACCCGCTTCGTCCCCCGGCGAAGTATCCAGCACCTCCGCTTTATAGCCACGGCGCTCCGCCCAGCGCAGGTACATCCGCATGAGCATTTCCGCCCAGTCCTGAGACTCGGTGCCGCCGGCACCGGCGTGGATGGCCAGGATGGCGTTCCGGGTATCATATTCACCGCGGAAAGCCAGCTGGAATTCAAGCTCATCGAGCTGCGAGGCTATGCCGTCAAGCTCTTTGGCGATATCTTTTTGCAGGGCTTCATCTTCTCCGGAAATCGTGATTAACTCGGCAATCTCGCACAGTTTTGTCTCTAGCCCCCGCCAACGCTGGACGATCCGGGACTTCTCCGCCATCTGACGCATCACTCCCTGGGCGCGGGCCTGGTCGAGCCAGAATTCCGGCTGAGCGGACTGCTTCTCCAGCTCGGCGACTTCTTTTTCTTTACCGGCGATGTCAAAGATGCTCCATGGTCAGAGAGACTCTGGCCTGTAAACTTGCTAACCTGTCATTTAATTCCTGCATCTGACTTCGCCCTCACTTTAGTGTATTTAATAATGGTACACGGCCAATGCCGCATCCTTCTTGGTCTTGAGAAAGCCGCCGGCGGCCTGGTGAGCGAGGCGGGTCGGCTCCGGAATACGATAGCCGCGGCAGCACGCCAGTATCCAGCGTATTGCCTCCGATAAACATATTTTGTGGCCGACGGATACGAAGACCGGCTTGATGCCCGTCCTGGTGCGCAAAACGACGCCGATAACCTGACCATTATCAAGGAGGTCAGCAAAGCTGCCGGAGGCGTCGCCAGGCTCTTCAAAGGTGCCAATCAGGCGCGACTTGGCGCAGCCGATGGTGGGGATATCCAGACATAGTCCCAGGTGAGAAGCGATCCCGATGCGCCGCGGGTGGGCGAAGCCCTGCCCGTCCACGATAACGAGGTCGGGTGTGTTCTTGAGCTTCTGACAGGCGGCCAGAATCAGCGGCGCTTCACGGAAAGTCAAGAGCCCGGGTACATAGGGAAATTCAATACGGTCGGTGGCGGTGGCAACTTCAATGAGTTCAAAATCTGGATAGCTCAGGACGACTACGGCCCCGGTGCCCGTCTTTGCCCACCGGTTGACCGAGATATCGACACCAGCGATGAAATGGGGGTGGGGCACTATCCCTTCGCCGGAGACCCGAGGGGCGAGTTCTAACTGGATTTCCCGCGCCCGAGTAGTGGTAACGTTCCATTCGTGCAAGCTGACGATATCCATATATTGATTATAGAC
>CAZEUJ010000165.1:0-4095 GCA_964514525.1 uncultured Dehalococcoidaceae bacterium
CTCTGCCAATCTCACTGATAATGGTATCCATCTCATCCCTGAATGAGCTTGAAGCAGCGTCCATCTCCTCATTAATTAAGTCGACCAGTTCGGACAAGTTCCCCGGGGTGAGAATATGTTCCTTGATTTTCGAGATCACCAGCCGCTCGAATTTAACACTGTTGAGGTAAGGAGTAGAGCACGCCCCTGCTCCCTTCTTCGTCAATGAGCCGCAAATATAGTATGAATACTTACCGCTTTTAGCATCCAGCCCTATCAGTGCCTTACCGCAACAGCCGCACCAGGTTAGACCACTCAACAGAAATCTACTGGTTGCCCGTCTCGGATGCTGCTTCTTCGGCGCCCGATCTCCCATAAGTTCTTGTGTTTTATTAAAGACCTCCTTGCTGATAAGTGCCGGAAATACGTTTTCAACTCTTTACAAACACGTGTATTTTACAAAAAAATTATATGACGGTATCGAGTTGGTCGCTAAAATAGAAAACGTGAACAGAAAAAAGGCAGCCGAGTTGCTGATGAAAGCCGGCCTGTCCAGCTATATGGGAGCGAAACTAACCGAATACATTAAAAACGATCAAGCTGCCAGAGAACAAAACCAAAAAATGAAAATGACTCGCTTCGTAATGATTTTGAGAAGATATGCCAGAGAACACGGCATGGATATTTCAAAAATTATTTGATGATGTTGCTACCTGGTTCGAAGGCTTTCCTCTTTAGGTGTTCGATGGCTTCTCGGTGATGATAGTACACAAGATGGCTTTTTGTGAGGTGAGAATAGATTGCACAAATGTCAGTTTTGTGCAATCTACACTCACGTTTAACTGCTATTACACGTGAATTAAATCTGGCGTATAATCCATGTTATACGCATTTATTCACAGGTTGATTATCTAACTACCTATTTGATAGCGAGGTTTGAACAATAAGTCATAAGGTAAAATTTCAAGAACTAGCTCGTTTATCACCATCCCCGAGGCAAGGAATTAAAATAAAAGTCTTTTTATCCAGCTAACATATCCTATAAAGACTTATTCTCTTGTTTTTCCACTTCTTAATGGACTATAATCAGGTACGTCCTCATAGTTCCCCGGGTTATCGGCCACCCGCTCCTGAGGTTAGAATGCTGGTAACTCTAACTTAACAAGTGGTATCCCTTCAGGGGGCAGGTCAAGTGTAACAAATACTGCGAGCAAGGCAGTAATACATGTAAAACCCATTAGTAACTCCACAAGGGAAAACTTAAACCAGTTTTAGGAAATAGAAAACCAGGGGGCATAGTTATGGCAACGAAAAAGAGCAATCAGGGTAAGGGAAGACTTCCCCCGGTTCTGAAGAGGTTTGAGGGAAATCCCATTCTTAGGCCAGAACCCAAACACTGGTGGGAGTCAAAAGCGGTCTTCAACCCAGCCGCCATCTACGAAGACAATAAGGTCCATATTCTATACCGAGCGCTGGGGGATACTGACACCTCAGTAATTGGATATGCATCCAGCCTCGATGGATTTCACATTGACGAGCGGTTGGACAAACCTGTGTATGTGCCTCGGGAGCCATTTGAAGGTGTTGGTGCAATACGTCATACTGAGGCTAAGCTATCTGATAACTATACATCCGGAGGAAGTTTTTCCGGTGGGTGTGAAGACCCCAGACTGACCAGAATTGATGACAGGGTTTATTTAACTTATGTTGCGTATGATGGCTACAGTTCCCCCAGGATAGCATTAAGTTCAATACACATTAATGATTTCCTTAACAAAAATTGGAAATGGAAAAAGCCAGTCCTCATCTCACGACCAGATATTGTGGATAAAAATGCCTGCATCTTGCCGGAAAAAATAGATGGTAAATATGTCATCTTTCACCGGATTTTTCCCGACATTTTGATTGATTTCGTCGATGATCTAGATTTCGATGGTGAAGGAAGGTGGTTAGAGGGGCAGTTCAAAATACCGATCAGAGAATCAAGCTCTAGCTGGGATAGCCGTAAGGTTGCTGCTGGACCGCCACCGATGAGAACAAAAGACGGGTGGTTGTTCATCTACCACGCTATTGATGATAAGGATGAATTCCGTTATAAGATGGGTGCGATGCTACTTGCTATAAAAGACCCCCCGAGAGTTCTGGCGCGTACCACACACCCCATTCTGGAACCTTCGGCACGCTATGAGAATGAAGGTTTGAAGTCAGGGGTAATCTATCCGTGCGGCGCTGTAATCTTGGATGACCAGCTATTTGTCTATTATGGTGGGGCAGATATGGTAGTGTGCGTAGCAACGGCAAAAATGAGCGAATTTATGTCACGGCTAAGCTACGAATGTGAACCGGTACAGGTTAGCGTCACAGTGAATCCGAGCGCAAATGTCACTATCAAAACAGAGGGACATATCCAGGGATACTGTGTTAAGTGTCATGCGAAGGCGGAGATAAAGAATCCTCACCATCTAATTATGAAAAACAAAAGGCATGCAGTTCAGGGTATTTGTCCCAAATGCGGAACCAAAATGGTTAAGTTTGGATAGAGTCAGGGTGAAATTATGAGGGTTTGATTTTTATGACTGAAATAAGGCGTTCCGAAGAAAATCCCGTTTTGATACCTTTGAGTGAAAACACATGGGAGGCGGATGGAGCATTTAATGGCTGTCCGGTACGTGATGGCGGTAAGATTCACTTTGTTTATCGGGCGATTTCACTGCCTCAAAAGATAGCCGGTCATGAATTACCTCTGTCTACTGTTGGTTATGCTTTAAGCAATGACGGCATACACTTCAGGAACCGCCGTCAGTTCATCAAACCGGAGCACGACTGGGAGCAATTCGGTTGTGAAGACCCGCGTGTCACCAAAATGGATGGTAAATTCTATGTCTTCTATACGGCACTGGCAACTTTCCCATTCTGTGCCGAGTGTATTAGAGTCGGCGTAGCCATTACTCGTGATTTCAAGAAGATTGATGAAAAGCACCTGGTCACAACTTTCAACTCCAAGGCAATGTCTCTCTTTCCAGAGAAGATTGATGGTAAATATGCCATCGTTTTAAGCGTTAATACTGATGTTCCGCCCACAAGAATTGCGGTTGCTTATTTTGACCGTGAGGAACAGATGTGGTCACCAACATACTGGGAAGGCTGGTACTCACACCTGAATGATAGTGTTATTCCTTTGCAGAGGTCATCCAAAGACCATGTTGAAGCAGGCGCTCCGCCCATCAAAACCAAAGCTGGTTGGTTATTAATCTACTCATACATTCAGAGTTATTTTTCGCCGCCGGCGATTTTTGGTATTGAAGCGGCTCTACTTGACCTGTATGACCCGCGTCGGATAATCGCACGCACTGAAGCTCCATTGCTGGTGCCTCAAGAAGCCTACGAAAAATATGGCAAGGTGCCTAATATCGTCTTTCCAACGGGGGCAATGGTTAAAGATGGCACATTATATCTTTACTATGGCGCTGCCGACACGACCTGTGCCGTCGCCACCTGTAAACTGGACACTCTTCTGGAGGATATACTGGAGACAAGGATAAAGCAGATAAAGCTGGAGCGTTTCCCCGGCAATCCTGTAATTAAGCCCAACCCCAAACTTTCATGGCAAGCAAAAGCAGTTTTTAATCCGACTGCTCTGTACGAATATAGCAGAGTTCATCTTGCTTACCGGGCGATGTCTGAAGACAATACCTCCGTAATTGGGTTTGCCTCCAGCGCCGATGGATATAATTTTGACGACCAATCATCTGAGCCAATGTACACCCCCCGTGAAGAATTTGAAGCTAAACTGGTGCCGGGCGGCAATTCAGGCTGCGAAGATCCAAGACTGACCAGAATAGATGATACGATTTATATGTTGTACACCGCCTTTAACGGTAGAAGTGACCCGCGGGTGGCATTAACCCAAATTTCCCTGGATGACTTTCTAACAAGGCGTTGGAACTGGTCACGACCCGTTCTGATTTCGCCACCGAATTTGTCTGACAAAGATGCAGCTATTTTCCCCAAGAAAATCAAAGGCAAATATGCTATCCTGCATCGTTTAGGCACGAGTATCTGGCTGGACTTGGTGAATGATTTGAAATTTGAGGGCAATAAATGGCTCGGTGGGCA
>CAZEUJ010000166.1:0-4081 GCA_964514525.1 uncultured Dehalococcoidaceae bacterium
GCCCCGGCAGCTTTAGGAGTTTGAGATGAAGCTAGAATTTATCTTATTTGGTTTTGGCATCCTGTTCTGCCTCGCTGGCGTTGGCTATCTGGCGGCAGAATATGTGAAGTACCTCTCCGAGGCAGGCAAACTGGTTTCCCTGTTGCTGACAGTGGGGATGTTCAGCTTCCTCGGCAAATACTTTGAAAGCCTGGGGTGGTAGATATGGCAACAGCAGTCGCCGTACTGGCTTCACTGGGTTTCATCGGCTGGCTCATCTATCGCGCGGTAAAGGGCAAGCCATTCAAGGCACACGTCATCGCCTACGGTGTCGCCTGCGTTACCGGCATTTTCACCCTCGCCTACTTCCTCAGCATGGATATACCAAAGCTGGTCAAGATTGTGGCGAGCATCTTGCTGGGGGTAGCGCTCATCGTCGTTGCTTCCTATTTTCAGCACCGCCGCCAGGTGAACAAATCCTGAGGTTTTACTTTCCCCAGCCAATCAGTTAAGCTATTACCACAGCCCCTGTAGCCCCAAAATAGAGGCTTTCTCTGCTGTTCATGATAAAGGGTAATAAGTCAAGACTAATCGAGACTTTAATCAAGCGAAGATTTATCTATCTGTATCTCTCCATCATCTGCTTTACTGGCTTCATCATCTGCTTTGCTGGCTTCATCATCTGCTTTGCTGGCTTCATCATCACCTGTGCCGAAACAATGCGTTATGTCTCAAATATAGGCAAAGTCCTCATGTTCCTCCTTGGCTCGGGCGCTGCTTTCTTCCTCGTCGAATTTATTCTAGCGCCGTGGAGAAACAGATGACAAAGGAAATCCTGAACTATACTATCTTCAACTGCACCGCTGGCTGGATAGGGGTTTTGAGTTCAGCAAGAGGGTTATTGCGTCTGACCCTGCCCCAGCCCCCGGCTGAGCAAGCCAAGCAGCTACTGGGTGAGGACGTAAACCGGGCGAACCATTCGCCACACCTGTTCACGGACTTAATCGAGCGGCTGAGAAACTACTTTGCCGGCAGCAAGACTGATTTCACCGACGAGCTCGACCTCTGCCAAGCCAGCGACTTTCAACGCAAGGTCTGGGAAGCAACACAGCGCATTCCCTATAGTGAAACCAGGAGCTACGCCTGGGTGGCAGAGCAGGCAGGGAAACCAAAGGCGGCGAGGGCGGTGGGACAGGCTTTAGCCAGAAACCCTTTGCCCATTATCGTTCCCTGCCACCGTGTTCTCGCCAGCAATGGTAAGCTCGGGGGCTTCACCGGTGGGCTGAGGATGAAAGAGTATCTCCTCTCCTTAGAAGCCAGAGGCAAAGCAGGCTAACCCTATTCCACGATATTAACGGTAAATACCTTCTGTTCGATACTTTGCCCTTCCCACGACCGCTTGTAGTCCATGGTTATCTGGGTTTTGCCTGTCTTCAACGCCTTGAAGCGGAAATAATCAACACCGCCAGCGCCAACAAGACCTTCTTTCGCCTCTTTGCCTGGCTCATATTGCTTTCTCACCAGCTTCAACAGGGACTCATCATAACTCGCCTCCCAGTCGTAGCCGGTGGTGGGATTGGCGCCGAGGGCAATCATGAACTCCTGATTGACTTTGACACTTAACTCTCGCCCGGAGTCGGTATAGGCTTTAATCTCGCCGCCAGCCGTGCATCCCGTGACCAGAGATAGGACAACCACCACCATCGTAATCAGCAGCCAGAACTTCTTCAACTTTGGCCTTAATTTCGTCACCATTTTTTTTACAATAAAATCCTGTCCACTTATAATGGATTCTGTTAACAGTATCAATGTGAAAAAGAAAAGCAAAAAGTATGAAGAGGAATTTATAATTGTTTTCATCTCTAAAAATTTAGTCTGACCCCTATAGTAGGATAATTGTTCCCCGACATGTCATAAACTGTACCAATAGTCGGTTGAATACTGGCCTGGATTTTCAGGTTTTTTGCTTGTGAATAAGTCTGACTGGCATCCATAGCCATTAATATAGATGCTACAGAACCAAGTGCAGCCACAGCATAAGTAGGACCTCCGCTTGTGTCATACCCGCCAATTGCAAGGCCGATTATTGTTACAGCATCACCTAAAGCCAATCCATATGATATCCAGCTTGCGATTCTCAATCCTTGATTTCCTTCAACACCGGTTAGATTCCTTGTTTTGGCTCCTCCGTTGGCAACCAACGGAATTCCTATTGCACCAATAAGCGTGGCTACTGCACCCATTGGAATAGTTAACTTGGGATAATCATAGATCGCACCTGATGTTATTCCAAGTCCCAGGATCGGAGCTACAAGGACATACCCTAATAACGATGCAGATTTTGCCGGTTTGAGATCACTGTCTGAAATACTTCTTATACCCGTACCTGGAGCCGGTTGTGTAACCACTGGAACAGGTTCGTCGCCAAATACATCCTTACTTCCATTTTCATATTTAATCATAAAAACTTCGGTTTTGGCTATTGAATACAACGGACCTGTCAGATTTTCAAATTTTCGGTATTTAATCTCAGTAGCCAGCACCTCTTCAACCTTGGCCTTAATCTCATCACCATTCTTTTTCATAATAATATCCTGTCCTTTTGCGATTGATCCAGTAAACAGGATCAACAGGACTAAGAAAGGGAGAATTTTAAAAAAACGGAAATTGATTGTTTTCATAATTTAAGATCTTTTGGAGATTGTGAAATTTATAAGTTATTCAAATCAAATTTACAAATAAGAAAATTCGAAGTCAAGTATTAAAAAATATAATAGTCCTTAATTTGATTAATTACTGCCTGAATTAGCATGCTTGTTTCATATTTAAAATTATACTATATTTATTACTAATCAGATAACCTTTGATTTTTAGGTGCTTTATTATAATTATTACAACTTATATAAATTATTTCCTTTCAACCTAAACTCATACTAAAAATGAAACCGACAAAATTTGGACTGATAATTTTCATTTCTCTGCTGGTTATGCTGGGATGTGAGAAAGAAGAGAAAGAAAAGAATCATCCTCCGGTAGCTAACTTATATGCGGATGTTACATCCGGAGATCGTCCCCTGAAAGTTGAATTTAACGCTAACCTGTCGTCTGATGAGGACGGAGATGATCTTACCTATTATTGGGATTTTGGTGATGGTAATAATTCAACCAGTATCAATCCAACGAAAACATTTGGTACAACTGGTTCTTTTGCCGTCACCCTGACAGTCACCGATGAAGAAGGGCTTACGGATAATGCTTCCATTACAATAACTGTGAATGAGCCACCGGATGTTTTTCCCTTTTATAAAAATTCCCAATGGGTATACAGGGTAAAACAAACTGATACTGAAAATGGTGCAGTTTCAGATTATGATGAAGGAATTACATACATGATTGTTACAGAAGTTGACCCGGAATATACATCTATTGATGTATTTGATATCCGCATAACGGGGGAAAGATATTATAATAATACATCACTGGGCGATTTTCTTCATCTGATGCACACTGCAGGTAGTTCCCTGATGGTATGGTATAATAATTCTTACTGTAGTATTATTGATCTCAGTAAAACTTCATGGGGTGACTATGGAATGTTTTTCTCAACAGGACTGGCGGATACAGATGTTGGATTATCAACATCATCTTTAACAATCGGATTGGGAACTTACCAGGCATATCGTTTAAGAGCTCATTTAGATAACTGGGGAGAGAGCTATGTTACAACACGTATGGATATTACAGAACTGGAATATATTAATCCCCAGATCGGATTGCTTTACAGAACTGAATCAAGATATGTTGATATGCTGGATTGTTCCTATTGTCCGGTATACGAAGGCAGCCAGGAGATTGAGCTGATTGGATATTATATTCCACAGGAAAGTGGCGGCGCTTTGCAGGGAGGAACCGGTTATAATCCAAATAATCCCTATGGAGGCAATCTGGGCCTTATCACTTTCTGGAATAGTGTGGATATTGGTTATACTGACATTAACATAGACGGTGAATTCGTTGGAAGGATTCAGTATTATTTTCCGGATGGAATAACCTGTGATGAGGACAAGGCAGTCAATGTATTCCAGCCGGCGGGCAATCACCT
>CAZEUJ010000167.1:0-3910 GCA_964514525.1 uncultured Dehalococcoidaceae bacterium
TGATGGGCGACGGCGCCTTCATCTACGGCTGCCCGGAGGCATCATTATGGTCGGCCGGTTTTTATAAAGCCCCGTTCCTGGCGATTATCTATGATAACCAAGGTTACGGCGCTATTAAAGGTCTGTTCCGTGAAAAATATAATGTGGACAACATGGGCGCCGATATCGCCACCCCGCCCGATTACTCCCTGATCGCCCGCGCTAATAACGCCTATGGGCGTATGGTGGACGACCCCGCCGATGTCCCCAAAGCCCTTAAGGACTGCCTGGCGGTGGTGAGGGGCGGTCAAACCGCCGTTCTCGACGTTAGAATCGAGCCTGTATAATCTCTATAGCGGCCGCGTAAACAGCAAATCAAATTTATCCCAGGCGCGCCGTTCTTCTTCGTAAGGGGCGGCTTCAACGCGTGTCTTTTTATCTAGAATCATCGTCAGGCGGTCTTTACCGTAAACGGGCCACCTGCCGATGCTTTCGCATGAGGGGTCGCCGGTGCGCATAAAAGTAATCGTGGAATCCTGGATCTTCGTCGCCAGGGCTTGCTCCTCCGGATCGGAGCCGCTGAAATCTTTGTCAAGGCACCCGAAGAGGAAAGGAATATCCAGCCCGTGCATGGCGCCCAGGACGCCGCCCATCGCGGGGGATTTTAGAGTAAACAGATAATTGTAAGCCGGCGCACCGTTGTCACGCTGCAGTTCGATAAGCCTTATGGTGGGGATGCGGAACAGGTAATCGGTATTTACTGTGCCCAGGATTTCTGCCGGAGTTGGGTCGCCGAGACGTTTCTTCAATGCCGAACGATAAGTTTTTATCAAATCGGGCACCAGTTCTCGAGGCAAAAGGTCATTAAGCCTCTTTACCAGTCCCGCTTCGTCCAGGTTGCGTACGGCCGGGTCTAAAGTGCTCGCCATCTTGAGTTCGTCCAGAGAAGTGCCCGCGATAACAGGAATACCTTTAGCCGAGCCTTTTTTAATCGCAACCATGGGCCATTCGGGAAGCACTTTGCCATCCATGACCGGCTGGAATGGTGTAAGCCGATATTCGGCTTCACGCAGCTTAATCTGCAGTTCCTGCTGAGCATCCAATAGATGTTTTGTGGAAAGACCACGCAAAGCTTCGACATCCTTGCCGGTAAGCTTGAGTATCTCAAGAGATTTTTCCGATATTTTCGCTGCGCTTTCCACCGTACCGACGACGTTACCGGAGCCGCTCCGGTTAATGGCTTTCTGGAACTTACCGCACGCCAGCGGCATGCTCAGAAGGTTGCCCGTGCTCATGCTGCCGGCGGAAAACCCGGACACCGTGATATTATCCGGGTTACCGCCGAAGGTGATGATGTTATCACGCACCCATTCCAGCGCCGCTATCTGGTCGAGCAGGCCTTCGTTACCGGTGGCAGGTATTTTACCGCCGGTTATCTCTTTAAGGTTCATAAAACCGAAAGCCCCCAGACGGTAGTTAATGCTAACGAGGACAATATTACCGCGCTTGGGCAGCGTGCCGATATCCAGGAAAGACTCGCAGCCGGACCCGATAATGAAGGCGCCGCCGTGAATCCAGAACATGACCGGGCGGCGGGCGTCATCCAGCCCGGGCGTCCATATATTAAGGGATAGACAGTCTTCATCCTGGGGCATGCCTTCAAAGGAAGGACCACCTGGAATCGGTATGGGCATGAGATTCTGGGGACAAATCGCCCCAAATTTTTTAGCGGGGCGGACGCCGGTCCACCGTTTTACCGGCTGCGGCGGCATCCAGCGCGATTTGCCGACGGGCGGTTCGGCAAAAGGAATGCCCCTAAACACATAAAGGCCGTTTTCAAAGCTCCCCTCTATTTTCCCCGACCTGGTGGCTATTATAGGTTTGCCTCTATCATTCATGGTGCTCTCCTTGATATAATTAATTATATAAGGGTTTAAGCGGATAACATAATTTAGCATTTATCGAGATTTTATACCAGTCATTTCAAGAAGACCTTCAAAATATCCTCTCTTTTACGGTATTGATATTATTTTCATGAATTAATAATTGTTTTGCACACTTATCCTCTAATAATATTTCGTTTTGATAATATATTATTGACAAACTCTGCGCATTGTGATATTCTATACTAGAGGTATACTAAAATGAGATGGGGAATGGTTATCGATTTATCCAAATGCGTGCGGTGCTACGCCTGTATCGCCGCCTGCCGTGTCGAGCACTTCCTGCCTATGGGCGTGTCCTGGCCGAGGCTGGTAGCGCTGGAGACGAATCACGGCAGTCCGGAGGTGTCAACCTACTCGGTGCGTTGTAACCAGTGCCAGAATGCCCCCTGCGTCGAGGCGTGCCCTACCGGGGCCACTCGTCAGCGCGAGGATGGCATTATCGTGGTCGACCAGTCCAAGTGCGTCGGCTGCCGCTACTGCGTTATCGCCTGCCCGTACCAGAACCGCACCTTTCTCTCCAAAGATAAAGACCGGGGCTTTTTCCCGGGCAGGATACAGACTGATTTTGAAAAAGCCGGTAAGGAGCTTTATTCTCATCAGCTCGGCACGACCGAAAAGTGCAACTTCTGCGCGGAAAGAATCGACGCCGGGATGGCTAAAGGCCTCAAGCCGGGAGTCGACCGGGAGGCTACGCCGGCCTGTGTCAATACCTGCCCGGCAAGGGCGCTGACCTTCGGCGACCTCGATGACCCGGAAAGCGAAGTCTCCAAACTAATCAGGGAAAGAAAAGGGTTCCAGCTTCACCCGGAATACGAAACCGACCCCTCGGTGTTCTTCATCGACGCGAAAATCGGCTACAGCGACGATGCACCTTCGGATAATGAATCTGAGCGCGAGCCCGTGGCAACGGGAGCGGAGGGCTAATATGCAGCAAGTCCACGAATGGATGGTAAATTACACCCGGCAGACGGAATGGATAGACCGGCGGGGTATCTTCCTCTGGATCGCTTTCTATGCTGGCGGTCTCGGCGGCGGACTCTATCTGGTGTCGCTCCTTTTCAACAGCCTGTGGGGCATGTTCATCAGCTGGCTGATTATCGCCGTCATCAAAGGTGGGACGCACCTTATGTATCTTGGCAAACCGTTACGTTTCTGGAGGATCATAACGCGTCCGCAGACCTCCTGGCTGGCCAGAGGTTTTATCTTCGTCATGTTATTCGTCGGCCTGGGCGCGGTGCAGATGATGCTTTCTAACTGGTTGCCCGGTACCGCTGTTGAAATAGTCTTCAAAGTGCTGGCCGGGATAATGGCTTTCGGTGTGACTACTTACACCGGTATCATCCTGAAAAACGTTAAGGGTGTGCCCTTCTGGAACTCATTATTGCTGCCGGTGCTGTTCATCATCTGCGGCGTACTGGGCGGCTTCGGACTGGCGGTAATGATTGCCTTGAACGGCGGCGATATCAATCTGGCCGCCGCGGAAATGGGGAGTCGCTGGTTACTCATAGCTAATGCGCTGCTTATCGTGGTTTACCTTTGGCAGGCTTCCCGGCGGGAATCCGTCGGCAAACAATCGGTCCTGGAGCAGATCCGCGGGCAAAGCGCCCCGGTTTTCTGGATAGGGGTGGTGCTGCTCGGGATCATGATACCGCTGGCTATTGCCGTCTCCGGATTAATTGTTGAGGTCCCTTCATCCGTGCTGTTAACAGCTGTAATCTGTGAAATCATCGGCGGCCTGGCCCTGCGTTATTGCGTGCTGAAAGCCGGCGCCTATAAGCCGCTGGTCGCTAAAGCCAGTTAGCGGTCAGCACATTAAACTTCACTGGCGCCCGTCGAGGATTAAACGTAATTACTCCATGGAAGATTGAATATATGAGGGAAGAAAAAATAATAAAATCCACCTGTAAAAGCTGTCACGGCGGCTGCGGCGTTCTCGTTACCGTCCGCGACGGCGTCATCACCCACATCGAGGGCAATCCGGAAGC
>CAZEUJ010000168.1:0-3879 GCA_964514525.1 uncultured Dehalococcoidaceae bacterium
CAGGCTGAACTGATGAAAAGAGGGTTGAACTGCAACATGTGCGGGGCCGGCTCCATCTGCTCGGCACTGCCTATCGCCGCTCATCAGGGTCTCGGCCACATGAGCCAGAGCGCCAGCTATGGGGAAAGGAACCTGCTCGCCCTGGAATGGGTCACCCCCGAAGGCGAAATCGTGCGTTTCGGTTCGCTCGGCTCGTCCGACGAATGGTTCTGCGGCGACGGCCCGGGGCCTTCACTCCGCGGGATAGTCCGGGGTAACGTGGTGCCCCTCGGCGGCCTAGGGGTCTTTACCGCCGCCGCCGCCAAGATTTATCATTGGCCGGGACCCGCCCGGTTTCCTGTCGAGGGCATATCCCCCCGCTATGCCCCCGCCTACTACCCGGAGAATTTCTTCATCGGTTTGTATTCTTTTCCCTCCATGGATGCCCTGGATGAAGCCCAGCGCCTGGTGGGAGAGAGCGAAATCGGCTTTCAGTTAATGGGGTTCAATGCCGCCATGGCCTCCGCCAACATCGCTACCAGCAATGAAGAAGACGTGAAGCTATTCAAGGAATTCAGCCGGTACGCGAAGGGGCCGTGTTTCATGATTTCCATCGCCGGTAATTCCGCCAGGGACTTCGATTATAAGACCAAAGTGCTGGCGCAGATTATCGAAAAAACAGGCGGCAAGCTCATTCCCCACATCATCGACGACCCGAAAATCGCCTCGGCCTGTCTGTGGCGTTATATACGCATCACCGGCTCGATTCGTGAGGTTTTCAGGGTTTCAGGGTGTTTCGGCGGCGAGGTAGGCCAGACCGATGTGTTCAGATTAATGGCCAATTATATCTCCGTGAGCGGCAAGAACAAAGAGGAGCTTATCAAACGCGGCATTATCTATGACGATGGGTTCTCCCCATTCACGCAGTCCTTCGAACATGGCCACTACGGCCACGGCGAGCTGCTGATTCGCTACATGCCGAATCCCGATGTTTTTAAAGCCCTGACGGGGGAATTCTTGGCCCAGGCCAACGAGATTGCCGTCCGTGACCACTTCGGAGTTCCCGGGCATGCCTTCGGCGACGCTGCTCACGATATGTACGGGCCACACTGTTCCAACTATCACCTGTGGCTAAGGAGGATTAAGAAAGTCTTCGACCCCAATGGGGCGTCGGAAGCTACACATTATATCACTAACAAGGAATAGATACCCGTCCCGTCCGGTCACAAGAGAAACGATAACAAAGAGAAAAACCATTCTCCCTCGCTGGCAACTATATTCAATCAGCTATGACTTACACGAGGATAATTAAAAACTGGGACCATCTGGCAACCAGCGAAATACGCCGCCAGGCACTGCAAATTATTGAGGCCGGAATAATACGAGTCCTGCCTGACACTATTATGCAGACCGCCGTGGGTTTTGAGCGATCCTCAAAAACGTTATCCATAACCAACGATGTCTTTCCAGTTAATGGGCGGCTTTTTATCATCGGTGGTGGCAAGGCCTCAGGGTTGATGGCTCAGACTTTGGAAAATATTCTGGGCATTGACGTTATTGAATCTGGGCTGGTTGCCGAAAAAGCCAATCCTAGAGAATTTAGAACTCGTAAGATAAAAATTGTCCAGGCGGGGCATCCGATACCGGATGATCGAGGGATTAAAGCTGTCAACGAGATGCTGGCTTTAAAACCAAAATATGCGATAACCCAGAATGACCTGATTCTTTGCCTCATCTCCGGTGGTGGTTCGGCTTTGATGCCGTGTCCGCTGGAGAGTATTTCTTTGAGTGACAAACAACATGTCACCAAACTCCTTGTATCCTGCGGGGCAAATATTAATGAAATAAATGTAGTCAGAAAGCACCTGTCCCGGACGAAGGGGGGAAGATTAGCCCAATACTTCGCCCCGGCCAGAATAATATCCCTGATTCTCTCCGATGTAATCGGGAATGACCTCAGCGTTATTGCCTCCGGTCCTACGTTCCCTGATTCATCGACCTACCAGGAAGCTTATACCGTATTAAGAAAATATCATCTTTCTGATAAAGTGCCGGAAGGTGTCATTTCGATTCTGGAATCAGGCTGCCGCGGAGAAATAGCTGAAACCCCAAAATCATTAAACAATGCCATTAATTACATTATCGGAGATAACCGGATAGCACTGGAAGCCATGGCAGAGAAGGCGCGTCAGCTTGGTTTCACACCTTTGATTGTGACTTCCGAGCAAGCTGGAGAGACCGCAAATGTTGCTCGCCAGAGGGCCAGGGAAATATTTGGTGGTAATTATAAAGGATATGATGCTTTGCTCATCGGAGGCGAAACGACTCCTGAATTACCAGTTAAACCGGGGAAGGGCGGCAGGAACCAGCATTACGCCGCTGTCACCCTGGGACAGTTCGTGGACTACCCTGGAGACTGGTTGTTAGCCAGTCTAGGGACGGACGGCTCTGATTTTGTCCCGGAAGTGGCTGGGGCAATTGTCGATAGGCAAACTCTCCGGACTATCGAGTACAAAAAGGTTGATATTAAGACTTATCTTGAACGGTACGATAGCTATACCTTACTGAATTATATCGGCAACTCTCTAGTTATTACCGGTAATACCCATACCAATGTGGGAGATATTATTCTGTATCTTTTCAGAAGTAATCCGGCGTGATACGGGAACGTTTTTAGAGAAAGATCTGTATGGCTATATCGATTAAATTGCCTTATGGCGAAGATTATGTTTCGGCTAATCTCCCTTCTCCGAATACGAAATATGTTTTAGAGCCAAAACATCTGCCGGGCTGTAAAAACGAGCCGGCATCAATACGGGAAGCTCTCAGAAATCCCATCGGCTGCTCCGGCCTGAGAAGTTGTGTTCGAAAAAGCGATAAAGTGGTGATAATTACTACAGATAATACGCGACACTGCCCGGACAACAGGATTTTACCGGTAATCCTCGAGGAATTAGAGTCGGTAATACCTAGGCAGAATATATGCATTATGATAGCTCTCGGTCTGCATCCTCCCTTGAACAAAGAAGAATTAGCCAGAAAATTGGGAAGCGAAATAGTTGGGAATTACATTGTTAAAAACCATAGCCCCGACCGGACTGTCCGGTTAGGCATGACTGCCCGCGGCACTCCGGTCGAGGTAAATTCCGAGGTTGTGGAAGCTGATTTCCGCATCAGCACCGGTTTTATTGAACCCCACTTTTTTGCTGGGTTTTCCGGAGGACGAAAAAGCATCATGCCCGGTGTCAGCAGCGCCAGAGCCATCAGTCATAATCACAGGTTTGAGATGATACAGCATCAAAGCGCCAGAGCAGGAGTTCTTGACGGCAATCCCGTCCACGAAGACATGATTGAACAAGCTAAAATAGCTAAACTGGATTTTATCGTCAATGTGCTCTTGAACCAGGAAAAGCAAATCACCCATGTCTTCGCGGGCAATCCGTGGTTGGCCCATGAAACGGGCTGCGCCGTTGAAAGGGAAATAGCTCAGGTTGAGATAGACCACAAGGTTGATATCTCTATCGTTTCCAACGGAGGAGCACCGGCGGACCTGGATTTTTACCAGACCTGCAAGGGCATAGATACAGCCTATCAGATAACCCGGGATGGGGGGATTATTATTATAGCTTCGGCATGTTCTCGGGGTATTGGGGCAGAAGACTTCAGGGCGTTACACGCTTCAGCTCGTTCTCCTGGAGAGGTGCTGGAAACACTAAGGAAGACCAGTCACACTGGCGGAGGCTGGCAAAACCTGATTTTAGCCAGGACTCAACTCAATCATACTATCTATCTCTTATCTAATATGGAAGATAGTATCGTCGGGCAAATGATGGTAACCCCGATTCCTACCATTGAAGAAGGACTGGATAAAGCTTTTAAAGTTTTGGGAAAGGATGCGGA
>CAZEUJ010000169.1:0-3842 GCA_964514525.1 uncultured Dehalococcoidaceae bacterium
TTCACCTTTGAAAACGTCCGCTACTGCGCCCAGGGCGTGGCCGATTACCTAAAAAAAACAAAGCTGGCCGACCGCGGGCTGGTCATCGGGTACGATACGCGCTTTGCCTCCGAGGACTTCGCCGCCGCCGCCGCCGAGGTCATCGCCGGCAACGGCATTAAAGTCTACCTTACTCCTAAAGCCGCGCCAACGCCCGTTATCAGCTACGGCGTCCTGGTGAAAAAAGCCGGCGGGGCTATCGTCATTACCGCCAGCCACAATCCGGGCAACTGGAACGGCTTTAAATACAAGGACGAGCACGGATCCAGCGCCTCCGACGAAATTAGCTCGAAAATAGTCGAATTTATTTCTAAAGCGTATGATGCCGGAAAAGTCAGCAGACTGCCCCTCGTTGAGGCTAAAAACAAAGGGCTCGTCATAGATACCGACCTCGACCCCATCTACTTCGAGCAAATAGCGCGGCTGGTCGACCTGAACCGCCTGCGCAACGCCGGACTAAAGCTGGTCATCGACCCCATGTACGGGGCCGGAGCCGGTTACCTGGCGAAGATACTCGGAGGAGGCAACAATAGACTTATCGAGATAAACGGCGAGAGAAATCCACTCTTTCCGGGTCTACAGCCGGAGCCAATCGTACCGAATCTCGATGGGCTATCTGCCGAAGTCAAAGAGCAAAAAGCCAGCGCGGGACTGGCTACCGACGGCGATGCCGACCGCATGGGCATTATCGATGAAAAGGGCAATTTTATCAACCAGCTCCAGGTCTTCGCGCTACTCTGCCTTTACCTCCTCGAAGTGCGCGGCGAACGCGGACCCATCATCAAGACGCTGACCACCACCAGCATGGCTTACCGCCTCGGCGAGCTTTTTAACGTGCCGGTGTACGAGACAGCGGTGGGCTTCAAATACGTGGCGCCGCTGATGATGTCCAAGGACGCTATCATCGGTGGAGAGGAGAGCGGCGGCTACGGATTCCGGGGGCACGTCGCCGAGCGCGATGGCATTTTATCCAGCCTCTATTTCCTTGACTTCATGGTCAGGACCGGCAAAAGTCCGTCCGAACTGATCAGCTACCTTTACTCTAAAGTGGGGCCGCACCATTACCAACGGATTGACATAAAGTTTCCCGAGAAAGAACGCCAGTCCATCATCAAGCATGTACAAAAGCCACCACAGATCATTGATAAGATCAGGGTAGCAAAGCTCGATACCACGGATGGTTTCCGGTTTATCCTCGCGGACAATACCTGGCTGCTCATACGTTTTTCCGGCACCGAGCCACTGCTGCGTATCTATACCGAGACCGATTCGCCAGAGAGGGCGGACCGCATACTCAAAATCGGACGGGAAATAGCCGGGGTATAAAAAGGCATTAACAGGGAGTAAGCGATGGCTAAAATCAATCTCGACGACCCCAGGGTATATGCAAAATACGACCCCGAGGAAATGCTCGAGTATATCAAAGAGTTGCCGTTGCAGTGCCGGCAGGCGTGGCAGGCTGCCATGAGTTTCGACCTGCCGCCTCACTATGCCAACGTAGATAAAGTGGTCGTCCTCGGTATGGGCGGGTCGGCCATCGGCGGCGACCTGGTCAGGAGCCTGGTGGAGTCGGAATCAAAGATTCCCGTTATCGTCCACCGCGACTACGGACTGCCCGCCTTCGCCGATGTGAGGTCGCTATTGATTGCCTCCAGCTTTTCCGGCAATACCGAGGAAACGCTTTCCGCGTTCGAAGCGGCGCTCGTAGCCGGCTATAAGAAGCTGGCGATAACAACAGGCGGCAAACTGAAAGAGATGGCCGAAGCCAATAAAGTCCCCGTTTTCAAGATCGAATACGAATCGCAGCCACGCGCCGCTCTCGGCTTTAGCTTCCTCTCCATTCTGGGCGTGATGCAAAAGCTCGGCTTTATCAAGGACAAGACGGCAGACGTGGCGGAGACGATACAATTGCTGGAACGCCTCTCCGTGAAGCTGGACGAGAAATCGCCGCTGAAAGCCAATCCGGCCAAACAACTGGCGCGGCGTCTCCACGGCTATCTGCCGGTGATATACGGCGCGGGCATTACCGCGGAAGTAGCCCACCGCTGGAAGACCCAGATTAACGAAAATAGTAAAGCCTGGGGTTTTTACGATCTCTTCCCGGAGCTAAACCACAACGCCACCGTGGGCTATCAACTGCCCAAAGGGGCAGCCTCGAAAATAAGAGTTGTTTTACTGAGATCGCCCGACTTTAGCGATAAGATTAAGCTGCGCTACGACGTCACCGCGGAGCTGCTCAAGCAGGCGGGGGTGGCTTACGATTTCGTGGACAGCGAGGGAGAAAGTGCCCTTGCCCAGATGATGAGCCTGGTGATGATGGGCGACTTTACCAGCTACTACCTGGCGATTCTCTGTCAGGTCGATCCTACCCCTGTAAAGGCCATCGATTATTTGAAGGAGAGGCTGGAAAAGGGGTAGAGGCTATAGCAATCTAAGTCCGTATTCTACCAATCTGGCGGCCCTAGCTTTGCTGTCCCGTACGTATTTATCCAGCTCTTTCCAGAACCTCTTGCTGTGGTTGTGTATTCTGGTATGGGCAAGCTCGTGCAGGATAACGTAGTCGCGTAATTCCGGGGGCAGCGCCACTAGCTTTATATTGAGACTGATATTTCCCTTAACTGAACAGCTTCCCCACCTCGTTCTTTGGTTCCTCATGGATACTCTACCAAAGGTGAATCCGTATCGTTGTGCCAGTTGATGGAGTCGACGGATTATTTGCTTTCCGGCTTTTACTTTATCAATAGAGAGAAAAATGTCGTTAAAGGCTTTCTTCTGTTTTTCATATTCCTTAATTTTTACCAGGTGTTTACTAATCCACGGCTTTTTATTGCGGACGAATGTGAGAGCTGATTCCAGAGACGCGTGCCTGGGAACGGCTACCCTGATGCCCTGGTGAGGGCGGATAGTGAGGAGAATACGTCGGGCACGGGTGCTGCGTTCAAATAAAACGGCGCCGACGCCTTCGATGTGAATCGTCTTGGAATTAGGCATTCTTATTATATTGTACCTGTTTTAGCAGGGGAGGAGAAAGAGAGTAGATTTATGTGACCTCACCATCTTACCTCACCCCCTTTATCCCCCTCTCAAACTGGATTATTATCAGTAATCGTATCAAGTATTGTTTGAGAGGGGGAAGAAAAAGAAGAGAGGCTGCGCCCCTCTTAAACGCCGCGCAGGTAAGCAGGGGAGTGCGCAGCCAGAGGGGGCGAAGCCCCCTCTCTCTATTATTCCCCTCTCCAGCCTGGTAAATTTGGGTTTCTTGATATAATCCTGGCTGGAGAGGGGTAAGGGGTGAGGTTAGCGCCTGCCAACCAAAAAAATAAACGAAAAAGACAATAAAGAAGCGCCGGAATCCCGACCGTGTCAGTGAAAATCCGGCGCTTGGTTCTTCTAAAGATATTCTTTTAACGCTTGGTGTACTGCGGCGCCTTGCGGGCACGTCTGAGTCCGGGCTTCTTCCGCTCTTTGGCGCGGGCGTCGCGCGTGAGCAGGCCGTTCTGGCGCAGGACCGGCTTGAAACGATCGTCGGCGCGGACCAGGGCGCGGGAAATCCCGTGAGAAATGGCGCTGCTTTGCCCGGTAACGCCGCCGCCCGATACCTTGATAACCGCATTGTACTTGCCGGTAGTCTCGGTGGCGAGAAACGGCTGGTTGATGATGCGCTGGTGCTCGAGGGAGGGGAAACGTTGTTCCAGAGGCGTGCCATCGATGATAATGGCGCCGTTTCCCACCATCAGCTTTACCTGCGCTACGGCCGTCTTGCGGCGGCCTGTCCCGTGAAAATAGCTCTGTTTATCCATATC
>CAZEUJ010000170.1:0-3827 GCA_964514525.1 uncultured Dehalococcoidaceae bacterium
TCCCCTACCCTGACCACTTTAGCCTCTTCCCCTAATGCTCCGCCAATGGCTTGGGCGATTTTCTCCGTGTTGCCGTACTGTGAATCATAGATGACCAATGCTTTCATGACAGTGCCTCCGTTAAAAGAGAGATAATTTAGTGTACCTCAAAAGGGGATAAAGGGACAAGCTTTTTTCTGGTAACCCATCCCCCTTCCCCCTTCCCTTGGGGATTTTATAAAGGGAAGGGGGCAAAAGAAAAGAGGGGCTGACGCCCCTCTTAAACGCCTTACTTGGCAGAGTCTCGATTGGGGGCGCGCTTCGCGCGCCCCCCTATATTTCTTCCCGCCTCTACTTCGTATGCGTCCCGTAAGCAAACACCCTGCCCGTCAATTCTGGCGGATACTTGAAGTTCATCTTTATCAGCTTCACCATGCCCCTTCCCAGGTCGCGCGTGGCTTCCAAGCACTTCGTAAGCTGTTTCACGTCCCCCTCCGCCATGGCGTAAGCGGAGATATTACCGGCATAGAGCATACTGCGAGACACGAAATAGAACCCGAGGTCTTTCACCGCGCTTATATTTCCCTGGCTGGCGCCCACCACCACGATGCCCCCCACCTTATTATGCAGATTACGCTTGGGGTGGCTTAAAGCGATGGTGCGGTCCATCACCGTCTTGCACTGGGCGGTTACGCTGTAAAAATACACCGGCGTGCCGAAGATAATGCCGTCCGCCGCCAGGAGCTTATCGTAAAGGGGCTGCATATCGTCCTTCTGGGCGCAGATACCCGCCTTACGGCAGGCGCCGCAGTCGAGGCAGGGCCCGATGGTCTTGCCCGCCACGGTGAAAAGCTCTACCTCAGCGCCCGCCTTTTTTGCCGCTGCTAGCGCTTCTTTCAACAAAATTTCCGTGTTACCCTTTTTTCGCGGACTGCAACAGATGGCGAGGATTTTCATGGGTTCGTTCCTTTCTAACTCCGTTTTCAGAGCTTCCAGAGAGATATGGACTAGAATTGTTAAAGAGGGTGATGCACCGGCGGTTTCATTATATCGATTTCGTATTAAGGGAGTTTCTTGACTATCGCGGCGAACTCCTGTTGCGTGTATGCCTTGCATGTCGTTACTTTAACATTACCTTGCGCCGTCAGCCCCAGAACAAAAGTCAGAGCCGCTTCATCACTCGGCATTTCGCCGATGGCTACGTAATCATATTCTCCGGTTATTACGTAGAATCCCAATAACTTGCCGCCCATCTTTTCAAATATTTTTAGTGCCTGTTCAATCCGCTGCGGCGCCTCTTTGATGGTTTTGGCTCCCTGTTCCGTCAATTTCATTAAAAGGACACTTCTTGCCATAAACAACCTCCTCCTGAAAAAATTTGCTGGTGCATCACCCGGCATTACCAATTTATTCCTAATCCCGGACTGTGTCAACAGTACGGCCAGATAAACGTATTAACCCTCACCCGTCTTCTTCTTCAGCTCGTATAGTTTATTTAAAGCTTCCAGGGGCGTCAGGCCGTCGAGGTCAAGTTTTTTAAGCTCTTCCTCCACCGCCGATTCACCCCCGAACATAGCCATCTGCTGGGCCGGCTCCCTGGCTTTTCTCCCCGGCTTCTTTCCCTGGTTATCGCTCTCCAGTTCGGATAAAACCTCGCGGGCGCGGTGGAGCACCGACCGGGGCAGGCCGGCCAGCTGCGCCACATGGATGCCATAGCTCTTATCCACCCCGCCCGGCACGATTTTATGCAGAAAAATCACCTTGCCCGCTTCTTCTATGACGGCCACGTTGAAGTTTTTCACGCGCGGGAGGTAGCCCGCCAGCGCGACCATCTCGTGGTAGTGCGTGGCGAAGACCGTCCGGGCGCCCAGCCCCTGATAGTTATGGATGTATTCCGCGACGGCGCGGGCAATGGAAAGGCCATCGTAAGTGCTGGTGCCGCGACCGATTTCGTCGAGGATGAGGAGGGAGCGGGAAGTAGCGTTATTCAAGATGTTGGCGGTCTCCACCATCTCCACCATAAAGGTCGATTGCCCGGCGGCGAGGTCGTCCCGGGCCCCGATGCGCGTAAAGATGCGGTCGACGATGCCTATCCTGGCCGACTCCGCCGGGACATAGCTGCCGATTTGCGCCAGCAGCACGATAAGGGCGACCTGCCTTAAGTACGTAGATTTCCCCGACATATTGGGGCCGGTGAGAACGATAAGCTGGACGTCATCGTTGGATAAATAAATGTCGTTGGGGACAAAGCTACCGGCGGCGAGGCTTCTTTCCACCACCGGGTGGCGCCCCTGCCTGATATCGATAATATTGCCGTCGTTAAGGGAGGGGCGGGCATAGTTATTATGGACGGCCACCTCCGCCAGACTCGAAAAGACATCCAGGTAGGCGAGGGCGGCGGCCAGCGCCAGTACCTTTTCACTTTCGGCGGCCACCTGCCGGCACACCCGCCGGAAAAGGTCGGTCTCCATTACTTCCATGC
Source organism: uncultured Dehalococcoidaceae bacterium (assembly GCA_964514525.1). Classification (GTDB taxonomy): domain Bacteria; phylum Chloroflexota; class Dehalococcoidia; order Dehalococcoidales; family RBG-16-60-22; genus JBFYTX01. The sequence continues at coordinate 2,462 of CAZEUJ010000170.1, forward strand.
GGTCGCGGGCATTCAAAATCAGCGACTCAAATTCTTTTAACTCCGGCGTGAAAAAGCGCTCGCCGTTAACGAGGGTCTGCTTGCGGATAAAGTCGGGCGGCACCTGCTTCAAATTGGCGTTGGATACCTCGATGTAATAGCCGAAGACGTTATTAAAGCCGACCTTCAGGTTTTTAATGCCGGTGCGCTCGCGCTCCTTCCGCTCGAGGTCGGCTAAATATTTGCGGGCATTTCCGCTGGACTGGCGCAGGTTGTCCAACTCTTCAGAAAAGCCGGGCCTGATCACCCCGCCCTCCCCTAATGTAGAAGAAGGGTCGTCGACGAGCGCCTGAGCAATTAAGTCGACGACTTCGTTACTAGTTTTAAGCTCATCTTTAAGCCAATCGATAGCGACAGTATCGCCGGCACTCTCTATCATCTCCTTAAGTTTCGGGACGGCTTCCAAGCTGCGGCGTAACGTTACCAGCTCCCGCGGGATGGCTATTTCACTCCGCACGCGATTAATCAACCGCTCGAGGTCGGCGATATCTTTTAAAATCCCGGTTATCTGGCGGCGGACAAGCGACCTTCCGGCAAACCAGTCGATAGCGTCCAGTCTTTTATCGAGAGCCGCCACATCTAATAGAGGTTGCCCCAACCATTTCCTCAACAGCCGGCCGCCCATAGGAGTTTTCGTCGCGTCGATGACGGAGAGCAGAGAACCTTCCACAGTTCCCGACCTCGCCCCCTGAAAAATTTCCAGGTTCCGCTGGGTCTGCTCGTCCAGCGCCATGAAGCCATCGGTTGAATACGTTGTGAGATGGGTAAGTTGCCCCAGCACCGTTTTTTGCGTTTCCCCGATATAATGGACGATAGCCCCGGCCGCTCTTATCGCCAGCGGCAGGCGGGCGCAGCCGTAGCCCTCCAGAGTCGTCACCCCGAAGTGGTCGAGTAAAGCCTGTCGGGCTATTTCCAGCTCGAAACGATAGGGGTCGAGGCGGGTAACGTTATCGGCCAGTCCCAGGCTGTCCAAATCGATTCCCTCGGGGGCAATTACCTCCGACGGGTTAAGTCGCTGCAACTCCGTAATTGCCCTCTCCAGAGTCAACTGCGTCACGGCGAACTCGCTGGTGGTGATGTCCACGAAGGCCAGGCCCACCGCCCCTTCTCCCACCGCCACGCTGGCCAGATAGTTATTGCTCTTGCTGTTTAAGAGTCCCGGCTCCACGACCGTGCCCGGGGTCACCAGGCGGACGACATCGCGCTCCAGCATCCCTTTCGTCTCGCCGGGCTTGGTAAGCTGCTCGCAGATAGCCACCTTGTAGCCGCGGTTGATGAGCCTGGCCAGATAGCCGTCCAAGGCGTGATACGGGATGCCGGCCAGCGG
>CAZEUJ010000171.1:0-3786 GCA_964514525.1 uncultured Dehalococcoidaceae bacterium
TTAGCCCCACGTTAGCGATGCCCTTGGCTACCTCGGACGCGATGTAGTCGAAGTGGGGCGTCCCGCCCCTTATCACCGCCCCCAGGCAGATAACGGCGTTGTATTTCTTCGTTTCCGCCATTTTCTGCGCAATTAGTGGTATTTCGAACGAGCCGGGCGTCCAGGCTACTTCGATATCGGTCTCGAGGACGCCGTGGCGGAGTAGGGCGTCTTTGGCCCCTTCCAGCAGCTTCGTGCTGAAAAACTCGTTGAAACGCGATACCACCACCCCGAACTTCAGCCCCTTGCCGATTAGATTGCCTTCGTAAGTCTTGCTCATCAGTGTCTCCTTAGCTATTTAATAGTTATCGTTATCCGGCACTTTGAGGAGGTGCCCCAGTTTTTTCTGCTTTGTCTGGAGGTAACGTCGATTATGCGGGTTCGGCTTGGTGGTGATGGGGAGTTGTTCGACGATGTTCAGTCCGTAGCTTTCCAGTCCGCTCATTTTCTTGGGATTGTTCGTCATCAGTCGCATGTTGCGCACGCCCAGGTCCGCCAGTATCTGCGCGCCGATGCCGTAATCGCGGGGGTCGGCTTTGAAGCCGAGCGTGAGATTGGCTTCGACGGTATCCATGCCCTTGTCCTGTAGAGCGTAGGCTTTGATTTTATTATGAATGCCGATACCCCTGCCTTCCTGTCTCATGTACAGGACGACGCCCCGCCCTTCCTCTGCGATGCGTTTCATGGCCATATCGATCTGCTCGCCGCAGTCGCAGCGCAGGCTGTGAAAAACGTCGCCGGTCAGGCACTGGCTGTGCACCCGCACCAGCACGGGTTCGTCGGTAGCCACGTCTCCCAGTACCAGGGCCAGGTGTTCGTCGGCGTCGGTGCTGCTTTTGTAGGCTATTACTTTAAAATTGCCGAACTGCGTCGGCAGCTTGGCTTCGGCCACTCTCGTGACTAACCTCTCGTGGCGGTAACGGTAGGCAATGAGGTCGGCCACGCTGACGATTTTCAGGTCGAACTTCTTGGCGAACGTCTCCAGTTGTGGCAGACGCGCCATGGTGCCGTCCTCGTTCATGATTTCGCAGCAGACGCCGGCGGGGTAGAGTCCCGCCAGCCTGGCAAGGTCTACCGTGGCCTCGGTCTGCCCGGCGCGCACCAGCACGCCCCCGTCTCTGGCGCGCAGGGGGAACGTATGTCCCGGCATGACGATATCTTCGGGACTGGTCTTCGGGTTGATGAGTGTCTGCACGGTCCTGGCGCGGTCCGCGGCGGAGATGCCGGTGCTGGTGCCGTGCTTTGCCTCGACGGATACCGTGAAGGCTGTGCCGAAATGTGACGTGTTGTTACTGGCCATCATGGGTATCTTGAGTTCGTCCAGTCGTTCGCCGGTCATCGGCACGCAGATGAGACCCCGGCCGTATCTGGCCATGAAGTTGATGGCTTCGGGCGTGACTTTTTCGGCGGCCATGATAAGGTCGCCTTCGTTTTCCCGGTCCTCGTCGTCCACCACGATGACGAATTTACCGGCTTTGATGTCTTCGATTGCTTCCGGTATCGTTGCCAGTGCCATTGTTATCTCTCCATATTTATCGGGAGCTTTAGTTTACCGTGAAACCGTGCTCCCGTAAAAATTCGGCGGTAATACCCGGGCTCTGTGGACCGTAAAGACTGGCCGCGTATTTGCCAATGATGTCCGTTTCCAGGTTGACCATATCGCCCGGCTTTTTATCGGCCAGAGTCGTATGCCGGCGCGTATACCCCACGATTGATACGCCGAAAGTACTGGCGTCTCTGGTGGTTACCGTCAGGCTGATGCCGTCCACGGCGATAAAGCCCTTGGGGACGATATACCGCATCACTTCCGGTTTTGCCTGGAACCTCATAAGCACCGCTTCGCCTTCCCGGGCTATCTGAACGACTCTTCCCGTATCGTCGATGTGCCCCTGTACCAGGTGCCCGCCTATCTCTCCGTTGAAAGCCAGCGGCCTTTCCAGGTTGACTTTATCTCCGGGGCGGAGTTGTCCCAGGTTGGTTTTACTGAGTGTTTCCGGCATAACGTCCGCCTCGAACGACTTCTCATCAAATCTGGTTACGGTCAAGCAGACGCCGTTGACGGCGATGCTCCCGCCTTCCTGTATCCCCTCCAGCGCCCGCCCGGCGGCAATCACCAGTCCGTCTTTAGTAACGGAGACAATACTGCTTATCTCTTGGACAATGCCGGTAAACAAGCCCGCTCCTTGAAGAAATTATCCGCTTACTGTCATTCTAGCACTTGCCATAAGACTGGCGCAATAATAGTTGGATTAGAGTCGGGGCCCCTTCGAGCTTTCCCGAGATGTTCTATCAATGGCGCCCCAATATGAGCAACCATTGGGTTCAGGTTCTACTCCTTTTTGGGCCACGAGTCCCGCAGCTCGGGTTTAGACATTATTTCCAGTATTGAATTATATTTATTCCTGTCTTTTTTCAATGATTCTCTCACAGCCTCATTAACAAGCTGTGATACCGATTGGGAGACGGCGACAGCTTTAAGGCGTAGAGCCTTGTGTAATTCGGGGTCTAAATAGACAGTTGTTCTTTTAGTTGGCGTCGTCATGATCCACCTCCTTTGGCATTATAACGTCATAGCATTAAAATGTCAAAGCATGAAAAAATGGGATTAAAAAGATGAGGCTAAGAAACGCCCTCTTTGAAATACCTGCGCTGGAAGTAGAGCGCCAGGTTCACCAGGCTGATGAGCACCGGCACCTCGACCAGCGGCCCGATGACGGCGGCGAAAGCCTGCCCCGAACCGATGCCGAACACCGCCACCGCCACGGCGATGGCCAGCTCGAAGTTATTGCTGGCGGCGGTGAAGGCGATGCTGGCCGTCTGGCTGTAGTCCGCCCCGATTCTCTTCCCCATATAAAACGATACCAGGAACATGATGACGAAATAGATGAGCAGCGGCACGGCGATAATGAGGACGTCCTGCGGGGACTCGACGATGGTCTCGCCCCTGAGGGAGAACATTATCACGATGGTGAACAGCAGCGCCGCCAGCGTTATCGGGCTTATCTTGGGGATGAACTTGCTTTCGTACCAGTCGCGGCCTTTGGTCTTGAGGAAAATGAAGCGCGTCAGCATCCCGCCGAAGAACGGTATGCCGAGGTAAATAAATACGCTCTTGGCTATTTCCGCCATGGAAACGTCCACGGCCGAGCCTTTCAGTCCGAACCACCCTGGCAGTATGGTGATAAAGACCCAGGCGTATACCGTGTAGAACAATATCTGGAAGACGGAGTTAAAGGCCACCAGCCCGGCGGCGTACTCCCTATCGCCTTTAGCGAGCTCGTTCCAGACGATGACCATGGCGATGCACCGCGCCAGGCCTATCATTATCAGGCCGACCATGTAGTCCGGCTTTGGCCAGACATAGCCGAGGAAGGCTATCGCCAGTAGGAACATCAGTATCGGCCCGATTACCCAGTTCTGCACCAGCGATAGTCCCAGCACCCGCCAGTTGCGGAAGACCCGCCCCATTTCTTCGTAGCGCACTTTAGCGAGGGGAGGGTACATCATTAGAATTAAGCCGATGGCTATAGGAATGGAGGTCGTCCCCACTTTTAGGGAATTAATAAAGTCGGCGACTTCCGATACCTGCCACCCCAATAACACCCCGAACCCCATCGCCAGGAAAATCCACAGCGTTAAAAAGCGGTCGAGGAAAGAGAGGCGTTTAGTAGAAGATTGCGTCATGCTATTAATATCTTAGCGTTTTTTCCTTCCCGGATTCAATTATTTTCTATTTGACAAATGACA
>CAZEUJ010000172.1:0-3759 GCA_964514525.1 uncultured Dehalococcoidaceae bacterium
GAACAGGGCGTGCTCAACCTGCACGGTCACATCCACAACAATCCGGCTCCCGAGTTCACTGTGAAAGTTGTAAGGCTAATTTCATCGTCCGGGGACAACGGCCTTCCACTGTCCCGACGATGCAGTACATCCCATGGTCCAAGCAAACAATAAAAACCCCTGCTATGGAGTGGGTTGAAAAAGGAAACGATGCGGTCAGCCGGAATGACCTTGAAACCGCCATTACCTGCTACACAAAGGCTATCCAAATCGATCCCGCTTTTGACCCCGCTTACAATAATCGCGGCAATACTCATTGTTTACGGCAGGCGTGGGATGCAGCAATTGCTGATCTAAATGCCGCCATCCTAGCAAACCCCAATCTGGCTGAAGCGTTCTATCATCGGGCATATGCTTGGCAAGGCAAGGGGAACTATACACGCGCTATTTCTGACTGCACTGAAGCTATTCGTCTAAATCCAAGCTTGGCAGCCGCGTACTACAGCAGAGCCGTCGCATATTATTTCACACGAAACCACTTAGCGGCTTGGGCAGATATACACACAGCAGAAACGAAAGGTTTTTCGATTCCTCCAGATTTTCTGGACGCGCTCCGCAAAATGGCGCCAGATCCGAGGCAAGTTAAGTCGCCCGTGCCTCTTGGTCCCAAGCCTGGGCGAAGCAACCTTGACCCTTTGTTTGAAAAAGCATCTGGAGATATGAAGGCGATTAGGAAGAAAATAGCACGCATAGGGAATATTTGTGCTCTGATTGCGGTGGGGCTTGTTGTTCTGACCAAAGGCATTAGCCTGGAAGGTTTCGGTTACATACTATTGTTGTTTCTCGTGGCAATCCCGTTAGAAGTGGCCCAATCCATGTACATCCGACACCAGCAACGAAAGTGTTTTGATCGACATCATCTTCCCAAGATACGAGAGGTCGCGCATGAATCAGGTCTTTCGGAAGAAATCCTCTATCAAAAGCTACAGCAGAGGTTTAATTTCATCCGAGGCTGGTCGAAACCGAAGGGTACATCTGCTCAAGTATGCCCGTCTCCAGACTGCGAAGCTGCGTTTTCTAAGAGAGCCGCTGCATGGCTCATAGATGCCCTCATCGTGACTGGGGCGGGTGAGTTAACGTTCCGGGTCGTAGGCAACTCGTTGCTTTTCGGCTCTTTCAGTAGCAGCATGCCGCTGCTTGCTTGGTTCGGTCTTACTGGACTCTACTACACCATCTTTTGGAGGCTCTGCGGCGCAACGCCTGGCAAAATGGCATTCGGCCTTCGGGTAGTTTGCAGAGATGGTCGTTATCCAGGCTTTTGGCGAGCGCTGCTTCGCACTTATGGATATGTTTTGTCCTCTGGAATCACTCTGAATCTGGGTTTCTTATGGGCGCTAGTCGATAGCGAACACAGAGCACTGCACGATAGGATTGCAGGGACATGGGTCATCGACGTAGCATCAGATAAAATGTGTGAGTCGAGTCCATCACCAAGAGGTGGTCTGTTAAACACAAAATGATTTGGAAAATTAGAAAATAGTGAAGAATTGAGACCGCAGGGTTGTTGAAAAGCTGATCTCCACTTGTATTGTACAAATAATGACATCCATGAATGACGTTTATTATCCTGCTATGGCTTCGGCCGTCGCAGAGACGAGTCTATATACAGCAAGTTTCGCCGGGACAGGTCAAAGCCAGTTATCAGAGTATCAATAAATTAGCAAATTAGTGAATTAGTTGATTAGTCTGACCAAGAATTTTAATTACCAATTAACCACCCCCGATTAAGTCGGGGGCAACTATTATCCTGTTTTCTTGATTTCCCGTCGTCCTATTTTGGGCTCAGTTGACGCCCACTTGGCAGGCTCTTGACCCGTGAGATAGCCAACTGCGATTTTGTCCTGATTACCAAGTTATTTATCTCATGGGTCGAGTAACGCCTGGCATGAAGCGTTTTTGTTTGACTTACTATCCTGAATACTGTAGATTATATCCAGAGTAAGGTATGGATATTTTTATTCGGATAAAGCGTCTGGTAATTTCACGACGAGTCCTCTTCACAGAGAAGTCAGAGCTGGAGATGGCAAATTCAGGAAATAGTAGTCAGGAGTCTGAATTCTGTCTTCTGTATTCTGGCTTCTGTCTTCTTTAATTTTATGTTTTCTATGTCCTCATCTCATCAAAAAGAAGCACGGATATCTGAACCTCTGCCTTGTCCGGAGTGCGGCCGGATTCAGCTTACTCGTACGGTAGAGACATGCCGGCTTGGGGACGGACTAACGGTCAAGAGACTTCGCCACTATAAGTGCCGGTCATGTGGTGCGCGTTTCTTCGACGACGATGCCATGCACAATATTCAGTCTGTACGCGCATCAGATGCTGTTTCATTAGCAGGCCGTTGATTATGTAAAGAATAGCCCCGCTGCGACAATGGCCTTCTGGCTCCGGATTGGCGCCTACGCCAAGACGAGTCGATTTCTTCGCTAAGCTCAAGTCCCTACGCTACGGTTTACGTTTAGGTTTGACAGCCTGCGGCAGTTTCAGTATAATGAGGGCGAAATCCGGCTTCCAACGATTCGAATACGTGTTAGTCGTTACATGGAGAAATACATAATGAAGCTAAAAGTCATCATCCACGAAGCACAAGAAGGAGGCTATTGGGCAGAGGTGCCGTCCATACCCGGCTGTATAACCCAAGGGGAAACCATGCAAGAGCTAATCAAAAACTTGTATGATGCAGTGGAAGGCTGCCTGAGCATCGACATGGATAAAATACCTCTTAAGCGGAACGATATGGTCATGGAGCTTGCCGTTTGATATGAAAACAATCAGCGGGAAGCAAATGTGCAGGATATCAGAATGTATCAAATCAGGTGTATACTGCCGAATTTATGCCAAAATCATCCGCCAACTCTGAATTTGAAGCTCCCTATGAAATATTCGGGTTAAGCTGCCATCAAGGGAGCCAAATCTGCACCCTTCAACGGAGGAAAACCAAGCTCACGAAGCACCCGATTGAACGCAGTTAAAGTGAGCTTATCCGGCGCTAAAATCTCAATTCCAATTGGTCTGCCATCATGGGCAAAATCAATCACAAGCCCCGGCTCAACTCGCTTCGTTCGATGGCTCTTGTCTCTCGTGCAACGCGGCAAATAGTAGTACGCAGCCATCGGTCGACCATGTCGAAATGTCACTTCCAAATATGAGTCATTCATTTCAAGATTCCCAATATGGATAGGCTGTTATTACTAACAAACGCTTGGCATCGTAATCAGGCTCCACAATTACTTCCCATGTTCGACTGCGATGTGAAGTAATGATGACCCAACGCCCTTCAACTATATCGGGCCGATAACCTCTCGAATGTTCAAGCATCGTTCGCAGGTCCAATTCTGAAAAGCTACGATCAATCATGCGCTTGAATAAGTGTGGGCTAAGCTCTAATTCCCAATCCCACCATTCTGGCCATCGACGATATATCATAGCAACAAAAGCATTTTATCACAAAATCAGAATTATACGAAGCGCCTTTCTAACTATTGATTATCTGGGTTCGCATAATATCCCAAAAGTGCAAGTCTATTGGCATAACACGCATACGACCTTTGAAGAATTTGATTATTCCGTTAGTTCATCCCTTCGACTACGCTCAGGGCAGGCACAACGCTATTTATCGAAAACACCAAATAACGGCTATTATATTACGAGTCTTTTACATATTGCGTCAAGTCCATTTTTCACAAATACTTAACTATGTTGAACTGAACTAACGCTTTTTTC
>CAZEUJ010000173.1:0-3754 GCA_964514525.1 uncultured Dehalococcoidaceae bacterium
CCGGCGGCATGATCGTCATGGACGATAAGACCTGCATGGTGGACATGGCGCGGTATTATACGACCTTTCTCGAGGGGGAGTCCTGTGGCAAGTGCCTGCCCTGCCGCGAAGGGTTGAGGCAGATGAAATACATCCTCGATGATATTACCAAGGGGAGGGGGAAGGAAGGGGATATTCAATTGCTGGAAGAGCTCTGCGCCACCCTCTATGACGCCTCGCTCTGCCAGCTGGGCGGCTCTGCCCCTAACCCGGTCATGAGCTCCATCCGCCATTTTAGAGAGGAATACGAAGCCCATATCAGAGATAAGAAATGCCCCGCCGGCGTGTGTAAATTCGAGGGAAAATAAGGATATAACGAGATGGTAAATTTAACGATTAACGGACGGCCGATACAAGCGCAAGAGGGCACAAGTATACTCCATGCCGCCCGCGCCAATAACATCTACATCCCGAGCCTCTGCGAGAATGAGGCGGTCGCCCCTTACGGCGCCTGCCGACTCTGCCTGGTGGAGATAAAGACCGCCCGGGGCCGGGAGCGACTGGTCACTTCCTGCATTTACCTGGTGGAGGGAGGACTTACCGTCCAGACGGATACCGAAAGATTGAGAAAAATCCGTAAGATGCTGCTCGAACTGCTGCTGGCCAGATGCCCGGATTCGGAAGTAATAAGGGACATGGCGAAAGAATACGGACTGGAAAAGACGCGCCTGGTTGAGCAAAACGGAAATAACAAATGTATCCTCTGCGCCAACTGCGCCCGCACCTGCGAGGAAGTCGTGGGTGTGGCGGCCATCAGCCTGTCCAAACGCGGCACGGAGAGAGAACTTACCACACCGTTCAACGAGGACTTCTCCGAGGCATGTATCGGCTGCGGCTCCTGCGCTTACAGCTGCCCCACGGGTGCGATTGCTTTCGAGGATGTTGACGGCATGCGGTATATAAGGTGGCCGCATAACAGCATGGAGTTCAAGATGAGGAAGTGCTCCGTATGCGGTCAGTACTGGGCACCGGAAAAGCAGATTGAATATATAGCTAAAATTTCCGGGACGCCGCTGAGCGATTACGACAAATGCCCGGACTGCCGGGATTAGATTTGATACGTAGGTAGCGACAGGGGGGGCGAAAAGCCCCTCTTCTTTTTTATAGCTGGATATATTGCGTTAGGGCAGACTCTCGGCTATACTTTATCTGGCGGGGCGTAGCGCAGTCTGGCTTAGCGCGCAGCGTTTGGGACGCTGAGGTCGGTGGTTCAAATCCACTCGCCCCGACTTTCCATACTTGACATAATGTTTAGCTTAATAGCAGGGAGATAATGCTATGAAAAGACCTTCTCTCTGGCTCCTCCTTGTTCTGGCATTGCTCTCCCCGGTAAGTATACTGGCATGCGGCGATAACGAAGCTGACGAGCCTTTAGTTACCCCACCGGAAATCACCACAACCGGGCTGGAAAGCACCCAGTGGGAAGTCGCCTCAATCAACGGTACCGCATTGTCTGAAGATACTTATATCAGCCTTTACTTCCAGAATGACGGCACCTTCTGGGGATGCATTACCTGCAATACCTATGGGGGTAAATATGCTCTGAGCAGCGATTCTTTATATTTTTCCGATACCATGACTACTTTAGTTCTTTGCCAAATCGGCGAACAAGCTCAGGCGGACGCATATTTGCACGTCTTTAGTATTACGTCGTCCTTTAAAAACAAAGAAAAGCGCCTTAGTTTCTTCGATAAAGACGGGAAAGAACTAGTGACGCTGCAACAGATTCCGGAATACGCCATGGACCCGGCTGACCTTACCGGTACAAAGTGGCGGTGTGTTTCGATAAACGGCGAACCTGTTTTATCCGGACTTGATATTACGCTCTACATTGACAGCGATACAGCCAGCGGTCGGGCCGGTTGCTTCGATTATACTTTGCCGTACCAGGCCAATGGGGATAATGTACGGTGGGGTATTTCTGCATCGAGAAACGGGGAGTGTTCTCCAGAGGAGGAGTTACAGGCAGGGGAATATACCACGGCAATCGCCGTAGCGGCACAGTATATCCTTTCCCCGGATAAACTGGAGATATTTACCGCACGGAATGATGTGCTTGTCTTCTCTGCCCTTAAATAGCGTTACCCACCAACAGCAGGGTGCAGTAGACATAATATAGCCACGCAGATTCCTATACTCCCCTCAGCAGCATTCCCAAGCCTTTAAAGTTCATCTTAATTTCACTCCAGGAGGTGCAGCGCCGCAGTCTTTGCCATACGTATGACGGGCGGAGGTAGAAAGCCCGGTAAGCACGCCGTATCCAGTATTTAAGGTCGTCACGGCTGAGCCTGTCGCTCTCGAAGACGGGAGTGGTGGGATTGTCCGTCCCGGCATAAACAAAACTCTCCCAGGCGGGGTTTTCCTTCCTGCCGCGCATATAGATATCGTATAACTCCGTGCCGGGAAAAGGGGTGGTAACAGAGAACTGGGCGAAGTCCACCTTCAGCTTTTTGGCAAAATCGATAGTCTGTTTTATGGTGTCCGGCGTTTCGCCGGGGGAACCGAGCAAAAAATATCCGATGACCTGAAGGCCTGCTTCCCGGCTGTTCCGGACCGCTTTCTCTACCTGCTCCAGAGTAATGTCTTTTTGTAAAGACTTGATTATCTCCGGCGAGGCCGACTCGATACCGTAAGCGATAGCGTAACAGCCGGCCTGTTTCATGTGGTGCAGCAGCTCTTTATCGACCAGATTGACGCGTGTCTCGCAGATCCAGGCTATTTTGAGCCCTTTAGCGATTATCGTCTCGCAGATGGCATGGACGCGTTTTTGATCCAGCGTAAAGGAATCATCGTAAAAAGCGATCTCCTTAATGCCGAATTTTTCTTTAAGGTAAGTCATTTCCTCGACAACGCGTTCGGGACTCTGCGCCCGGAACCGACTGCCGAAAACAGGCTTGGAGCAGTAGGCACAGCGATAGGGACAACCGCGGCTGGTCACCATAGCGGCAAAAGGCATCGCCATGCCGTGGGGCGGGTGCGGCCGATACTTTTGCCAGGGCAGCAGGTGATAAGCGGGGAAGGGCAATGAATCCATAGCCACGGTGGAAGTCCGGTCGGTCGTATGGATTACTTTGTCCCCCGCCCGATAACTGATGCCCGCGACGTCGTCCAGATTCCGTTTTTCTTCGAGGGCGTGCAGCAACTCGATGATAGTCTCGTCGCCCTCGCACCTGACAACGATGTCTACCGCCGGGGAAGATGCCAGCGTATCCTCCGGTAGCAGGGTAGGGTGGGCGCCGCCTATGACTACGGTTAGCCCGGGATTAGACTGTTTGAGGTAACGGGCGATTTCTAATGCGTTGCCGATGGTCGGCGTCATGGCGGTAATCCCGACAACATCGGCATCGGTTACCAGCGCCGCCGCATCTCCGGGGAGGAGTCTCAGTGCGTTGGCGTCGATCAGCTTTACCGCATACCCCGCTTTTTCCAAGATAGCCGCGATCAAGGCCAGCCCGATGGGCGGCTGGGGATAACGGGTGAACTGAGGGGGATTAATCAGTGTAACGTTAAGCATGTGCCGCTCTTTTTCGGTTGCTTCATTATAACCTCTGCAAGCGGCTGTAAACAAGTGATGGCGTTTAATATGATGGAGATTATGATGAAAGTCAATTGATGAACTTTGACATCCCATTCTTTTCAGGTTAAAATTAACTTGATTTGAGCGGGAGTAACTCAGTTGGTAGAGTTCCTGCCCTCCAAGCAGGCTGTCGCGGGT
>CAZEUJ010000174.1:0-3722 GCA_964514525.1 uncultured Dehalococcoidaceae bacterium
TGGCTAAATTCTCCATGGACGTGCGCCGGACGCCGGATAGAGTTAAGGCTGCTATTGATGCTTGCCTGCCTGACATGATCGCTAACGCGAAAAGAGGGGTGGAGAATACGGGGTGCCGGCGGGTGACCTTTGCCAATTCACGAGGCTCATCCATTTTCATCAATTCGAAGCAATTCGAGGAGCTTGTTCTTCCCATTTGGCTGGAGTTCGTCTACGCGATGGCCGATGCAGACATCGATGTTATTTTCCACTGCGATACTGACTGGACGCGGTTCTTGCCCTATTTCAAAGAGTTCCCCAGAGGCCGGTGTGTTCTACAACTCGATGGCGCAACCGACATCTTCAAGGCAAAAGAGATACTGAGAGACCATATGGCCCTTCATGGTGACGTCCCGGCGACTCTTTTGACTTTGGGCACTCCTGAACAGGTGACTGCCTATTGCAAAAAAATAATCCAAGTTATCGGGGAAGGCGGAGGTTTCATTTTAAGCTCAGGTTGTTCAACGCCTTACGATTCCAAAATTGAGAATGTCCGCGCTATGGTAAGGGCGGGCAACGAGCTGACATGGTATTAGTACCGTTACCAAAGGGATTCCTTCATTTTCGATTAAAATTATAGACAAATCTGGAACCAAATCAGTCTCAAGTAATGTTTGTGAACATGAGATTAAACCATAAAAGGTCAACCTATTTTATCCAAGTGCCATAGCCGAATTTAGCGCTCTCGATTTCCTTGGGATATTCGAATTTCTTGGCGGCTATCAACACCATTTGCCTCCCCAGACCATGGGCAGCGATTAAGCACTTTACCAGATTTTTTGCTTCGCCTTTAGTGTTAGCGTAAGCGGCGATGAAATTAGCTGGAAGCATTTGCATAGAAATAAAATAGAAATATAAATCTTTAACAACCTGCAAAACCCCCAGGCTGGCAGCTACAACGACTATCCCCCCAACTTTATTGGCTAAAGCCGTCTGATTATGGTCCAGAGAAAAAGTCCTATCGATAATCGTTTTAGTCTGGGCGGCTATGGTATAGTGATAAATGGGGGTCCCCATGATTATGCCATCGGCTTCCAATAATTTGGGGTAGAGTTCCTGCATGTCGTCATCAATATGGCACCTACCTGTCTTCCGGCAGGATATGCAGGCATCGCAGGGGGCGATGGTCTTACCGGAAACGCTATACAGTTCTGTTTCCGCTCCCTCCTGCTGTGCCCCTTTGAGAGCCTCATTCAGCAGGATTACCGTATTTCCATCCTTCCGGGGGCTACCTGAAATTGCTAAAATTTTCATATTTTTTCACCTCTTCGTAAAGCATTGGCAGTATTATTATAACATCCGTTCAGGCAAACCGCAGAAGAGCCATTTTCTCATGAAGAATGCTTTATGCCATAATAGAGACGTTACTGGAAAAAAATTATTATAATAAAACAAAAGATTTAAGCGAGGATACTCAAATATGATTACAGGAGGGTAAAATGGAATCAGGCTTGAAGGACAAAGTTGCATTTATCACAGGAGCCGGCAGTCAAATAGGTTTCGGCAAGGCTATAACCCTTGCTTTGGCAAGAGAAGGGTGTCATGTCGTTGTCACCGACATAGACCTTGATGGAGCGAAGAAGACTGCGGGTGAAGCCAGAGCTCTGGGCCGGAAAGGCATCGCCCTGAAGCTTGACGTCGCGAATCATGCTGAAGCTAAAAAAGTAGCCCAGGCAGCCATAGCCGAGCTCGGCCGGATCGATATACTGGTGAATAACGCCGGTGTAAGCTCCGGGTTAAAACCATTCATGGAAACGACCGAAGCGGACTGGGACCTGGATATTAACGTTAACTTCAAAGGAGTTATGAACTGCACCATGGCGGTCCTGCCCGGCATGATCGAGCGCAAGTGGGGCAAAATCATTAATATCTCATCAGGGGGCGGACTGGACGGAGGGCCGAGAGGCGTGACATATGCCGCGGCAAAAGGGGCAGTCATCATATTTACCAAATCGATTGCGGTGGAAATGGCAGCTCTGGGAATAAACGTGAACGCCATTGCGCCGGGTTTCGCCAACACCGGTTTTGCGCGTTCAGCACCACCAGGATTGATTGAAAGGGTCCTCAAGACGATACCTATCGGCAGACTCACCGATGTTCAGGACATCGCGAATACCGTGGTCTTCCTCGCGTCCGACTTAGCCAGCGATATCATCGGGCAAACCATCAGGGTATCGGGTACGGTCTAAGAGATAAGAAAGAGTCAAAAAAGAGGCACCAGCCCATCTCCGGGTCACTGCCTCTTTTCATTTAAATTTTTTCTGAGGGGTCGATCAGCTATTTAAGACAGGAAGATTTTTATCCCAGCCAGATGATGGAGGAAGATAGCTGCTCCTCCGGCACACGCCGGTTCCGTAGGCTTTCTTCAGGTCCAGCAACACCTCAGCCATCTTAATCGTGGCTGCCAGAATATCGATTACCGGGGCTCCTTCCACCTCCCGAACCTCTTTCATGTTGACCAAGGCGCTGGTGACGATGCACGAAACAAAAAGCGCTTCCGCCCCATCTTCATTAACGGCCCTGGCCATCTCCGACTTAAGCATTTCAACAAGCTGGTCCTGCTTGCCGCCGTAGGTCATCTGGAAGGCTTTGGCCGCGGTCAGTCCGTCGGGATGCCTGATGCTGGCCAGTTTGCTCAGTAATCCGGCGTTCCTGATAGCCCCTTCGATGACGGGTCGGGTGAAGCCCTGCAGGTCAATCACGGAAAATCTTTCGCCCAGAGTGGAAGCTATCAAACACGAGGCTTCGGTCGGAGCTACCACGGGGATATTCGTCAGCGCCCGGCATTCCTTCAGTCCCATGTCCGAGGCACATCCGATGATGAAGACGTCATAGCCTTTCCTTTCCGCTTCGTAAGCTCTTTTCGCCATTTCGACGCCGTTGTAGGCCTGTTCGTATGTGGTTATTCCGAAATAGCCTTTCTTGAGACCTATAATATCGAGGGTCACCCCCGGCCTGGCCACGCGTTCGACCGTTTTTTGCCACCAGGTGTGGTGATCTTTTACCTCGGGGCTATCCGGGACGGGTTCGCAAAGCAGGAGCTTTATCTTAGCTGAATCATTTGGCATCATGCTGTCCTTTCTATTTTTATATTCAGACCTTAACAAAGAGACCACAAAATTTCTATTCTTTTATACCAATATTCGACTGTTTTGTTCTGGGTTAATCAGGGTTGAGTGTACATATAAAATCAGGTATTGTCAAATATGTTTCTCTGCAGAGAATTAAGAGGTTTGAGACTAAAAGAGTTGTTTAGTAACTTACGTTAAAATAAATTTCACTAGGTTTACAAATTAAATAAAGCTATACTGAAAAAAACATTGAAACACGATTCAGGATATATTAACGACTGCTTCAAATCATCAACAAAGAAGCATGATTATAGTAGTTATTTACTGCTGTTAGGTTCGTTAATTTGACATTAAGAAACTACAAAATATATCATATATTGTATTTTACTTTGATATAACCCTCGATACCCTTATCAAAAGAAATTGCGCCGCTTGGAAATCAAGCGGTGCGGCAATAAGAAATTTGGTTACTTTATAATCATGAACGGGGGAAAGTCGAATGGCGAAATCGAGATATGAGAAATATGTTACCCGAAAAGCGGAGGTTATCCTCGGGCCAGGACCTGACGGAGTTGTGAAATTTGGGATTCCTAAAACATATAAGATCACCCC
>CAZEUJ010000175.1:0-3708 GCA_964514525.1 uncultured Dehalococcoidaceae bacterium
TTTGCCGTTCACCGCCGCTTAACTTCTTAGCTGATTGCGTTCGTCTTTCTTTTAGCACCGGGAAAATTTGATAAACCTGCTCCAGCGTTTCCTTCTTACGCCTCCAGGCTTCAGAGGAATACGCTCCCATCTCCAGGTTTTCCCCCACTGTCATGTCACTGAAAAGCTTTCTGCCCTCGGGTATCTGAGAAATACCCAGTTGCATAATTCTATGCGGTGCTAGCCTGTCTATTCTCTTGCCCAGAAATTCCACACTACCGGAAGCTGGATGGAGCAGACCGGATACAGTATTAAGCAGTGTCGTCTTACCGGCGCCATTAGAGCCCACCAAAGCCACTATTTCCTTCTCATTGACTTTTAAAGAAACGTCCCGTAAAGCTTGGGACTTGCCATAAAAAACATTCAGCTTGCTAACTTCCAGCATGAGTCTCCTCACCCAGGTATACATCAATAACTTTCTTATTGCAGCTAATCTCGTTGCATGTTCCCTCAGCAATCCTTTCACCATGATGGAGCACCATAACGCGACTACATATGCCCATGATGGCCTTCATGACATGCTCCACCATAAAAATCGTAATCCCTTTATCTCGAATCTTGGTTACCAGCTCCATAGCCTCGCTTACTTCGGCGGGGTCTAGACCAGCCATCAGCTCATCGAGCAACAATAGCTCCGGCTTGGTGGCTAGCGCTCTGGCTAGTTCAGTGCGCTTCTGGCTGACCAGGGTCAAGTCCTTAACTGGAGTAGCGCTCATTGTCGACAGCCCCACAAACTCTAACGCCTGGCTGGCTTCTCTGGCGCCATCTGCCCCTGATACACGGTCTTGGCTCCCGAAAAACGCCCCTACCAATACATTTTGGAGGACCAGCATATTGGTGAAAACTTTAGTCTCCTGAAACGTCCTGGCTACCCCCATCCGGCAGATTTGGTGAGGCTTTAAGCCGTTGAGCTTCTGACCTTTAAATCTTATTTCCCCTGAGCTGAGAGGTAAAGCCGCCGATATTAAATTAAACAGCGTTGTCTTGCCAGCTCCGTTGGGACCAATCAGACCCACGATTTCGCCTTGGTCGACATGGAAGTCAACATTAGATACTGCCGCTAACCCCCCAAAGTACTTGGTTACGCCGTGGCCTTCAAGTATTCGCATGTTGCTCCGCTTCGCCTCCTTTCCATAACTTCCTCAGCTTATCTCGCAACATTGGCACCAGCCCTACTATTCCATTGGGCAGGAATAGGATAACCACCACCATTATAATACCAAAACCGAGCATAAAATAGGTTAATAACGTGGCTCTTAACGTCTTTTCTAGAAAACCAAAAATAAGGGCACCTATTATTGGACCAGAGAGCTGTCCCATGCCGCCGAACACCGCCGCCACGATCGGTATGAAAGAGTAGGTTATACTGAAGGCAACACCAGCGTTAGCATATATAAGGGAAGGTGCTACGATTACCCCGGCTGCCCCCATGAAAATGGCGCTGATGGCAAAGGTCAGGACTTTCACCCTAGTGATATTGACGCCCATGTGTTCCGCTGCTTCCTCGTTACCACCGATGCTCTGCATGGCTAATCCCAATCTGGAGCGCCCGATAAAATAAATAGCGAGCACCGTCACCACCGTCAGGCCCAGCATTGTGTAAAGAAGCATTGCACGATTCAGCAGGAGGAAATACCAACCATGCCTCCCTACTATATCGGCCTCCACGTAGTTGACAGCATTGCCAATGAACATAACGAGTCCGAAGCTGAAGATGGTAAAATATATGCCCTTCAGCCTCAGGGTTACCAGTCCCAGCAGAGCAGCAAGCGCAAAGCTGATGAGACCTCCCACGATTATAATAACGGGGAAGGGCAGATAGTCCTGCAGCAGGGCCATAGAGTAAATGCCCATTCCGAAAAATGCCGCCGGCGCTAATGACATATAACCGGTGGCGCCGGAAAACCAAGCCCAGCTCACTGCCAGGATGGCATACATAAGCATGGTAGTCAGCACGCGGGTACGATATACCCCGCCGTACAGGGGAAAGGTGACTACAAAGGCTATGAGCAGAACGGAAAACCCTACCAACAGTAACTTCCTATGTGTGGTAAATAACCGGGTTATATTCATTTTCTTTACTTCTTCCCGAAAATGCCTGCTGGTTTCGCCAGCAACAAGACCATGAGCATTGCGTAATAAACAGGCACGGCAAGAACCGGCACCCAAAAGCCAACAACCAGCGTGGAGACGATACCAATTATAATTCCGGCAATAAAACTACCCGGGACACTGCCCAATCCGCCCAGGGTGACGACAATGAGGGCGATTATGGTATTGTTAAAGCCGATACTTGTGTTAATTGGAGTTCTAATGCTGATCAATGTGCCAGCAATACCCGCTAGTAGCGCTCCCAGCCCGAAACACAAAGCCAGAATTGTGTTGGTATTTACCCCCATCAGTTCCGCCGTCGCCTGGTCTTCAGCCGTGGCCCTGATAGCTCTTCCCAGCCGGGAGCGGGTCAAAAAGAGATGGACAGCTATGCCTAAGGCCGCAGCAATGGCAAAGTCTACGATCAGGTTGAACGGAAGGTTAACGAACCCTATAGACGCCACACTCTTGGTTAAATATTGAGTTGGCAGTAAGGCGTCGCCCCATCTCAGCCGGGCTAGGTATGAGATGATGTACATGAGACCAAAGGTGGCTAGCAAAGCGTTGCCCTCGAAGGCAGCCGGCGATGGCGCCCGGGCTTTAAGAGATTTGAACAACGTTGCTTGAAGCAAAAAGCCGAGGCCAAACAAAAGAGGACCGATAATAACTGGTGCCACCAGCGGATTAATCCCTAAGTGAATGAGGGTAAAGGTGAGCATAGCTGCCAGCATAGCAAATTCGCCATGAGTGATGTTTAGCACCCGGCAAACGCCATACTGCAAACTCAAGCCCATAGCCAGCAAGCCATATATCGTGCCCCCCATTACACCAATTAAGATTAATCCTAACAGGTTCTGTGCTATGAGCATGACGCTGACTCGTTACCTCCTCTGGTCTTTTCTTGACACACGCAAAAGCAGGCTGCCTAGAAAAACACCCTGGGAATCTCTACCCCGATATCTCTTCTAGACAGCCTGCCTTCTATTTTAGACTCCTTACTTTATGTGGTCTTATCCTCCTAGTCATGCAGCCAGGTCCACTGGTCCGTCATGGGGTAGATGAACGAGGCAGTAGGAGCGTTACCTCCTACAACTCTGTACTCCCCACTTTGCCACTGGCCAATCTCCCCGGGGTGGCACTCGTAGGCCAGGATTCCACCACCTGTGCCTGCAGTCGGACCTGCTGTCGGGAATACTGTGAACCAGCAGTCGCCAAGGACCGTGTCAGCCGGATTCGAAGAGCTAAACTTGGCAAGCTCAGTCCTTACGACAGTTGAATCAAGGTTTCCGGCATTGGCTACAGCCTGCGCCCACATCTGCAGTCCTGCAGCGTAGCAAGGCGCGCCCCAGTAGTCGAGAGAATCCCATCCACTGGTAAAAGGTCCTTGGTCACATAGCAGCGTGGGGTTGCTCCAGTCCTTCTCTACCTGGGCCGCGAGATCAGCATACAGTTGAGTGACAGCAGACGACGTGTGATTGTCGGCTACGATGAAGCTCAATAATCCTTGCACTTCGGGCCCGAAGTAAACAGGGTTGTAATTGGCGTTGCCGCCCGGTCCGAAGAGGATAGCCGGCGGGT
>CAZEUJ010000176.1:0-3663 GCA_964514525.1 uncultured Dehalococcoidaceae bacterium
GGCAGCCCCTGGGCAACTGCGAGGTCATGGAGTTCAGTAACGAGAACACCTTTGTTCGCATCCTGGAGAACGTCAGGGAGCGGGACACGTTTATCGTCCAGCCCATCTCTTCCCCGGTCAACAGCCATCTCATGGAGCTTTTAATTATGATCGACGCCATGAAGAGGGCTTCCGCCAAGCGTATCACTGCGGTAATACCCTATTACGCCTATGGCCGCAGCGATAAAAAAGACCAGCCCCGCGTCCCCATTACCGCCCGCCTCGTGGCCGACCTGCTTACCGTCGCCGGGGCTAATCGTGTGCTGACCGTCGACCTCCATAAAGCCCAGATTCAGGGCTTCTTTAGTATCCCCGTCGATGAGCTCACCGCTTTTTACCTGTTGAGCGATTATTTTATGAAGAAGAAGTTCAAAGACCTGGTGGTCGTCGCTATGGATTTCGGCATTACCAAGCAGGCTAGGGACGTCGCCACCCGGATGGAATGCCCGCTGGCTATTATGGAAAAGAGGCGGATCGGTAACGATGACCACACCGAGACGCTAACCGTTATCGGCGACGTCAAGCGTAGAGTGGCTCTTGTTGTCGATGAAGAAATAGATACCGCCGGCTCTCTGGTGGGGGTCGTTGACGCTCTGCTGGACCGCGGCGCCACGCAAGTCTACGCCTGTGCCACCCACCCCGTCCTGTCCGGCCCGGCAGTAACGCGTATCGCTCAATGCCAGGTTAAAGAGGTCGTCGTTACGGATACCGTTCCGTTCCCTCCGGGTAAAAAAATCGATAAAATTACCGTTCTGCCTATCGCCCCGCTGCTGGGAGAAGCCATCCGGCGCATTCATACCGGGCAGTCGGTGGGGGCGATGTTTGAGCAGGGATGAAAAGCTGGTCGAGGTATTCTCAGCTTCTAACGAACTCGAAGCGCGGATAATCCAGGATGTGCTGGAGAGAAACAATATCCCATCTATGCTTATGCCCCGTATCTCCATCCCCAGCGCGTATGCGCCCATGCAGATACTTGGCTCGGTACAGGTGGTGGTACCGTTGTCCCTTGCCGATAAGGCAAGGGAGTTAATCAAGAGTGAGAATCATGTTTAAATTTTTCGGACTGGTCGATTCCAATGAAAAAGAGTTGAAACGACTCCAGCCGTATGTCGACCGCACTAATGAGCTGGAGCCGGAGTTCCAGAAGCTGACCGATGATGAGCTTAAAGCTAAAACCCAGGAGTTTAAAGGCAGGGTCGCTGAAGCTGTATCCGGTATCCAGCCGAAACTGGATGAAGCCCAGCGTGAACTGGAAGAAGCGCGGCGGCACCTTACCGGGGCATCCTGGGATATCGAAAGGGACGAGGCGAGCCAGCAGGTCCGGCAGGTACAGGAAAAGATAAAACAGATTGAAAAGGAGCGTCGCAGGCTGGAAAGCGATGCCCTCGATGAGATTCTCCCCGAGGCTTTCGCTGCCGTCCGCGAGGCCGCCCGCCGTACTATCGGTCAGCGCCACTACGACGTGCAGCTTCTGGGTGGCGTTACCCTGCATCAGGGCAAAATCGCCGAGATGAAGACCGGCGAGGGCAAGACCCTGGTGGCTACTCTGCCCCTCTACCTTAATTCCCTGACCGGCCGCGGGGCGTACCTGGTTACCGTCAACGACTACCTGTCGCGGCGCGACCCCTATTGGATGGGACCCATCTATCACGCTTTAGGGGTGACCGTCGCTAGCATCTACCCCATGCAGAACCCGGACGAATATACCCCCGCCCGCCTTTTCGACCCCTCTTACGATTCCGGCAAGGAGAACGACCGCTGGCCGCATTTCCGCCCCGTGTCCCGCCAGGAAGCCTACCGTGCGGACATCACCTACGGCACCTCCAGCGAGTTCGGCTTCGATTATTTGCGCGATAACATGGTTACCGACCTTTCCCGCTGCGTCCAGCGCCAGCCTCTCTATTACGCCATCGTCGACGAGGTGGATAACCTGCTCATCGATGAGGCCCGCACCCCGCTCATCATCAGCGGTCAGGCCGAGGAATCGGGGCAGCTTTATAAAGCCGTCGACGATGTGGTGGGCCGCATGAAAATGAAAGTCCTGCCCTTCGAACCCGGCAAGGCAGCCCGAAACGAAGAGGAAGAGGCTGCCCTCGAACGGGAGTTCGATTGCGTCGCCTATGAGAAAGAGCGTTACGTCAGGGAGACGGCGCGCGGCCAGGAAAAATTAGCCAGAGCTTTCCATATGAGGGCGGAAGACCTGTTCGGCGGTGAGGGCGGCGGGGAAGCCACGCACCTGAGTCTCGAAGAAGCGAAAAAACGGAATGATATCCGTTCCATCTTCCGCCAGTCGCTGAGTGCTCACGGGCTGTACCGGCGCGACCGCGAATACGTCGTGGAAAACGGCGAAGTCGTCATCGTCGACGAGTTTACCGGCCGCAAGATGTACGGCCGGCGCTACTCCGAGGGCCTGCATCAGGCTATCGAAGCTAAAGAACACGTTAAAGTCCAGCGGGAGTCGATGACCTACGCTACCGTCACCATCCAGAACTACTTCCGCATGTACGAGAAGCTGGCGGGCATGACCGGCACCGCCGCCACGGAAGCCGAAGAGTTCTTTAAAATCTATAAGCTGGAAGTGACGACCATCCCCACCAACAAGCCGATGGTTCGCCAGGACCTGTCCGACCAGATTTATAAGACCGAGGAAGGTAAATACCGGGCGGTCGTCAGGGAAATAAAAGAGCTCCACGAAAAAGAGGTGCCGGTGCTCGTCGGCACCGTGTCCATCGAAAACTCGGTGAAACTGAGCGATATGCTCAAGCGGCAGGGCATTACCTGCCAGGTTCTTAACGCCAAGGAACACACTAAAGAGGGCGAGATTATCGCCCACGCCGGCGAGCCGGGCGCGGTGACGGTAGCTACCAATATGGCCGGCCGCGGCGTTGACATAATCCTGGGCGGCAGCGTTGATGGCGATGGCCATAAGGACTGGCAGGTGCAGCACGATAAGATAATCACCCTGGGCGGCCTCCACATCATCGGGACGGAGCGCCACGAGGCCCGCCGTATCGATAACCAGCTGCGCGGCCGGGCCGGCCGTCAAGGCGACCCCGGTAGCTCGCGTTTCTATATTTCCCTGGAGGACGATATCATGCGCCGGTTCGGCGGCGACCGTATAAAAACGGTGATGGGCTGGGTGGGCATGGATGAGGATACGCCCATCGAGAACAAATTTATTACCGGCGCTATCACGGACGTTCAAAAGCGCGTCGAGGGCTACCACTTCGATATGCGCAAGCACCTCGTCGAATACGATGATGTTGTTAACAAGCACCGCGAGCTTATTTACGAAGAAAGGCGCAAGATACTCTCCGGCGCCGACCTCAAGACCAATATCCTTTCTATGGTGAGGCAGGAGCTGAAGAACATCGTCGCCTCCTACGCGCCGGGACGGTACGGTGAAAGCCGGGATTTCGCCGCTCTGCTGGCGGACGTTAACGTTATTATGCCGGTGACCTCCGTTCTCAAGGATAAAGCCCTGGAAGGCCTGTCTTCCGACGAGATTGAAAAGAAGCTGGTCGAGCTGGCGGAGTCGCTTTACGAGCAGCGGGAAAAAGAGATGGGCCCGGATAAGATGAGGATAGTGGAAAGGCTGGTGATGCTCCAGATTATCGATAGGCT
>CAZEUJ010000177.1:0-3657 GCA_964514525.1 uncultured Dehalococcoidaceae bacterium
AAGCCATTATCATGGAAGGCTACATGGACGTCATCATGGCGCACCAGTGCGACGTCACCAACGCGGTCGCCTCCATGGGCACGGCAATTACCGAGACGCAGGTAAATATATTAAAAAAACTGAGCCGTAACCTTATACTATCGCTTGACGCCGACGCCGCCGGCGAAGAAGCCATGCTGAGAACAGTCGGCTACGAGAATATCCTCAACGCCGAGATGCGGGTGATAATACTGCCGGAAGGCAAAGACCCGGACGACGTTATTAGAGAAGACATGAACCAATGGCAAGAGTTTGTGAACCAGGGCGTGCCGCTGGTCGATTTCCTGTTTGAAAAAACGACGGCAAAGCTTGACCTGACCACTGCCCGGGACAAGTCCGGCGCCGTCGACAGACTCCTGCCGATTGTCGCCGCGATTATCGACCCCATCCGCCAGGCGCACTACCTGCAGAAGCTGGCCGGGCTGGTGAAAGTGGATATGAACACTATAAAAGCGTCGTTGAGTCGGCTAAAGCCCGCTGCGGCCAGACGCACTTTCCGGCGGGAAGGACTGAGACCGGTGACCTCGGTAAAAGCCCAGCGGCCGCTGACATCCAGCTTGCGTGAAGAGTACCTCCTCGCGCTGCTGCTGCAATACCCCGAACTTAAAAACGAACCGGAGGGGCTTTCCCCGGAGTATTTTGAAAGCACCGAAAACCGGGAGATATATAATACCTGGAGAGAGGTCGGGGACGTGGTATTATTAAAAGAGAGGCTCGACCCGGCCATCCAGGAACACCTCGAAAACATTATCAACAAAAGCCTGCCGGAGGCCAGGAATAATATCGAACAGAGGTGCATCGATTGCGCCTGTGAACTGAAAAAAACCTACCTGAAAAATCTGGCTGCACGCATCGCCGAGACGGGCGAAGTGAGAATTGACATACCCGAACAACTAAAAGAGCTCGACGCCCGCAAGAGCAAGAAACGAAACCCTGCCTACAGGGAAAGGGTAAGGAGATAGCATATGAACAAAGAAAAGAGCGAACTGGACTCTCTACGGGGCGGGGAGGGCTTTGCAGAAATACCACATAACGTAATACTCGACGCCGATGAAAAACCCGACGAGATATTCGGAGCTTCTCCCGAAACCGATGAAGAACTGGAAGGTGAGGAAGCCGCCGAAGGCGACGAATTGTGGTCCAAGGCGAAACACTTCGAAGAAAAAGGCGAACCGGCACTCGACCTGGACCTGGAACTACCCGTGGAAGAACTATCCGAGCAGGATATCACCGACGACCCGGTGCGTATCTATCTACACGAAATCGGCCGGGTGCACCTGCTGACTGCCAGTGACGAGAAGAGCCTGGCCAGGCAGATGGAAGAAGGCAAATACATCGGCAATATCAAACAGGACTACGCCCAGAAAAACGGCCGGCAACCTTCCGGCACAGATATCGTCATAGCGATACTGCAGAATCTTAGCCAATATGCCCAGCTGATTACCTTTTTCCGGGAACAAATAGGCCTACCTAAAACCAACAGTTTCCTGGAAAGCGTATATAATGACAAATTGCATGAAAGTATTAACAGCGCCATAGACCCACAGATTATCTATAATATCGCTACCGCGCTCGACAAATCGATAACCGAAATAGAAGAAATGCTGATCAAACTATCACTGGGGAGTCGGTTGCTGCCCGGCGCCATCCGCGACGTCATCAGTGAAAAAGTCAAGCTGAACGAATTAGAGAAGCTGATCAACGATAAAAAATTCCTTAACGCCGTGCAGTCCAACGATAGGGTATATGCCATCCATTTCGCCGATATCGTGCGGGAAGGCAAAAAATCGGAAAGGCACCTCATCGAAGCCAACCTGCGCCTGGTGGTCAGCGTGGCCAAGAAGCACATCGGGCGGGGCATGTCACTGCTCGACCTCATCCAGGAGGGGAACATCGGGCTGATGAGGGCTGTAGAAAAGTTCGACTACCGCAAAGGGTATAAATTCAGCACCTACGCTACGTGGTGGATAAGGCAAGCGCTGACCCGCGCTATCGCCGACCAGGCCCGCACCATCCGCATCCCGGTGCACATGGTAGAGACCATCAACCGCCTCTTGAGGATAAGTCGAAGGCTGGCCCAGGAGTACGGTCGCGAGCCGACCTCCCGAGAAATCGCTAAGGAGATGGAAGTCTCTTCTGACAAGGTGCGGGAGATAGTTAAAGTATCACAGCTACCGATATCGCTGGAATCGCCCATCGGGGAAGAAGAAGACAGCCCGCTGGGCAACTCCATTGAGGACCGGAACGCCCTGCCGCCGGTGGACATCGCCAGCAAGCAGCTATTAAAGGAGCAGATAGAAGACGTGCTGGGGACTTTAACCCCCCGCGAGCAGCGCGTCTTGCAGCTCAGGTTCGGGCTGGAAGACGGGCGGAGCCGGACGCTGGAAGAAGTAGGCGTGGAATTCAACGTGACGCGGGAGCGTATCCGCCAGATTGAGGCTAAAGCGTTACGCAAGCTACGGCACCCTTCCCGCAGTCGGAAGCTGAAGGACTATCTAGAATAATTTGACGGACTAAGCCTATAACATAGAAATGAAAATGAACCTGCGGCTAATTATCGTATGTACTGTACTTGCCGGTCTTATAGCCGGCATTTCCGGCTGTGCTGTCAGCCAGGATAACGCCCGGTTCATCGTCCGGATAGTCGGGCCGCCGGGGGCCGAGTTCAGCGGCTCCTGCACTTATGAAGTGAAAGACCTCATCGGCAGTCGCACAGAGGAAGCGCAAATTCAGGACGCCTTCACCAGGGACAAGACGACCTTAGAATTCACGATAGCCGCCACCGAAATCTCCGGCAAGATCACCAACAAAACGCCGGATAAACCGATTACGATTGTCCTGCTCAAAGACGGCGTTGAGGTCAGGCGCATCGACGAACTGGGAGAAGGAGAGGCTTACCTCGCGTGGTATCCGCCCATGACCGTCGATACCGAGGCACTGGAAGGCGAAGGCTACCGTTACGAACCGGTCGAGCCCGCCGGCAACGTGGTAGAAACAGGCTACTTTACAACTGAAGAAAAAAATAAAATAGCAGGGCTAATCGAGAAAATACCGCCGGAAACGAAACAACAATTCGAAGAACAATACCAGAACCTGAAGGGAGCCCTCGAGGACCCCGCATACTCCGTAAGAAGCGACGATTTTTGGAGGACAACCGACCCTTACAAGCAACTCCTTAAACTCTACCAGGACGAGGGAGACTCGATACTGCCTCTCATCTTCCAGCACCTCGATGAAGGCGAGGTCATGGTATCTTATTCTCTCGGTAGCCTGATGGCGGACATCGCCCTGGAAAAACACGCCGGCGTACTGGAAAAGATAAGGCACGAGGACCAGCACGGACGATATACCGAAGACGGCATGTACATACTACCGTACAGCGCAACCACAATGAGACTGGCCAAGGCACTGCTGGCTGAACTCTAGTAGCCCATCTTGCACGTACAGATAATAATCCTCTTTAATCTGTAAGGTTTTTCCAGCTATTCCTTTTAACGGGCGTATATTGCTCCCTTCTTTTTAAATATCTCGCGAGAGAATAACTTCGTTGAAAAATCTCTCTAGATATCCAGCATTAGTTCCCTATTGACAAAATAGACTATTTGGTCTATAAATAAA
>CAZEUJ010000178.1:0-3612 GCA_964514525.1 uncultured Dehalococcoidaceae bacterium
AACAAAGAGGTAGTAATCGTCGGGGCGGGCCTTATCGGACTGGAAATGGCCGAGGCTTTCTACGCCCGCGGCTTAAAGGTAACCGTCCTTGAAGCCCTGGGCTGGCCCCTGCCGGCGCTGCTCGATGCGGAAATCGCCGCTCACGTTGAAAAGCATTTACGGGCTAGGGGCGTCGCCGTACGCTGCGGCCAGCGCGTTACCGGCTTTATCGGCGATAATAACGGCCGCGTGCGGAAAGTCGTCCTCGGCGGTACCGAGCTTGAAGCCGGACTGGTGCTTTTATCCCTGGGCGTCCGACCGAATATCAAATTGGCGAAAGACGCCGGTCTCGCCATCGGGGCTACCGGCGGTCTTTCCGTTAACGAGCGCCTCCAGACCAGCGACCCTGCTATCTATGCCGGCGGCGATTGCGTCGAGGTGGTCAACGTTATCACCAGCAAAAAGACCCTCGTCCCCCTGGGCTCCACCGCGAACAAACATGGCCGCATCATCGGGACGAACGTGACTGGCGGCAGCGAGACTTTCCCCGGCATTGTCGGCACGGCCGTCGCCAAGGTCTTCGACTTCAATGTGGCGAAGACGGGCCTTAACGAGGCGCAGGCGCGGGAAGCCGGATTCGATACCGTCATGTCCCTCGTCCCCACCCCCGAGCACGCCACCTACTACCCGGGCGCCCGCGATATCATGGTCAAGCTCGTCGCGGATAAAGCGACGGGCAGGCTGCTGGGCGGGCAGGCGGTGGGTACCGGCGAAACCGCCAAGCGCATCGACGTCCTGGCTACTGCCCTGGCTTTCCGCGCTACGGTTAACGACCTGGCAAACCTCGACCTGGCTTATGCCCCGCCCTACAACTCCGCCCTCGACCCGCTTCATAATGCCGCCAATGTCATCCGCAACAAGCTGGCGGGCTTTGCCCGCGCCCTGACCCCGGCCGAGGTCCAGAAAAAGCTGGAAAGCGGTGAGCGTTTCGTCCTGCTGGACGTCCGCTCGCTGGCGGAGTGGGATGCCGAGCGTATCGAAGCCGAACAGGCCAAACTGATTCCCCTTACCGACCTGCGGCGTCGGCTCGCCGAGCTCTCCCGAGACGATGAAATAGTCGTTCTCTGCCGGACGAGCATACGCGCTTATCAGGCGCAGCGGATTCTGGACGGCGCCGGATTCAATAACGTTAAGTTCATGGACGGCAGTCTGGCGGCCTGGCCTTACGAGCTTTCGACTGGCCCTAAATAACCACACTCTTTATACTGGAGACGCATATGAAGATAGGCTTTATCGGCATCGGGCAGATGGGTAAACACATGTCCCGTCGCATCCTCGAAGCCGGATACCAACTTACGGCGCATGATTTAAACAAAGAAGCTGCCGTTCCTTTGATAAAAAAAGGCGCGGAGTGGGCTGATAGTCCTGCTGGAGTCGCTAAGACTTGCCGCGTCGTTATCACATCTCTGCCGAAGCCGCAGGACGTGGAGCAGGTAGTCTATGGAAAGAACGGCCTTCAGCAGGGGTGGCGCTCCGGGGACATCTATATCGATATGAGTACCAATTCTCCTTCTCTTATCCGCCGCATTGCCGCGGACGCTAAAGCCAAAGGGGTAAGCGTGCTGGACGCCCCGGTGAGCGGCGGCGTTAGAGGTGCGGAAACCGGCACCCTGGCTATCATGGCAGGCGGCGATTCTGCCACTCTGGAAAAAGTCAGGAAAATCCTGGAGACGATGGGTCAAAAAATATTCCCGATAGGCGGCGTGGGGAACGGTGACGTCGTTAAGCTCGTCAATAATCTCATCTCCCTGGCGTGCAACTCTGCCTCCGCCGAAGGCTTTGCGCTCGGCGTGCGGGCCGGCATCGACCCCGCTATGCTGCTGGAGATAATCAAAGTCTCCACCGGCGATAACTGGTGCGCCCGGCAGTATCCCAATACGGTTTTCAAGGGCAATTTCGAGCCGGGCTTCAAGGTTTCCCTCGCCTATAAAGATATCAACCTGGCGCTGGCTCTGGGCAGCGAAAACGGCGTGCCGCTGCCGGTGGGGACCGCCGTAAAAAAAGACCTGGAGGATACCATCGCCGCGGGTTTCCAGGATAAAGGCGTCGACGCCGTAATTTTAACGCGGGAAAATGCTACGGACGTTAAAGTGCGCTCAACCTGAAAGGAGGTAATATGATAGTCGTCAATAGCGAAAACGTAGTCGCCTTAGAAACAAAAGACGAAATCGTTCAAAAAGGTCCGGTCTACCGCAAGGTTCTGATCGATACCAAAGACACGGGAGGGTTCGGCGTCTTGCTGGTCCATTTCGGACCGGGTGCCAGACTCAATTTTCATGCCCATACCTACGAGCAAATCCTTTATGTCACCGAGGGCAGGGGCATCGTGGCGACCCGTTCCAGAGAGCAGGTCGTGACACCCGGCACCACCGTATTTATACCCGCGGGTGAAATTCACTGGCACGGGGCGGTAAAAGATTACCCGTTTGCGCACATCGCCATTCAGAAACCCGGGATTAAGCTGGCTCAATAATAGCGCCCGGAAGCAGGAGGCAATCTTATGGCCCGGTGGCTCAAGGAAAAGAAGGAAGTGCTGGCGGCCGCCCGGAAAATGGTGGAAAAAAGCCTCGTAACCGGCACGGCCGGTAATGTCAGCCTACGCGTTACATCTGAAAGCGGCCGGCCGCTGCTGGCGATTACCCCCAGCTCGCGGGACTATTTTTCACTATCTCCCGACGATATTCAGGTTCTGGACTTCGACGCTCAAAAAGTCGAGGGTAATTTAGCTCCATCGGTAGAGACACCGCTGCATATCGGTATCTATCGAGCCCGACCGGACGTTAATGCCGTTGTCCATACCCACTCGGCCTTTGCCAGCGCCGCGGCCGTGGCCGGACTGGCCATACCGCCTATCCTGGATGAGCAGGTCGCTTATCTGGGTGGGGAGATAAAGCTGGCCGTTTACGCCCCCAGCGGCAGCCTTGAACTGGTGAAAAACGCCGTGGCCGCGCTGGGCGACCGCAACGCCGTGCTCCTGGCGAACCATGGGGCGGTGGGCGTCGGCCACGATATGCCCGCTGCCTTTCACGCCGCGGAGCTCCTCGAAAATATATCGCAGATTTACCTGGCGGCCCTGGCCGCCGGCAAGGTAACCACGCTATCGGCGAAGGCGCAGGCCGCCGCCCGCATTATTTATAACAGGTCCCGTAATCCGATAGTTTGACATCCCTAAAACATTTACGTTAAAATAAAGCGACACCATTTCTGGCAGGGGATTAGTTGTGTCAGAGGAACGGGGGAAATCTAAAAAATGACACCTCTGCCACTTACCGGATGTGCTTTTTCCCATCCCCGCCCACTAGAAAGACGACCAGCCTATTTTAGGATATCAAAGCTGTATCGGTGATATGGGACTGATAAAGGGACGTAAGAAGGTATTTTCGGTTTATCCCGGGCTTATCACGTTACCTCAGCCAATTTACGGCAATGACAGTAGCTGATATTTAATATCGCTGTAAAGCTTTCTGCCAATCTGCTTTGTTATAATAAATCTGAACGGAGGAAAAACGCCATGTCTTACCCAACATTCAATTCGATACTCCTGGAAAAAGACACAGAGTACCCTAAAGTTAC
>CAZEUJ010000179.1:0-3610 GCA_964514525.1 uncultured Dehalococcoidaceae bacterium
AAATCGAGGTCGATATCCGGCACGTTGGTCATGGTATCGGCGGGGAGGAAACGCTCCAGCGAGAGATTATATTTAAGAGGGTCGATGTGGGAGAGTCCGATGAGGTAGCCCACCAGTAAAGCCACCGATGAGCCGCGGCCCCGCCCCGGCGGGTTCTCCTCCAGCGTTAGAGACGGGTCGCTCAGCCCCTGGGCAATCATGACATCCCGCCCCAGCTTGATAACCTCGTGGTACATGAGCAGGAAGCCTGCCAGATTATACTTTTTAATCAGGCGAAATTCCTCATCCAATCTTTTTTGTACCTGCGGCGTGATAGAGCCGTAACGGCGCACCGCCGCCTCGTGGCAGAGCTTTTCCAGGTAGGTGTGGGGGGAGTAGCCTTCGGGCGCGGGGTAATCGGGGAAGATATAGCTTAAATCTTTCGTTAAATCAAACGTGCAGCGCCCGGCGATATCAAGTGTGTTTTCTAAAGCTTCGGGGCAATCGCGGAAAAGCGATTCCAGCTCATCCGTCGGGCGGAGATAATACTCGGAGTTGGGGCGCCTTTCGCGGTGGGTCTCCTCCAGGCTTTTACAGTTTTTCACCGCCACCAGGCAGTCCTGAAGCTGGTGTCTTTCCCTAATATGGTAGTGGACGTTGCCGGTGGCAACCACTTTAGCGCCCGTTTCTCTAGCCAGCTTCAGCAGGGCGATATTGCGCGCCGTGTCCCCGAAAGCCAGGTTCTGCTGGAGCTCGATGTAATAATTATCCCTTCCGAACCAGTCGAGGTATTGCTTTACCAGGTTTTTGGCTTCCGGCAGGCGCGACTTGATTACCAGTTGCGATAGTTCACCCTGCGGGCAGCCGGACAGGGCGATGAGTCCCGAAGCATGTTCCGCGAGAAGTCCGGGAGAAAGCGAGGGGTCGTTACGCTCGCCGGCGTTATGGGCGGCGGTGATAAGGCGGCAGAGGTTTTTATAGCCTTCGCCGTCTTTTGCCAGCAGGGTCAAGTGACAGCCCTTCAAACTGTCATCCTGAGGGAGTTCTGACTTGTCGGGACGACCGAAAGATCCCGGTGCGGGGTTGAGAGTTACCTCCGCGCCGATAATACCGTGAAATTCTAAAGATTTGGCCAGCTGGGCGAAGCACATCGCGCCGCATAAATTATCGTGGTCGGTAACGGCCAGGGCGCGGTAGCCCAGGTCTTTAGCGCGCACCATCAGCTCTTCCAGCGACGAAGCGCCGTCGTGGAAGGAGTAGTAGCTGTGGCAGTGAAGCTCGGCGTAGGACATAATATAAAACTCAAAACTCAAAAATCAAATTTTAAAAACACAGATATCTGTCATTCTGAGGAGTCCTTCCTAGGGAAGGACGACGTGAGAATCCGTTTACGCATGAGATAGATTCTCACGGTCGCTGCGCGACCTCAGAATGACAATTTTTTCCCGTCTGTACGGGAACGGCATACACACTAACGCTTTGATTGCTTAACGGCGTCCAGCGTCTTTTTGGCGTCCGGCACCATTTTAAAGAACTCGTCCGTCTTGGCGCAGGAATAATCGCGGCACCAGCCGCAGTTTTTGACGCCTTTTTCCTGCCCGCATTTTCTTATCGCGCACATGTTAAGGTAGCCGAGGGTCTTAACGGTCGCCGGCAGGCAGCCGTCGCAGTTGATATCCTCCGGCTTAAAGGGGTGATTGTATTTTGCCGTCCATTCCGCGGCTATCTCTTTCCGCATTTTGTCGTCGTTTTTCCGCGTGGCGATATATGCCCCGCAGTCCGTGCAGACCAGTCCGCAATAAGCTATCATTTTTCCCATTTATTCTCCTCCTTCTTTTTTAGAGTTATTAGTTTTAAGTTATAAGTCATCCGTTACCCCACCCCTTTTCCCCCACTGTCAACTGTCTACTGTGAACTCCCCCTAATACTCCTGTTCGTACCATTTCCCCGTGACGAGGTCTTTATAGAGCACGAGGCGCTGGCCGGAGGCGAGCAGAACATTGTAATACATGCGCGAGACGGGTCCGGCGCGCCACCATTCGTCGTCGAGCCGCCATTTATCCTCGATGGTCGCCACGGCCTGCCGCCGCTTCAATTTAACGGCAACCGGCAGACCGGCGGCGTCTTCCTCCACCTTTAGCGCCTCCGGCGTGTTTAGCGGCTTGTAGGCGTCAGCGCGTAGCGTCTTTCCGGTATCCGGGACCACGGCTCCACCTCCTTTACTTTATACACCTGCGGATTGCCCAGCCGCGACTCCAGCTGCCGGATATCCTCCACCAGGTGGTCCTGCGCCCGGATTTCCGGGAAGAGGCTCCTCTGCCGACCCCTCGGATGGCCAACTCCTGTAATGCTCATACCCAGCTGCTCGACCGGGCCGGGCTGGGGATAGTCCTCCAGGATGCGCTTGATGCGCGATAAAGTGTTTTTCAGGTCCATGGCCGGCTCTTTGAAACGGATGGTGCGCTCCCAGTGCTCGGCGTTCCAGGTGCGCGTCCACAGGTCGAGGCTGCGTATGCCCAGTCCCCGACTGCCCAGGCCGGCGAAGACCCGGCGGAGGAGGGTCTCCACCGTGAAGAGTATGGCCTCCAGGGAGACGGTCACCGAAGACAGCGTGACGGCTTCCTCACGGGTCACCTCCAGCATGCGGGGGTAAAGGGGGGTGGCGTCAACGCCGCCGGCGAGCTCCCATATCCTTTTGCCCTCCGGGCCGAACTGGGACTGGAATGGACCCGGCGGCAGGGCGGTCACCTGCCCGAGGGTGTTAAGCCCGAAATCGCGCAGCTTTACCAGGCTCTTCAGCGAGACAGGCAGGACATCGCAGGGGAGGTCTTTGAGCAGGGGGACGACATCGCCGGCGAGTACCTGGTGCCCGCCGGGAGGACTTCGGCGGGCGGCCAGATACGCCAGGAACTTGTTCCCGGCTATTCCCATCCGGGGCATAAAAACCTCCGGTACGGCTTGCCGTACGGCGGCGATGATATCGCTGTCTTCAGGATAGATAAGGTGCAGTCCGTCGATGCCGATGTAGGCGCAGGCGAGGTCGGCCTCTTCGACCAGGGGACTGATATTTTCTAAAGCGTCCAGTATTTCGTTGAAGGCGGAGCGGTAAAAAGGCATGTCCGCCGGGAGTAAAGCGGACTGCCCGTGGCGGGCCAGCGCCTGCTGGAGGGGCATATCGGCCTGGAGGTCGTCGAGCTCGGGAGACCAGTCCAGCACCAGCTTTTGCGTAGCGGAGGCGTCCCTGGATTGAACGACCAGCGCCGGCTTGCCGGCGAGGCCGGGATTCCGGCGGACCTCGCAGGTCCAGGGGAAATGGGGTAAAAGAACGCAAAGCAGTTTCATAAATCACCTGATAAGAGCATTATATAGAACATTTGTTCTTTTGTCAAGAGTCTCCACCAGAGGGGATGATACCAGGGCATTGACAGTACCAAGGCTCTCAAGGTATTGTTATGGCGAAACTTTTGATAGAAAAGGGGATTCAGCCGGCGATGAATAAAAAAAGGGTGTTTACCGATAGAGAACTAAACGAAATGGGGACACGGACGTTAGACCTGGTGCTTGCAGCTATCGATGCCGGGGACAAGGAGAAGGCTAAAGACCTGGCAAAAAGGATGTACCGGGAGTTTAA
>CAZEUJ010000180.1:0-3584 GCA_964514525.1 uncultured Dehalococcoidaceae bacterium
CGCCTCCAACCGCGAGCTCTTCAAAAAGCTCATGGAAAGCATCGGGGAGCCCATGCTGGAAAGCCGCACCGTCACCACGCTCGCCGAAGCCAGAAAAGCCGCCGGAGAGCTAGGACTGCCGCTCATCATCCGCCCGTCATTCACGCTCGGGGGGACAGGGGGCGGGGTGGCTTACACCATGGAAGAGCTTGCCCAGAAAGCAGGCGTCGGCCTCGCGGCGAGTCCCATCCGCCAGGTCCTCCTCGAGCAGTGGGTGGGCGGGTGGAAAGAGATAGAGTACGAGGTCATGCGGGACGCCGCCGACAACTGCATCACCGTCTGCAACATGGAAAACCTCGACCCCATGGGCGTGCACACCGGCGACAGCATTGTCGTGGCGCCCAGCCAGACCCTCACCGACAATGAGTACCAGATGCTGAGGTCGGCCAGTCTCAACATCATAAGAGCCTTAAAGATTGAAGGAGGGTGCAACGTCCAGTTCGCCCTCGACCCGAAGAGCACGAAATATTATGTAATCGAGGTAAATCCGCGCGTCAGCCGTTCCTCAGCGTTGGCTTCTAAAGCCACCGGCTATCCTATAGCGCGCGTGGCCGCCAAGATTGCCGCCGGAAAAACACTCGACGAAATCCCCAACGCCGTCACCGGCAAGACGATGGCGTCATTCGAACCGGCGCTCGACTACGTCGTGGTAAAGATACCGCGCTGGCCTTTCGACAAGTTCGCCAGCGGGGACAGGGTCATCGGCACGCAGATGAAAGCCACCGGCGAGGTCATGGCTATCGACCGCACCTTCGAGGCGGCGCTCCAAAAAGCCGTCCGCTCCCTCGAGTTCGGCAAAAAATCGCTCCTCTGGGAAGACCACGGGTGGGCGCGCGGCAAGGATATCAAGACCTACCCCTTAATGCCCGCCAACGACTTACGATTATGGGGGATAATGGCGGCATTAAGGCGGGGCATAACGCCTCAAGACATCGCGGAATACACGAAGATAGACTTATGGTTCCTTCATAAGCTCCAGAACATTATCAATATGGAAAAGACGCTGCTGGCGGAGCCATTAACGCCCGAGCTGCTCTGGACAGCCAAGCGACTCGGCTTCTCCGACGAGCAAATCGGGACGCTCGCGGATAGATTACCCGAGCAGGTAAGACAGCTACGCTACACCTGGAATATAAAGCCGGTCTATAAGATGGTGGACACCTGCGCCGCCGAGTTCGACGCGGCCACGCCTTATTTCTACAGCACCTACGAGCAGGAAAACGAGGCGATGCCGGAAAACGCCCCGAAAGCGGTGGTCATCGGCAGCGGCCCGATACGCATCGGGCAGGGCATCGAGTTTGATTATTGCTCGGTGCACTCGGCGTGGGCTTTACAGGACGCCGGCTATAAAAGCATCATGATCAACTCCAATCCGGAGACGGTATCTACCGACTTCGACACCAGCGACCGGCTCTACTTCGAGGCGCTGGACGAGGAAAGCGTTAGAGACATACTCGAAAACGAGAGCGGGACGACGCGGCGCTCCGGCTATAGCACGCCGCCGCCGTCTATCGTACAGTTCGGCGGGCAGACGGCCATCAACCTATCGCAGCCGCTCTACCGCAGCGGTATGCCCATCATAGGCTCCAGTGCCGATGCTATCGACCTCGCCAGTGACCGACGGCGCTTCGAGCTCTTCCTCGATGAGCTCGGCATACCGCAGCCGCCGGGGGCGGGCGTAACATCACTCGAAGAGGGCGCTAAAGTTGCGGAGCTCATCGGCTACCCGGTGCTGGTGCGCCCCAGCTACGTCCTCGGCGGGCGCGCCATGGAAATCGTCTATAATCCTGTGGAACTGGCACGTTACATGGGACTAGCGATGGAGCTGGACACCGGGCACCCGGTGCTCATCGACAAATATTTACAGGGGAAAGAGGCGGAGGTGGACGCCATCGGCGACGGCGAAGATGTGCTCGTCCCCGGCATCATGGAGCACATCGAGCGCGCGGGAGTGCACAGCGGCGACTCCATGGCGGTCTATCCGGGGGTCAACCTGACACAGAAAGAAAAAAATACTATGGTCGACTACGCGGTACGCATCGGCGTTGCCTTAAAGATAAAAGGCCTGATGAACATCCAGTTCGTCATCATGCCCGGCACGGACGGCAAAGAGTCGCACATATATGTCATCGAGGTCAATCCCAGGGCAAGCCGGACGGTGCCCTTCATCTCCAAAGTCACCGGCGTCCCCATGGTAAAGGTCGCCACGCGGGTCATGCTGGGGCAGAGTCTAAAGCAGCAGGGGTACCGCGGCGGGCTGTGGCCGGTTAAAAAGCTCGTGGCGATTAAAGCGCCGGTGTTCTCCATGTCCAAGCTGACGGGAGTGGACACGCACCTCGGGCCGGAAATGAAATCCACCGGGGAGGTCATGGGCATAGACTATACTTTCGAGGCAGCTTTAGCCAAAGCGATACTCGCGGCCGGACTCGCCCTGCCGCCCGAGGGGGGCATCCTCTTCAGCATCGCCGATAGAGACAAGCCGGAAGCCCTGCCCATCATCAGGCAGCTTGCCGGGAGTGGTAATAAACTCTACGCTACCGAAGGCACTGCCGCGATGATAGAAGGGGCGGGACTGCCGGTAAAGATGACCAGTAAAAAAATCAGCGAGGGACACCCCAACATCATCGACATGATAAATGACGGCACGATAGCAGGGGTGGTCAATACCACCACGGGAGGGCAAGCGCCTTTTCGGGACGGCTTTTACATCCGCCGCGCCGCCGCCGAAAAACGCATCCCCTGTTTTACGTCGCTGGACACCATCCGCGCCGCCGCGGCGATAATCTCCCACAAGCGGCGGGACTACAGCGTCCAGCCCCTCCCCGACTACCGCGACAAGGAGTCGATATGAAACAACTAAAAGCCGCGGTCGTTGCCAACGTCGAGGCATTGCCCGACGTTTACCTGATGTGGCTCGAAGCCCCCGGGATAGCTACTACGGCTAAACCGGGGCAGTTCGTCATGGTAAGCTGCGGCGGCGATACCGTGCTGCCGCGTCCTTTAAGCGTCCACAGGGTCGACAGCGGGCAGCTGGCGCTCCTTTTCAACGTCGTCGGCAAGGGGACAACCCGGCTTTCTAAGATGAAAAAAGGCGATACGCTGAATATCTTCGGGCCACTGGGTAACGGATATACCGTTAATCCCCGTGCTAAAAATCTCCTCCTCGTAGCCGGGGGGATGGGCATCGCCCCGCTGTATTTCCTGGCGGAGACTGCCGCCGGGGCGGGGAAAAAGGTGACACTCATCAACGGGGCGCGGACGCGCGACTGCCTCCTGCCGGTATCTTTACCGCAGAGTTTTTACGAGAAGGGGCTGCCGCCCGCCGGCGTCAACGTGGTCTGCGCCACCGACGACGGCTCGGAGGGGTTCAAGGGGCTGGCAACACAGCTCATTCCGCATTATTTAAAAGGAATCGACCAGGTATTCGCCTGCGGTCCGGTCGCGATGTACCAGAGCATGGCGAAAATGCCGGAATTGAAGGGCAAGGACGTCCAGCTTTCGCTGGAGATAATGATGGGCTGCGGGGTAGGCGTGTGTTACGGCTG
>CAZEUJ010000181.1:0-3566 GCA_964514525.1 uncultured Dehalococcoidaceae bacterium
ATGTATGTATTGGGTACCGCCGGACATATCGACCACGGCAAATCACTGCTGGTACAGGCGCTGACCGGCATCGACCCCGACCGCCTGCAGGAGGAGAAGGAGCGGGGCATGACCATTGAGCTCGGTTTTGCCTGGCTTAAGTTGCCTTCCGGCCGTGAGGTCAGTATTGTCGATGTGCCCGGTCACGAGCGTTTTGTTCGTCATATGCTGGCTGGCGTCGGCGGTATCGACGTGGCTTTGCTTATCGTTGCCGCTAACGAGGGTGTGATGCCGCAGACCCGGGAGCACCTGGCTATTCTGGATTTAATCGGGGTGCGGCGGGGTATCGTAGTCATCACTAAAAAAGACCTGGTGGACGAGGAACTCCTGAGCCTGGTTAAAATGGAAATAGAGGAGCTTATCGCTGCTACGGCCATCGCCGGGGCTCCCATCGTCGCGGTCTCGGCGCTGACCGGCGAGGGACTTCCTGAGTTGGTAGCGACCATCGATAAGCTCCTGGATACCACCGGGCCGCGGCCGGACCTGGGTCACCCGCGCCTTCCTATCGACCGGATTTTTACCATGGCTGGCTCGGGCACGGTGGTGACCGGCACGCTGATTGACGGTACGCTTTCGGTAGGGCAGGAGGTGGAGATTGCCCCGTCAGGACTGAAATCCCGACTCCGCGGTTTACAGACCCATAAGTCGAAAATAGATACCGCTGCTCCCGGCAGCCGGGTGGCGGCTAACCTGGTGGGAATTACCACGACCCAGCTAAAGCGCGGCGACGTGGTGACAAGGCCCGGCTGGTTGCAGCCTACCGATTTATTGACGGTAAAGCTGAAACTGATTTCTTATTTAAAGAAGCCCTTGCGCCATGGCGCTGAGGTCAGTTTTCATTCCCTGGCGGCGGAGGCTATGGCTAAAGTCCGCCTGCTGGAGGGGGATGAGCTTCGCCCGGGCGATTCTACCTGGGCGCAGCTTTCGCTGGAAAAGCCTCTGGCGGTTATTGATGGCGACCGCTATATCATCCGCTCGCCCGTCGAGACTCTGGGCGGGGGCAGTGTTATCGATGCCCTGGCGAAGCGGTTACGGCGTTCCCGCCCCGAGATTATCGCGAACCTCAGGGCGAGGGAGGGTGGCTCCGACGCAGATGTTATCATGGCATTATTGGAAACGAACCAGTTGCTGGAGTTTCCCTCTCTGGTAGCCCGATCACATTTACCAGTGGAAAGAATTAACTCTGTCATTGAATCATTAGTCACGTCGGGAAGGATTATCCCTTTAGGTGAGGGCGAACACCGCGCATTGTTAACGGCGACTGGCTGGCAGAGTCTTTCTGAAAGAGCGGTAGCGGCCCTGGCTGACTATCATAAAAAGTTCCCGGCCCGTTCCGGCATGCCCAGAGTGGAACTGAGTACTCGCCTGAAGCTGGGTAACTTTATCGCGATGGCCCTGGACCATTTCATTAAAAAGGGCATCCTCGTTGAGGAAAGCGGGCGGCTGCGTCTACCCTCGCACAACGTTCAATTAACGCCGGCACAGCAGATAAAAATAGACTCCTTCATAAAATCTTTGGCAGCCAATCCCTATGCCCCGCCCAGCGAGCTTATACCGGAGCCCGATTTGCTTAACATGCTTATCCAGCAGGGACAGGTGGTGAAGGTCAGCGACAATGTGGTGTTTGCGGCTCCTATCTATAGCGAAATGGTGGAGAGGATAACCGCCCGGATTAAGGATAAAGGCAGGATAAGTTTAGGTGAAGTGAGGGATATGTTCGGGACGAGCCGCAAATACGCCCAGGCACTGTTAGAGTACCTCGACCGGGCGAAGGTGACCCGCCGCGTCGGCGATGACCGGGTGCTTTATTAGACTTTTTATTATGAGTTCTTAAAAATGATATTGATATCGTCGGCTTCGGTAGTTACTTCATCCACCTGGGGGATGTTTCGCAGTATATCGAGTAGCGGCAGCGGTTCTTTAAGTTCGAATAATATCGATACTTCTTTTTCCGAGGCATATTCCTGAAGGTACTTGATATTGGGTATGTGGGTCAGGTATTTTTTCAGGCTTTTCAGGTACTGGTAATCGAAAGAGGATGATATAGACTTCATCTCTATCTGCCCGCTGAAAAGCGGTCGGGTGCCGTGTTGACCGTTGGATTTTGCTCCGAGCACTCGTACCGATAGTGTTGGGTTTTTTATCGGTTCCGTGCTTTTAGCGACGGGTGCCGGCCTGACTTCTTCCTCTTCCTTCATCACAACTACGTTGAATTGCTGAAGTTTCTGCTGCGTCTCCGCGATCATTCTGGCTAGCTCGATGACGTCTGCTTGTAGTTTAGCTTCGAACTCATCTATCGTCTGCCTTGTCCTGCTGACGATTTCATTGATCATTTGGCTGATTTCTTGGCAACTGGTGACGATATCGGTCGTCATTTTATTGGCTTTTTCCTGCGCCTCGTGAATCGCCCGCGATGATTGTATCTGTGTGTCCCGCCGGCATTTCTCGGTAATTTCTTTAATAAGCTTTTCGGCTTCTTGTTTGGCTGCTACCCCGATATCGTTGCTTTCTTTTTCGGTGACTTGCTTGGCCTGCGCCAGCATGTCTTCGGCGTCTTTTCTGGCCTTGTTGATGATTTTCTCTACCTGGGACTGAGTCCTCTTGGTGGCTTCTTTTCTGCTTTTTTCCTCGGCCTCGTCGACTATTAGCTGCGCCCGGCGTTTCGCCGCTTGAATAATTTCTTCGGCGGCCAGGTCGATTGGAGATATCGGACTTTCTGCCGGTTTCGGTTGCACCCGGGAGACGGTTACCGCCGCATCCCTGGTGTCTTCTGCGACGGCGTCAGGTGCTGTGCCAGTCTCCGGCGGAGTCTTTACCGTCTTACGGGATATCGCCTCGATTTTGGCGCGGTATTCGTCAAAAATCTTGGAAAATTCGTCTTTTTGAGGTTCTGTCTTGGTTTCTATTTTTGCCATTTTCGCCAGCTTAATATTTAAGTCATTTGACCCGGAAGGAAGTATATTTTTGTCTGTAATCATTTTATGACCGATGTTGACGGGTATGATATAGCTCTATAGTACTGTGGTATAGTCGGCTTAAGTATCTTTTGGTACGGTAGGCTATAATAATCTCCAACCAACTTTAAACCTGGCTGCCTCTATTTTCTAACATTGTTGTATTATGATAGCAATGACGCCTGTTTGACGTCGCAACGTATATATATTAAGATAATGAGGTTGATATGGCAGAAGAAACCGGAAAAACCCTGGATCTAGATCCTAAAGATGGCCACCAGATTATCGAGTTGCTGACACAGGCTGAGGGTATGCTGAGAGAAGAGCTGAGGCAGCACTGTAATAATGGCCGTAGCCTGGATTTACAGTTCTTGCTGGAAGCCCAGCTGAATGTTTCCCGCGCTCTGGAAGCCATGTATGATAAGGCCTCGGATAACTACACCTTTTAACGGCGTTTTTTCAGGCTCTAGAATAGCTGGCGGGAGCGCATGGGAGTCGAACCCACCGAATCCTTCAAAGAAGGACCCCAACGGATTTGAAGTCCGCGAAGCCCACCGGGACTCATCCGCTCCC
>CAZEUJ010000182.1:0-3554 GCA_964514525.1 uncultured Dehalococcoidaceae bacterium
ACACTCATGGCGCCCCGCAACTCGATAATACCGGTAATATTTTGCTTGAGGATGTTGGTGGCACCGGGAATATTATTGCCGACAAAGTTCAGCAGTTGGCTTTGCAGGTCTACCGAACTTAAGAAAAAGCCGAATATGGCAATTAACCCCAGTAGTAGCGGGAATATGGATAAAATTGCGTAATAGGCTACCCCGGCGGCCATGTGCGTGGCATCGTGATTGCCTGACCCCTCTGCGGTGCGGGATATCAACTGTACGGCAGGGATTTTTAGCAGACGGTCTTTTGCCCCCTGTAACCTGGATTTCAAGCGTTTTATTTGATTTACCATCACCCCAACTCATTTTCATCCTGTCAATCATGTCAGTCTGTGAAGTCACGCGGAAATATTCATCGGCGGCCTGGTGGATGGATAAAGTTAGCTAATCTTTCCGTCCCGGGTGCTATTCCGCAAGTACTTAAATATCTCAACGACGGTCATGGTAAGCGGCAGGGCGATAACAAATCCCAGGATTCCGGCAAAGTACGCCCCGAGAATACTGATCACTATTATAAACGCTGGATTAAGATTCATCTGCCTGCCCTGGATTCTGGGCACCAGCAGGTTGTTCTCAAGCAATTGAATCAGCACA
Source organism: uncultured Dehalococcoidaceae bacterium (assembly GCA_964514525.1). Lineage (GTDB taxonomy): Bacteria > Chloroflexota > Dehalococcoidia > Dehalococcoidales > RBG-16-60-22 > JBFYTX01. The sequence goes on from CAZEUJ010000182.1 coordinate 631, forward strand.
TAACCGAGGATCACCCAGATGACTTTTTCCGGGGCCACCGCCAGCGTCACCAGGACACCCGCGATACCACCCAGCCAGGGGCCTATCAAGGGCACCAGTTCCGTGACCGCTGCAAAGGCGGCCAGCGGCAGGGCAAAATCAATTCTCAAAATCGTCAACAGGATAAAGGCGCAGAGCCCAACGACCAGCGCCAGGAGCAACTGGCCGCGGATATAGCGCACCGTTACATTCTGGATAATAGAAAAAATGTTCTTCGTGTGGTTCAGAGCCCATGGCGGCGTCTCCGCTTGAAAGCTGTTACGCAATTTATCCCAGTCTTTCAGAATGAAGAAGAGGAAAACTGGCATTGAAACAAACCCCAGGATCATACCCGAAGAACTCCGGAGAACGCCCACACCGCGCGTCAGGAAGTCATTGATGGCATTACCCAGCGCCACACCGGCTTGCGTGGAATACACGTCAATCTGGTGCTGGATTGATGGCGTAGACAGTATCTTGAAAGATTTAAGCCAATTCGTTATCGCGTCCAGGCCATTGGGAATAAGCTGGGGAGCATCTTGTGCCATAGTCAACAAAGACTTCCCTATGACGGTAATGATATAGAAAATTACGAGGCCAATGACAGCCAGGACGATAATATAAATCACCAGTATAATAGAAATTCGTTTTAACTGTTTTAGCTTCGGCCTCTTGCCTGCGCCGGGGAGGCGTTTCTCAACCCACCGGATAATCGGCAAGAGTATGTAGGCGAGAATGAAGCCAACGATAAAAGGCATGAGGACGCTTCGCAGCGCCCATAGCAAACAGAAAACGAAGACCAGCAGCAGTATGAAAATTATAAGCCGCCAGTGTTTTCTTATTGCCACGCCAACTGCGTTCATATCTAGCCTCCACCACCGTCACCTGTACGGTGAGACAGGATAGTCCCTGGCAACGGCGATAGTTGTGATTCCTCACCCAATGCGCTGTACAGCAAGTCGTCTACCATTTCCTTCACAACGTATGAGTAACCGCGTTTTTCTAGTTAGCCGATTGTCACTAATATGGTTGCTAGCCCTTTATTGCATGGACTGCTCCCATGGTCCTTTCCTTGACCGCGTCCATCACTTCCGTCGCTTTGTCCTTAATTATCTGTCTGGTCTCTTTACCCGTCTTCGGTGCATAGAGCAATGCGACAACTCCGCCAATGATTGCTCCGGTCAGTAAGCCGATACCAAAACCGATGGCATTATCCTTATTTATTACTGTTGCCTCCTTAATTACTTTCCTTTTTTAACATTTTGCTGATTCCTTTGAATCCCCCGCGAATAACTTGAACCAGTGCCAGTATCGGAAGCAGTGGCTTGATACCCTGTTGCACCAGGGTAACTGTATCATAGGCAATTTTCGACGTTGACTTTGCTAACTTAAGTGCGGAATCTGCCTTGCGATACAGACGGTAGCCTAGTATGGCGGCAAAGATGAACACAGCCGTGGTCATAAAACCCAGGATGGTTATGCTCAAGTCACGGAACCATTCGATACCCATTGTTCATCACCTTTCTGGTATGAAGCATGATTGGTGAGCCGGTCCGCATCACCGGCTCACCAGGATATTTCAGTTCTTGTTCCAAGCTGCTTGACTTGCCGAGGCTAAACTGTCTTGTCTTCTATTACAGCCGCAGCCGCGTTATTCTTGACGGATTCAATACCTTTCATCGCACCATCTTTGGCTGTATAACCCTCGGATACCGCGATGGTCTGTCCGTTCAGAGCAACCAGCTTAAACCTGAATTCCCCCGCCACGTCCTTGTTTATTTCAAATTTGGCTTCCGCCTTGCGCCGCCCTCTTTTTATTGATACCAGTCGGACTATTCCCTGGTATGACTCGTACCCATATTGATTGTAATAGCGGTCAATCACCGCCAGGTCTTCCTCTTTCTGCCACTTGTCAATATCTTCCAGCCACTTATCCTTGTGCATACCCGGAGCATTCTTGAGAATTTCTTCCGGCATATCCAGAATGAACTTCTTTGTCTCCGGGTGCCAATTTAAAGTGCCCCAGGGCAAGGCAAACCACTTGTCGGTGATGCCAAGAAAGCCCCCGAATGCGACCAGCGCGAATGCAATCAGACCCTCTTTCATATCTACCACAAAGGTCTGCACCTGACCCAGGTCGTCGCCCTTCTTATTGACGACATCGTACTGTGATAACCTTATGCTTGGTACGAACCTTGCCGATTTGCTGCTCATAGTATTTCTCCTTTTGAATCCTATTTTGGCGGCTAGCTGACATGACTGCCAGTGAATTTAGCCACCGAACTTTTTGAAGATGAAAGGCCGGGGCATTTCACCTTCTACTTGCATCCGCCTTTTTTGCCTCCACTCTTGGCTCCTTTACCTTTTCGCGTGCCCGTCTGACCTTTTCCTGCTCCCTGACCACGTCCATCACACGGTCCACTTCCAGCCGGTCCAGTACCATCTTTCGTTGGCATACTCCCTACCCTCCTTTCTTCTGTTATTGGTTTTGCCTTCAAAGCCAATGTTTTTACTTTCTTGTTGTATTCAGATACAGGGCTAACGCCTATTTCTTACTCGCGGCACCAGCCAGGTAATCAGGAAGATGATTCCAATAACAAGTAAAATCCAGAGGAGCGGGCCTGCTATAAAGCCTATAGCGAAACCCAGCACCCACAAAATTAAAATGATAATACCAACTATCAAGAGCACACCGAGCATACTGACCTCCTTTTTTTGCTGACATTCCCCTCGTTCAATGGTCTGAACTTTCTATCAAACAACTACCCAGACAATACCACCAACAACCATTACTGAGCCCAAAATCAGCACAGGCCAGTACCACCATTTCATTTTCACCTGGTCTGAGTATTGGGCCGACTTTTCCTGAACACCCATTTGTCTTTCCTCCTCTCTATTATTTAGTC
>CAZEUJ010000183.1:0-3529 GCA_964514525.1 uncultured Dehalococcoidaceae bacterium
TTCGCCCACTCACAGGCGAGGGTACGTGTCAGGGTATCCACCGCCCCTTTACTGGAACAGTAGGCGGCATATCCTGCCGGGAGACCGTATCGGCCCCTCACCGAAGAGAGGTTGATGATCTTTCCGTATTTTTGCTTTATCATTACCCGGCCGACTGCCTGACAGCACAGGAAAGTGCCTCGTGTATTGATATCCATGACCTGCTGCCATTCATCAATAGGAAAGATATCGGCCGGCTTGCGGATAGCGATGCCGGCGGCATTTACCAGAATATCAATGTGCGGGAACGTTTTCAAAACTTTTTCCACCATTCCTGTCACCGATTTCTCATCGGTGACATTAACCGTAATGGGTATAGACCGCCTCCCTTTCGCCTTAACCTCTTCCGCTACTTTCTTCAGGTGCTCAAGGTTGCGACTGGCGACAACGACATCCGCACCGGCATCAGCCAGACCTAGAGCCTGAGCATGACCTATACCGCCAGCACCACCCACCACGACAGCCACTTTACCTGTCAGGTCAAATATATCAATCACGTTATGTCCTCCCCTTTATTGCGATATTATTTCCCATACTATGCCTTTGCCAGGATTATATCACCCAGATAATTATCTGTTTTTAGGTCGATATTTTTTATTTTTGAAACATAGCCAGCATATTCTAGCTCTAACTTGTATTTACCGGCACTTAGACCGTCAAATTCAAAGTTGCCATAGTTGTTGGTCTTTGCTTTTATGGATTTTCCGTTGGCTGTCAGGGTCGCTGTCACACCTTCGGCGCACTCATCGGTATCTCCGAAAACCACCGTGCCGGCGATGAAGCGTCTGGATATCTTGTAAAGGTCTATATAGTAGACGCTGGGGCGGGTATTCCACTCGGAGTGGAAAGCCTCGGCTTTAGCCGATTTTAGCAGTTTGGACACTTCGCTCTTCGGGTCGTCCAAGTCGCCGAAGGTCATACAGCCGGTCGGGCAGGCCTGCACGCACCTGGGAATTTGACCCTCTACCAGCCTGTGGACACAGAAGGTGCACTTCTGGGGCAGTTTCTTATCTTCATTCCAGTAGATTACCCCGTAGGGGCAGGACTTCACCACCTGCGCCTGTCCCACGGCCTTCTGCGGGTCGATTACCACTATACCGTCAGGCCTCTTGTAGACAGCCCCGTTCTTGGCTGCCTTAATGCACGGCGCATCCTGGCATTGCATACACGGTAAAGGCATATAGGCAACCTTAATATAGGGGTGTTTGCCGCGTTCACTCTTGGGGAGGTTCATCCACAACTGCCCGTGTCTGGGCTGCGCAGCGGTATAGGGAGGATAATCGTTATCCCAGTATTCATCTTTACACGCGGTGAAACAGCAGTAGCAGGCATTACATTTTGATATATCGATTACTAAACCCCACTTAGTCACGTTTTTACCCTCCGTTATTCTACTTCCATTTTTCTACTTCAACCAGGCATGAGTTTGAAGCCATCCCGCAGGCGTTCTTGGAGATGAAGCGGTGATTTGTCAGCAGGTTAATACACCCTCCCCGGTCAGGAGATTCACCGGGCTTGCCGATAGGCTCGTAAATGGAGCAGGATTCGTAGGAATGAACGACTCCAACCGGTACACGTCCCGTGACCTGGGCGGCCAACAACACAGCGCCTCTATCGTTGTATGCTTTTACTATGTCGCCTTCTTTAATGCCCCTCTTCTCCGCGTCGTCCTGGTTGATGCGGATCACCCAGTAATAGTGCCCGTCGGCCATCTTGACCCTGTGTTCCGGTATCTCGTTAATCCAGCTTCCCTTGGCGTCGTACATGGTATGGAAGCTATAAGCCGGATGGGGCGAAATGAGTTGTAGCGGATATTTTTTATACAGCGCCCTGGTGTGATGACCTTCCCAGGAGGGTATGTACTTGGTAACAGGCGGCCTCTCCTTGTCGTTGGGGTCGAAGCGCTTGAGGCTCTGCGATTCAAACTCAATCAGGCCGGACTGCGTATCGACGTGACCTACGGCGTCAGGAAGTCCCTGGGTAGCGCCGCCGACGGGCCCCCAGTCGATGTCATCCTTTTTCCTGTTTTCAGCGAACCATCTCAGGGCCGGGGCCGGCTTGTAGTTCTTCGGGAGCGGGACGATAAAATATCCCTTCTTCTCGAACTGATCCCAAGTGATGAATTTCGGCAGGTCGCTAGCGTTAAACATTCTCTTGACCCAATCCAGCTCATTCAGGCCGCCTTCGGAGAATTTCTCGTAGAACCCGAGCCTCTTGGCAACCATGGCGAATATCTCGTAGTCCGATTTGGACTCTCCGAGCGGCTCGATGCACTTCTTCTGGAAGATAATCATGCGGCGGTTACACCCGTAGGACGAATGGGGGATGTAGCCGGAGCAGTTAGCCGCCTCGCTGATGTCCCACCTTTCGAAGTTAGAGCAGGCAGGCAGTATTAGGTCGGCGAATTTGGCTTCACCTTCCAGGTAGACGGACTGGTTAACGACAAACTCCAGATTGGGGCTCTGGTACATCTTGACCCAGCGGTTGGTATTGTTCATGGTGCCGATATAGGCCCCGCCATAACGCCAGAACATCTTTAATGGGGAGTACCCATCTTCAGGATATTTGTATTGCATGAACTGGGTCTCGGTGGAATTGCCGCAGAAGCCCTTGCCACGCCAGTACTGGGGCGGGTCCATGATGCATTCCGGTACCAGGATCCTGGGTATATGCTGCCCGCCGGGGTTGTTCAGCGATGAACTCGTCGGGTGGGCGGTTATGCCGCGGGGGACCCACTGGTAAGCGGAAGCGGAGTTGGCCGGGTCGCCGGAGATGCCGCCTTCAGCGTATCCCGGGAAAAGGAAATCGCCATTATACGGGGCGCCGCCGGTGGTCGACCAGATATTGCTGCCCGGTTTGCCCAGCCCCTGCATGGCGGCAAGTAGCACCATCATCCTGGCCCATTCGGTTCCATAGGCGGTGCGGCAGGCGCCTCCCCAGCCTCCGAGCCCTCCGGCAGCCAGCATGGTCTTCTTTTTACCCCACTCCCTGGCTAGCGCCCTGATCTCGCGGGCCGGTATCAGGGATTCTTTCTGGGCCCATTCCGGGGTCTTGGCAACGCCGTCATCCTTGCCCAGAAGATAATCGCACCATTTATCAAAACCATAGGTGCGTGTCTTGACATATTCTTTATCGTAGAGATTTTCAGTTAGCCAGACATACGCGATAGCCGCGGCGAAAGCGGTATCGGTGCCGGGCCTGGGGGCGAACCATTTATCCGAATAATTGATCGCGGTGAAGTTGTAGAAGGGGTCGACAAAGACCATCTTGATGCCGAGGTCTCTCAGCCAGCGACGCCGAATGGCCGATTCCTGTCCGGCGTAGATGCCGCTGGTGGTGGAAGGGTCGCTCGACCAGTAGACTATCATTTCGGTATTCTTCAGAGCGTCATCCAGGAGATCATACTGACCGTTTATTCCCAGCCTCCAGGAAAAACCCCAGTTATGCATGGCTCCCCAGTGCCAGCCTTCCCAGCTGTCCGGGTTATGGT
>CAZEUJ010000184.1:0-3454 GCA_964514525.1 uncultured Dehalococcoidaceae bacterium
ATATACCGACTCCCAAAGGCGGAGATAGATGGCGGGCCCGGCCTTGCTCATGTCCTGAGATTAAGGCTGAGGCAATAGAACCGGTGGTCTGGGATACAATTTGCCAGCTTATTAAGGACCCTGATTTTCTTATCCAGGAGCTTCATCGGCGTCATGCTGATAATTCACAAACAAAGGAAATCCTGGAACGCGAATTGAAATTTTGTCAGGCGAGGCTAAAGGCAATACCAGATGAGCAGAGGCGGTTAGTGGAAGGTTACCGTAAAGGTCTATATGCCGACTTTATGATGCGTGAGGATATGGAACTAATCCAGAAAGAACAAGGTGAATTGGAGAAGCGGAAGGCCGAACTGGAGAGGCAACTTGCCCAAAGACAACTGACACAAAGCCAGGAGGTCCGGATTAGAAGCCTGACTGAGAAAATAAGCATAGGATTAGACAACCTTGACTTCGCTGGTAAGCAAGAGCTGATGAGGCTTCTAATTGAAAGGGTACTTTACGATGAGCAAGGTATCGAGATTCTAACCATTATTCCTCTTGGAGAACAATTGCATCCAATACACCGAGGGGGAAAAAGGGGGTGAGGTGATTGGATTCCAGCTTTCGCTGGAATGACATTAGGCTTATCTTGACCGCGCCGTGAAAGGTTATTTATAATTAGAGTTCGAGGAAAAAAGAGATGAGCGGAAGAAGACATAAAGCCAGGACGATTGCTTTGCAGGCGTTATATGAGATAGACTCCGTGGCGCGAAAACCCGAGACGGTGACCGAACGCCTCCTGACCGAAGCGGGGCTATCTCAAGAAAACAGCGAATTCGCACGGGAACTGGTAAACGGCACTATCAAACACAGGGAAGAAATCGACCGGAATATCCATAAGTTCGCCCCGGCCTGGCCGGTGGACCAGATAGCGATAGTCGACCGCAACATCCTCAGACTTGCAATCTTCGAGATTTTATTCGATAATAAAGTACCGGTAAAAGTAGCTGTAAACGAAGCGGTGGAACTGGCGAAGACCTTTGGCAGTGACAAATCATCCAAGTTTGTGAACGGGGTCCTGGGGGCGGTAAGCGCGCTGGCCAGCCGCTAGAAAAGCTCTGAGAAGGGGGAAAAAGTGGCAACTTTCGATAAAATAAAAGCGATGGTCGTGGAGCAGCTCGGGGTCGAAGCGAAAGACGTCGTGCCCACGGCCAGCTTTGTAGAAGATTTAGGCGCCGACTCGCTGGACCTCGTGGAACTGATAATGTCCCTGGAAGAGGCCTTCAGCACGCCGGACCGGAAAGTCGAGATACCGGACGAAGCCGCCGAGAAAATCGTGACCATCCAGGACGCCGTCGATTATCTGAGAGAGCAGGGAATCGAGTAGGACAGGTCGTCAGCCAAGTTCTAGTCAAGCCAGATAGCTTTGATAACCAGGAAGAGCACCAGCAGCCAGATGAAAATGATAACGGCTGCCGCAATCCATTTCGACCTGGTATCGAGCTTTTCCGATATAGCTCTCCGGCGGCATTCCGCTAAAACTTCTCCGGGTACCATTTTTATCGCCAGGTAGATCCCCGCCGGCACGAGTATCAGGTCATCGAGATACCCGATAACCGGTATGAAATCAGGAATCAAATCCACGGGGCTCAGAGCATAAGCCACGATCAGGATAATAAAAGCTTTGGTGTACCAGGGAGTCCTGCGGTCTTTGAACGCTAAATAAAGAGCGTAGACATCGGTCTTAAGTCGCTTAACCTTTTCTTTCCACGAACCGATTCCCATTAAAACCCTGAAAATACACCGACGCTGATATTTATATACCTTTTGCCCAGGCTACAGCGTTGGTAAATATGTGCAATCCGTAGAGGTCCTGGCGCTCTTTCTCACGCGTCCAGCGGGGGTGCTGTGTCCAGCGGATGAAATCTTCGGGGTGGGGCATCAGGCCAAAGATACGACCGGAAGCGTCGCAGATACCGGCGATGTCCTTTTCCGAGCCGTTGGGATTATACGGATAGCCCGCCCGAACATTACCCCTGACGTCAACATATTGCACGACGATATTCAGCTTTTCCAGCATGCCCGGTTCGGTCACGAGCTTACCCTCGCCATGGGCGACGGGGATATACATGCCCTTCATCCCCTTCGTAAAGACGCAGGGGCTTTTTTCATTCACCTTGAGATAAACCCAGCGGCACTCGAACTTACCGGAATCGTTATTGGCTAAAGTAACCGGCTGGGCGCTTTGACCGCGGATGCCGGGCAAAATGCCCGTTTTCACCAGAACCTGGAAGCCGTTACAGATACCCAGGACAAGCCGACCATCATCAACGAATTTCTTAACGTCGCCGCCAAGACGGAGCCGGATTTCGTTAGCCATGATGCGGCCGGCGGAGATATCATCGCCGTAGGTGAAGCCGCCGGGGATAACAGCAATATGATAATCCGATAGCCTCTTTTCCTTACGAAAAAGCTCGGTGACCAGAGCGGAAGCCACCTCAGCGCCAACCGTCTCGAAGGCGATCTGAGTATCAATGTCACGGTTAGTGCCGGGGGCGCGGAGTATAAGGACTTTTACCTTTGACATTTTTATCCTACCACCTCAGCGGCTTCTGCCAGGCCTCTTTAAGGTCGGAGATATCAGCGGAAAGGACGATGCCGCCCTTAAGACCGTGAACTTCAAGCTTTTTAACTTTCATAACACGCCCGATTTCGGCGAAAGCAACACCAGAAAGGGCTTTTTCAAAGTCTTTTTTGTTTTCCGGGGAGACTTCAACGAGAAAGCGGGAATTGGACTCGGAAAAGAGGATAAAGTCGTCACGGTCGATGGATTCTCCCAGCGGGACATTTTTCAGACGAACGGTCATGCCCAGACCACCCGCAAAAGCCATCTCCGCCGCGGCGACTCCTATTCCCCCCTCGCTAAGGTCGTGGCAGGCAGCAACCAGACCTTTTCGCGTCGCCGAAGAAAGGGCAACCATGAGCTTTTTACCCTTTTCCGGATAGACTTTAGGAACGTTGTTGCCGACATAGCCATGATTGGCAAAATAATGAGAGCCGCCCAGCTCGTTATAAGTGGCACCGACGATATAAATAAGGTCGCCGGCCTGCTTGGCATCCATGGAGACAACCTTGCTAACGTCATCCATTAACGCCATGGCGGAGATAAGGAGGGTAGGCGGGATACAGATACTGCCTTTCTCAGTATCGTACTCGTTATAGAGGCTGTCCTTGCCGGAGATAAAGGGCGCGTCGTAGACCCTGGCGATATCGTAGCAGGCCTGCGCCGCCCGCACCAGCGAGCCGAGCCTATCCGGCTTTTCCGGGTTGCCCCAGCAGAAATTATCCAGTAAAGCTATTTCATCCAGGCTGCCGCCGACGGCGACGACCTGCCGCAGGGCTTCGTCAATGGCGGAGGCAGCCATCCAGTAGGTATCGATATCGCCGTACTTAGGATTGATGCCGTTGGAGATAA
>CAZEUJ010000185.1:0-3388 GCA_964514525.1 uncultured Dehalococcoidaceae bacterium
AGGTCGTGGAAGAGGATGGGCTTTTTGGGGTCGTTAATCTTCTTAAAGTTAAGCGGGCAGTGGTAAAGACCCGCCGGCACGAAGACGGTGCAGGCCTCCGTAATAACGAACTTCTCCAGCTTCTTGCCGTCCCGGCTTAAAGTCAACTCCACAACGCCACCCAAATCTGGCATATTGGTGAGGTCGCCGCCAACGAAAACCAGGAACTGGTCGAAATCGTGGGCATGGCAATCGGTCACCATCACGAAAGGCTCGGTAATCGCCCACCAGCTCATCGAGAAGTCCCTCTTGCCGTAGTCCTTATCGCTATGCAGGCCCAGACGCGGGGCGGTAACTTCGGGGTGGGGAGTTTTGTTGGTCATAACGCTCTTACGGAAATATTTCTCCAATATAGCTCTTTCACTGGCTGGCATGCGGCTGCCTCCTTAACTAGTAAATTTCTTAAGATTATACAACAAAAGAGACGGAGGGAAAAGGAATGGATTCCAGCCTACGCTGGAATGACACCACCACACCCCGAGATTCTTCTCCTTCTGCGGAAGGATCAGAATGACAGCAAAAGGTTTGTCCTTTACTAACGCTGAGAGCCGGACTTCACCTGCTCGTAGAGGTCGTAGTTTTCCTTAAGCATCTCGCGGATGGGCAGGCCGAAAGGACAGCGCGCCTCGCATTCACCGCACTCAGTGCAGTTGGCGGCTTTCGCCATGCCGTCCGTGATAAAGCCCCTCAGATACCAGTCCGGCGGCAGACGCTTCACAAACGTGGGGAAGGTCATCACCATAGAGATGGGAATCCCCTGCGAGCACGGCTGGCAGTAATCACAGCGGCGGCAGAAACGCGTGCCAAGCTCGTCGCGCATCCGCTCCATCTTCTTGCGGTCGGCGGCGGTCATGCGGGGCGAGCCCTCATAGATATGGGCGATCTCCTCGATTTCATGGACTTTTTCAATGCCGGGGATGACGACGACATCCTTGAACTGCATCAGGTATTTAAAAGCGATAACGGGGTCCGAAAGCATACCGCCGGCCAGCGGCTTCATCACGATAAAGCCGGTATCATTGGCGCGGCAAAGGGGCAGGAGCTCGTCGGCGGGCTCTGAGGTAATAAAGTTAAAGGGGAACATAAGGGTCTCAAAGCGGCCGGTCTTCACCAGGGCTTTGGCGACATCCATCTGGTGCGAGGTGACGCCGATGTGCCGGATTTTGCCGGCTTTTTTCGCTTTTTCAAAGACTTTCATCAGGCCGTTAGAGGGGTCGAGGATTTTATCAATAGTAAGCATATCGTTAATGCCGTGGAACTGATAAAGGTCGATATAGTCGGTATCAAGGCGCTTCAGACTCAAGTTGAGGTTGGTCTCAATGATTTCCGGCGTGCCGGGGAAGGTCTTGGTGGCGATAAAGACATCATGACGACGTCCCTTGACAGCTTTGCCGATGCGCTCCTCGCTGGTAGTATAGCCGTTGGCGGTATCAAAATAGTTAATGCCGAGGTCGAGGCAGCGGCTAACGACTTTCACAGCTTCGTCTTCGGTCAGCCGCTGGATGGGGATGCCACCGAAGCCCAGCCGAGTGACTAACATACCGGTCCTGCCCAGCTTTATCTTTTCCATAGATTTTTCCTCTCTTTTAACCTATCCCCCTGCCCCCTTCCCTTGGAAAGGGAAGGGGGTGGAAAGAAAGAGAGGTCGTGACCCCTCTTAGACGCCCCGTAGACTTAAAAGATTGGGTTTCACCCCTCTCTTAAAACTCTTCCCTAGTCAGGTAATATTTGTTGCCAGTCGGCTTTTCATGATGTGGTAAAATTCGTCCGGCTCTTTGCCGATGGACAGCTGCTCCATAGGGCACAATCCCTGGCCGTCGTCACGCATGATGAAAGGGACGATTTTCGTCATCTGGTATTTGATACCGTAGCGGTCTAGAGTCTTGACGGCGAGCTCGCTACCCAGCGGGCTAAAGACCCCGGCGGCGCCGACCACAACAGCAAGCAGGGCGGCGGCGTTGCCCATAATTTTATCGTAAATAACAACAGGATTTTGCCCGACTTCACGCGAGGCGATATAGTCCATCAGGGGCAAAAGGCGGTCTTTATTAGAGCTAAAGACCAGTTTATTGCGCCGATATATCCGCAGCGTGTCGTCGCTGGCAAGGAACACCCGGAACCGGTCCGCGGGCATGACTAGCCTGCCTGCGGCTTCCGCGAAAGGCGGCCATATACCCAGAAGGCGGCCGGAATCAGGACTATCTGAGCGAGGATACCGGGCCACGACTGGGTTATCGTGTTCCACACGGCGCTAAAGGGAGTCGTCGAGGGGCCGAGAGGACTGTAAATGTTGCCGGTGAAAAGCTCGACGAAAACCACGGCCAGCAGCAGGGCGAATCGGCCGGCGACCATCCCTCCGAGGAGGGACCATACTACATTAAGGTTGAATTTCTGCCGGAGCAGACCGGCGATAAGGCCATAGGCCGTGACCTCGACGGCTACCTGGGGCAGGATGGTCAGGGCCGGCATCCCGGAAACGGCGTAGCTGGCGAAAGGCGTGAGCAGCCCCACGATGGCGCCGGCCTGCCAGCCGCCAGCCAGGGCGGCGATGAAAATGAAGAAATGCATCGGGAGATAAGTGGCGCCGGCGAGGTGGAACTGATGGAAAGCCCAGGGTATGAGCACGCTCAATGCCACGAAAGCGGCAATGATGACGTAGGTGCGGGCATCGGTGAGGCGAAGCGAGAACGGTAAAGGTCGGGCGCTAACGGCCAGTCTTCTTAACATTGTTGACCTCCTAGGGATCTTAATAAAGCATTGATTCGGGTTACTACTTATAATGATATCGAGCCAGTCATAAAAAGTCAAAAAATACAGGCCATGTTTACATATATTAGCATTAATGACCTCACCCCCTACCCCCTCTCCTTGAAGGAGAGGGTGAAATGGAAAGAGGGGCTAGCGCCTCTCTTAAACGCCCGTTTTTAGATTTTTAGATGGAGTGGGAGTGTTGACAGCCTGCTTAAAATGGGTATAAGGTAAGAGTGAAAGAGCCAGCTGGAGAGAGGTGGAGCATGGGATTGCGACTTTTTTTAAAACAGATATTCAGCCTGAACCCGCAGGAAGACCCGGAGTTGCAAAGGCTGCGGGCGAAGCACGGCATAGTAACGGATGAAAAAGAAACGGAATTGCCGCTGGAGAAGAAAAGCAAGCCGGGCAACGAGGACTACGACGTCTGGGAAGACATCCGCAACTACCGCTTGAACTTTTTCTTCGGGAGCTGGGTAACGAGAAAGTTCCGGCCGATAGGGGAGGAAAAGCTCAAGAAGGACCTGGAGGCGCTGGAGAAGAAGCACGAGGAGGAGGAGAGGAGGAAGAGGGGGGAGGGATAAAGAGGAAGAGGGGGGAG
>CAZEUJ010000186.1:0-3298 GCA_964514525.1 uncultured Dehalococcoidaceae bacterium
TCCCCTGATGGTTTCAATTGCACCCGCTAGCCTTAGAAGTAATATACAAGTAAATTGTTGGGTAACAATTGCTTGAAAAGTGCAGTGTCTGAGCCATCTCTTATTGGAGAATAGGTCCCCGGCAGTTGTGGTTAAACCGAAATCCACTAACAGAACCAGCGGCATTGAATTTGCGGATGGTATCCGGCTTTACTTTGGGTAACATGTGCCGCGCGACCTACTCTACCAACAAGGCCAGCAATTACCCAGTCCTAGGGTTGATTGCTTAGTAGATTTTGCTAACATTTTGCTAACGGAAGGTAAATAACAGGTCAACACCAAATGGCAACGTACGCACGAACAGAAAATTAGACGGCTACAGGAAAACACTGGTTTGAGCGTAAAGTTACATACTGACATGGTAACTGGCATATCCCGTATGCGCTACCAATACCTGGAAATAGAATCCTCCGGATTATGAAAAGCGGGGGATTTCTTATCGGACAGGCTGGCCGAACACCCGGCATATTTCAAATAATATTAACGATTATAGAGAAAATTACCGCCAATATCAGATAAGCGGCGCTGCCAACCAGACTGGTATAGATAAAAGAGAGTATAGCCTTACCCCTGGCAACACCCAGGTGCCCGCCATGAAAAAGCGTGAAAAAGCCGATGATGGCCCCACCGAGTACGACGAACAGCACTATCAAAGACGGAACGGTCACCCCGAGAACGAAAAGTATGTATAAAATCGACCCCGGGAAGACCATGAATACGATATTAATGCAGGGGTATATCAATGAATAATGCCAGCGTATCCGAGGTTGCTGTCCGGGGACTTGACCTAGAAAGCGCGGCATGAGCAAAGTCCAGGCAAAGACCCATACCAGTAACCCGAAAATTATAGCAAAGAAGAACGAAGCTATTAGTGCCGAATCCTCAACGTCGGCCATAAATCCACTCATGGCCGACTGTTTTTTAGCCACGATAATGATGTCTTCTGTGGGATTGCTCTGAGTATAGGTCGCCCGCCAGACACGCCCGAAACGGCCCCTGGCCTCATCAATAGCATAAGACGGTATCTGATAATACCGGGTTATCCGCGCCCCTTCAACGAGGTCAAACCCGGAATGCTCGGAGCCCAGAGCGGGATATTTAACATCAAAATCCAACCCTTTCGGGGCGACGACATAAACCCGGGTGAGCTCAATCGGTATGGACCAGGAAGCCCCGGTCCCCAAAGGATACGAGTAAGTGGGTCGAGAATCTACAGAAACGAAGGTTGTTTTCCACGATAAGTGCAATCCGGGCTCGGAAGGTTGAACATCTTGTCCGTTACCGTCGCTACCCTGGGGGTGCGTCTGAAGTTTTACTACAGCAATCTGCTGGCCTTGCAACTTAGATAGAGTATCGGCGACGGAAGCGGGCAACCCGGTAGTGTGAATAAGAGCATCAAGGTCGGTATTATCTTCGATGCTAAAAACGCTTATTTGAGAGCTTTCCGTTTGCAGGGTCACGTCCGCCTCAGGCTGGATAGCGGCGCACCCGGTAAGCAATAATGGCGCCCAGAACGGGACAAGCAGGGCGCCGTTGGTCAATAACGCCCCGGAAAAAAGCACCTGGACGGCGCGTTTCTTTTTATCCGCACTTTGACGAAGAATATTGTCCAGGTTTTTAGTAGCTCCAATATTGAACGACAACAGTCTTTCTTCGAGAGCGGAGAATTCCGAGGTGCCGGCGCCAATGGGAACGAAAAAGGTAACTTCGTGGGACTGGTCGGTCTTATCAAGAATCGATATAAAGAGGTCGACTTTAGCGGTATTTTCACTGAGCAGGGTAACGACGGCAACCTGCTGTCCTTCCTTCAGGTTTTGCCACAAATCAAGAGGGACGACAGGACCGCCATCAGCGCGGGCGGGAAGAGGGGCAGCCAGAGATATCATGACGATAGAAAGGACTAAAATCGCCGTTAACTTGAGATTCATGGCGGACCTCCTCGGGAATTATTCCGGACATTGCCGGCAATTCCACTTATTCAGGGGTCGGGTCTCATATTATCTATTTCTTATACTTCTTGCCCATGCCAGCCGTAAAGTGGAACATCGGCTTATCTATTCTTCTGATGTTTATCGGCCCGTGCACGACTCCTGCGGGAACAAATGCTATAAAACTCCTATCGAGGATATTCTGCTTACCGTCTATCCAGAGCTCCACTACCCCGTTGAGGTTATACCGGTCATGGGGGTCGCCGCCGACCCAGGCAATAGTCTCGTCGTAATCATGGGTGTGTGCTCCGATGGTGCGGGTCTTATCCGATCCCGTTTTTTCCGGCCAATCACCGGGGAAGAACCACGCCGTTTCCATGTAGAAAGCGCCTTTGATAACATCGCTGTCTAAGGAAAGCAGGCGCTTGCCCTCGTTATCCGCGAACACGGGGGTCCAGGGGGCATCGCCGACGACGTCTCTTAATTCCGTAACAAAATACTTTTTATCAACCTTAGCCATTATTTTTTCTACTTTCTTTTTTCATGCCCGCCGGGGTCGGCTTCGGCTAACGACCCGGCGCCGATCATTATTGTAAATTCAAGGTGTGGCCGGCTATATTTTTTCCAGGTCAGCGGCCCGTGCTTGACGCCCCTGGACACGTACACCGCCGAGGTCTTATTGATAATCAGCGGCTGTCCGTCCACCATGAACTCGATTTCGCCTCCCAGCTCCTCCTGGTTTACCGGGTCCGTCCCCAGGTGGATGACGATTTCATCATAGTCGTGCGTATGCTCGTGGATGTGGGGATTGGGGTCGGGCATGCCGAACACCCAGCCGGTCTCAATGTAAAAATTACTTCCCGGTACAAGTTTATTGCTCATCAAGGTCATCGCCGGACGACGGCCTTTAACGTCCTCCACAGGGACGACCTCATAGGCGGGTTTGCTCACGAAGTGTTTTTTCGCATCATACTTTTTTGTTTCTTTTTTCGGCATAATTTTCATCCTCCTGATTAGATTAAACGGGCGGTCTCCATGCCCTTGCTTATCGCATCGACGATCAGCAACGGCTCCTTACAATCGCCGACGGCATAAATTTCCGGCACTTTACCTTTCAGGCTCTCGAACAACGCCATGTCCGGCATCAGAGGCAGGGCGGGGATAATGGTATCGGCGGGAATAGTCTGTTTTTTTCCATCTTTATTTATTATTGTCAGTCCTTTGTCCGTTATTTCCACATATTCTTTAACGCCGCTGATGAGTGTAACGCCCTTTTTGCGGAACCAGACGAACAGGTAAGCCTGGATAACGTCCACCATCCCCTGCCCGAG
>CAZEUJ010000187.1:0-3262 GCA_964514525.1 uncultured Dehalococcoidaceae bacterium
CGCTATAAGCCGATTGCCATATCAGGAAATTGCTGGTGCGCATTTCGCCGCTGGTGCGAATTAACAGATCGACATCGGGAAAACCGGCCGTATACAGGTACTTATTGAATAGATTTTCATCGATGTCCCGGGGTGGTATTTTTTCCGCGGCGATGCGCTTTATCGCGTCGAGAATCTCGGCGCGTCCTCCGTAATTTAACGCCACGCCCAGCTTCATCCCGCGATTATTCTCTGTCAGCTTGACCGCCTCTTTAACAGACTTTTTTATCGCTTCGGGCAGTCCTTCAAGTTGACCGATGTGTTTTATTTTTACTCCACGCTTATGAAACTCGCGCGCCTCTATTTCTACCATCTCTTCCAGGATATTAAATAAACCGTTTACTTCGTCGGCGGGCCTATTCCAGTTTTCGGTGGAAAATGCGTAGAGGGTAACGTATTCCACTCCGTGTTTATTGAGACCGTTAAGTATACGCCGTATGTTTTTGACCCCGGCGCGGTGGCCTTCCAGCCGCGGTAGACCGTGCTTTTCAGCCCATCTACCGTTGCCGTCCAGGATGAGGGCTACATGGCGGGGAGGAGCGGTCATGCTTTCCGTATCATTCAAAATCGCCATCCTGCCGGAATATCAGAAAACGTTTGAAAAGTGCGGATTAGACTTCCAGGAGTTCCTGTTCTTTCATTTTACCGAGTTTATCGATTTCCCCTATAAAAACGTCGGTAATCTTTTGTAGCTGATCCTGGGCGCGTTTATGTTCATCCTGCGATATCTTTTTGTCTCTTTCCAGGGTCTTGATTTCGTTCATCGCTTCGTGTCGCAGGCTGCGTATGGCTATCCGTCTCTCTTCGGCGTGCCGGTGTACCACTTTGATGAGTTCCTGTCGTCTTTCTTCACTCAGTGGCGGAATCGCTATCCTTATAACGTTACCGTCGCTGCTGGGATTCAGTCCCAGTTCCGATTTCTGTATAGCCTTTACGATGTCATTGATACCGCTTTTGTCCCAGGGCTGGATGACCAGCAGGCTGGCTTCCGGGGCGGATATCCCGGCGATGTGGTTCAGCGGCGTGGGTACGCCGGCGTATTCCACTTTTATGTGCTCGACCAGTGACGGCGAGGCGTGCCCGGTGCGTATCGTCGCCAGGTCAGCGCGGAATAGCTTTATCGAGTTTTTCATTTTCTCGTCGATGGTCTTTAGCGCTTCGTTAACCATATCAGCTCTCGCTTGATACCAGCGTTCCTATGGTCTTACCGAGAACGGCCTTCTGCATGCCGTCCTTGGCTACAAGGTCGAAGACGATTATCGGCAGCTTGTTATCGAGGCACAGTGTTAGTGCGGTGGTATCCATTACGGCGAGCCGCTTGTTCAGCACCTGGAGGTGCGTTATCCTGTCGATTTTTTTCGCTTTAGGGTCTTTACGCGGGTCGGCCGTGTAAATGCCGTCGACGCCGTTCTTGGTCATCAGCAGGACTTCGGCGCCGATTTCGATAGCTCTTAAAGCTGCGGCGGTGTCCGCCGTCATGTAAGGATTGCCGGTGCCCCCGGCAAAGATAACCACCCGCCCCTTCTCCAGATGTCGGATAGCGCGACGCCGGATATAGGGCTCGGCTACCGATTGGATATCCAGGGCTGATTGCGTTCGGGTGTCCACGCCTTGCCTTTCCAGGACATCCTGCAAAGCGAGCGCATTGATGACCGTTGCCAGCATCCCGGCGTAGTCGGCGGTAACACGGTCCATGCCGTCCGCTTCCGCTTTCGCCCCCCGCCAGATGTTCCCCCCGCCCACGGTGATTCCCACCCCAACCCCCATCGCGATGACTTTCTTTATCTGCCCGGCAATCCTGTTCAGCGTGGGCGTATCTATGCCGTAGCTGTGCCCGCCGCGCAGGGCCTCGCCGCTGAGCTTCAGCATGACCCGTTTGTACTTGGCTTCAGGCATGGTTCTACCCTCAGTTACCTAGTTCGTATCGTATAAAACGGCGCACCCGGATGTTCTCGCCTACTTTGGCTATTGTTTCCACGATGATGTCTTTGACGGTCTTGGTGGGGTCTTTGATATATGGCTGCGCCAGCAGGCAGGCCTCTTTGGGGTCGATTTCTTCACCCTCTTTTATTTCGTCTTCGGTGATATACTTGGGCGCCAGCGCTGCCACCTGCATGGCGAGGCAGTGCGCCAGCTGTTTATACTCATCGGTGCGGGCGACGAAGTCCGTTTCGCAATTAAGCTCGACCATCGCCCCGATGCGACCCGCTGTATGTATGTACGCTTCGATCAGTCCCTGGCGGGTGGCGCGTTCCGCTTTCTTCTGCGCTTTGAGAAGCCCCTTCTGCCTTAAAAATTCCAGCGCCTTTTCTATATCGCCGCCGCACCCGACCAGCGCGCTCCGGCAGTCCATGATGCCGGCGCCGGACTGTCCTCTCAGTTCTTTTATCATCCCCGTGGTAACTTCCAAACGTTCCTCCTTATTCCTCTTCCGGTGTGAAAACCAACGGCTCGGCGGCGACGCTGGCTTCTTTGACTTCGGCGGCGACCTTCTCTTCAACGACCTCGACCGGTACGGCGGCCGCCAGCCCGGCCTTGCCCTCTAGCACCGCGTCGGCTATCTTGCTGCACACGAGCTTCACAGCGCGGATGGCGTCGTCGTTAGCGGGAATGGGATGGTCTATTTCATCGGGATTGCAGTTGGTATCCACGATGGCGACCACCGGTATGCCCATGCGCTTGGCTTCGGCGAGGGCAATCCTTTCCTTGGTCGGGTCGATGATGAACAGGGCGCCCGGCAGGGCCGTCATTTCTTTGAAACCGCCCATCTGGTTGTTGAGGCGCCCGATTTTCTCATTAAGCTTGAGGACTTCTTTCTTCGATAGCCTCCCCAGCTCTCCCCTGGCGAGCTGGTCTTCCAGCCTCACGAGCTGGTCGATACGCGCCTGTATCGTGGCGAAGTTGGTGAGCATTCCCCCGAGCCAGCGCAGATTGACGTAGTACATGCCGCAGCGGGTCGCTTCTTCCTTTACCGATTCCTGGGCTTGTTTTTTGGTGCCGACGAAGAGGATGGTGGCGCCGCTGGCTATCGTTTCACGGATAAAGACACAGGCTTTGTCCAGCATGACGGCGGTCTTTTCCAGGTCGATGATGTGGATGCCGTTGCGCTTGGTAAAGATGTAGTTCTTCATCCGCGGGTGCCAGCGACCCGTCTGATGTCCGAAGTGCGCTCCGGCTTCCAGGAGCTGTTTGATGGTTGCAGTGTCAGGCAATTTCTTTGACC
>CAZEUJ010000188.1:0-3243 GCA_964514525.1 uncultured Dehalococcoidaceae bacterium
GTCTCTTCCTTTTTAACTTCTTCTGCCATTTCAGGCTCCTTCCAGTTGTTTTATTCTCGCCTGCAGAACGCCCATAATACCGCGGATGGGGCCCGCAAGCACATTTACCAATCCATAGAGAGGGCTTTGAATGCCAGCCATCACCTGGCTAATCAGGACCTGCTTCGAGGGGAGCCTGGCCAGGGTCTCGACTTCTTTAGGGGTAAGCACCCTGTCCCCCAGGAAGCCCCCTTTAATGCCGAGGGCGGACTTCGTGGCGCGGAGATAATCGACGAGGACTTTAGCGACGACGGGCGAATCGGAAAAATCAAAAGCGATAGCCATAGGACCGGTAAGGGCATCCGCCAGGTCGCCCAGGCCGACCTGTTTAACCGCCAGCTTCGCCAGGGAATTTTTAACTACCCTGTATTCGATGCCGGCTTCCCTTAATTTTCGGCGGAGCTCGTTCAGCCCGGCCGTGGTTAGCCCGCGGTAGTCCGTGAGGACACCGACACGGGAGCGGGAGAAAGTCTCCTGAAGGTTTTCAACTATTTTCATTTTCTTTTCGGTCGCCATGGTTGACACCTCCCATTTTATGTAAAGAAAAAGTCCCTGCGCCTGAGCACAAGGACTAAAACCGGAACCGATACGGTATGATTTCATCCTCGGCAGGCACTTAATTAAGTCCTTCCTTTGGAAGGACACCCGCTGTCTCGGGACTCTTTATGCAGTTGTTAACGATTCATTATAGCATAGAGAGGACATCATGTAAAGATATACTACCTCACCCCCTGCCCCCTCTCCTTGAAAGGAGAGGGGGTAAAAATTTGAGAGGGGGCTGTGCCCCCTCTCTCTTCGACTCCCTTTTCCAGCCATCGATATCTCCAAATCATTGTTATCCTTAAACAATAATTGACAAAAAAGGGTTCCGAGAGTATAATCACCAAGTCAATTAGTGAAGGAGGTAGTAACGATGCCCAGATTTATAGCGGTTCACACTATGCCGATGACCGAGGAACAAGCGATGGCAATGCTCAAGAACATGCCAGCTTTTCCCAAGGGTGTTTCCTGGAAGCTGACCTATGCCGATTTCAAAGACGGCAAATTCTTCTGCGAATGGGAAGCGCCCAGCAAGGAAATAATCGAGCAAAACTTCAAGGCTCGGAAAATGCCCTTCGATGCAGTCTATCCAGTACGGCTGTTCAACGCTGCCAAGAAGAAGTTTGAGGACTAAGAGAATAATAAAGAGGGGCTGACGCCCCTCTTAAACGCCCCGTTTTGAATCCCCTCGGCCCCCCTTTACGAAAGGGGGACGTAAAGAAGAAAGGTAAGAAGATGATGACACGAGGGCGGCGGGTGGGAAAAGATGAGAAGGAATAAAAAAGTAAGTCACGAGGGGCGGGGAAAAGGAAGAGGGGTGGATTCCAGCCTGCGCTGGAATGACACTACCCCACTAAGATTCTTCGCTATCACTTCGCTTCGTCAAGGCTCTGGCTCGCAATGACAGCTGGGGGAAAAGGAAGAGGGGTGGATTCCAGCCTGCGCTGGAATGACACTACCCCACTAAGATTCTTCGCTATCACTTCGCTTCGTCAAGGCTCTGGCTCGCAATGACAGCTGGGGGAAAAGGAAGAGGGGCTATAAAAGCCCCTCTTGAGTTCATTTTATGGATAACTCCGGCTAGGCGGCGGTTAAGCTTACCGTGGAGGAAAGGTCGAGTTTGATGCCGGGGCCCATGGTGGTGGTGATATAGGCGCTTTTAACGTACTGGCCTTTGGCGCCGGCCGGCTTAGCTTTTACGACGGCTTCCATAATAGCCGTTAGATTATCCAGAAGCATCTTGGCATCAAAGCTGGCCTTGCCCAGAGGAACATGGATGATAGCGGTCCTATCGAGTTTATATTCCACGCGGCCCTTGCGGGCATCTTCAATGACACGGGGCAAATCGTTCATAGAAACGACCGTGCCGGACTTGGGGTTGGGCATCAGACCCTTTCTGCCCAGGATTTTACCGAGCTTACCGACCTTGCCCATCATTTCCGGGACGGCGATGGCGGTATCAAAGTCAATAAAGCCTTCTTCGATTTTCTTGACGAGGTCATCGCCGCCAACGAAATCGGCGCCGGCACCGGCGGCGACCCTTTCCGCTTCTCCCTGAGCAAAAACCAGGACGCGGACCTTTTTACCCAGACCGTGGGGCAGCTTGGCCACCCCCCTTAACTGCTGGGTGGCGTTTTTGGGGTCGAGACCCATGCGCAGGTGAAGTTCGACGGTCTCATCGAACTTGGCGCGGGCGGTCTTTTTCGCCAGCTCGACCGCCTCCTGCGGCTGATAGGCCGTATCCGGTTTAACCAGGGCGGCGGCTTCTCTATATTTTTTGCCGTTTTTTACCATGTTTACTCCACCTTTATGCCCATACTGCGGGCAGTCCCTTCGATAGTTCGCTCGGCGGCCTCAATGCTATTGGCATGGAGGTCCTTGGCTTTAAGCTCGGCGATCTCACGAATTTTCTGGCGCGAAATCGTCCCGGCGACCTCATGGCCGGCATGTCCGCCGGCTTTTTCGAGACCTAAAGCTTTCTTCAGCAAGTCCGAAGCGGGCGGGGTGCGGGTAACAAAGGTAAACGACCTATCTTCGTAAACGGTGATTTCCACCGGTATGATAGAGCCGGCCTGACTGGCGGTCCGCTCGTTATATTCTTTGCAGAAAGCCATGATATTCAGTCCGTGCTGGCCCAAAGCCGGACCGACCGGGGGCGCGGGATTCGCCTGCCCGGCGGGAATCTGTAATTTAACGATAGCCTTTACTTTTTTTGCCATTTAAATTCTCCAAGATTATTTGATTTCAACCTTTACCTAACCTCTCCCTTTCAAAGGGAGAGGAATTAACGCCCCTCCCCCACTGGATTCCCGCTTTCGCTGGAATGACAATAAGGCTCACCCTTCAACAGGCTCAGGGTGAGCGGAGAACAATACGTTTTCCCCTTTCTTCTTTCACAGTTTGTCTATCTGTAAAAAGTCAAGCTCCACCGGCGTATCCTGGCCGAATAAGGAGAGAAGCACCTTGACTTTGCCTTTTTCCATGTTTATCTCATCGACGGTACCGACAAAATCGATAAAGGGGCCGTCCGTGACACGGACGCTCTGCCCCCTGCGGAAGCCGACCTTGACCTTGGGGGCCTCGGCGGACATTTGCTTTAAAATTTCGCCGACCTCTTTTTCCTGGAGGGGGGTGGGGGTATTGCCGCTGCCGACAAAGCCGGTG
>CAZEUJ010000189.1:0-3209 GCA_964514525.1 uncultured Dehalococcoidaceae bacterium
GATGCCTGCATCTTTGGCTTTTTTATCGCCGTGTACGGTTGACATATTCCGCCTCCTCTAAAGATTCGGCCCTTACCTTGAATCCGTGTTACTTATCAACCCTCTTCCTGACCATAAACTACCACCCATATCTTTATCTGTCAATATAATAAGGTGAGACAAACAGAGCCACTTTTTTCAAGGAGCCAGCTTTACGTAAAAAGATATTAACTGAAAAATAGGATAAAACGGGACTCAAGTTTATCTGAACGGCAGCCTCAAATCAGTCCTTCCTCCTTCATTTCTTCCAGCGGTCTCGCCTTTTTTACCTCTTCCACGAGCCTGGGAGAGGGTTCGGGGTAGACTACCGATCCGTATTCCCGGGAAGGAAGAATCACCGTTGAAATGTTGGCAGGCATTGACTGCTCATCTTTCTGGTTCTTTGCCCAGGCTTCAATATCAACGCAGTATTTTCCACCAACGATATACTTATTGACTACTCTGCCTTCGAGGATAGTGGTATCTCCCATCATATTAAATGTCCTCTCATCCCCGCTCATTTTCCAGAGAAAGCCATCGTCGCCCATCCAGTTAGTGAAGAGGTTACATAGCCAGCTCATCCTCTGGTTCCCGTAATCATAAGCCCTCTCCACGCCTACGGCACGGGCAAACTGGTCTAAAAAATGAACCAGCTCAGGCGTATCTGCTTCGCCGGTTTCCTCCACGTATTCCAGAAATTTTGGATGTCTTGCCTCGTATTCAAATTCGTTTTTGTGCGCCTTCAGGAAAGGTGAGCCGGCACCCATCAGCCAGACCAGTTCATCCCGCACACTTAAAGGCCCCTTGATAACTGGGCCAACCTTATCACCTGTATTCACATCTTCCCAGTATCTGGTTTCGGAACCTCTAATTTCCTCTCTATCGTAAGCTTCGAGGATTTCAAGCCATTCTTTCCTGGTGTAAGTCGGTTTCGCTTTACCGCGTTCTTTTTTGGCACTGCTGGCTGCGCCTCTCTCTGCCAAGATAATATGAGATAGTTCTTTCCCCAGAATCTCTCTGCTATCGGCATTCAAATACACCACATCTCCGTAGTCGATATAAATGTTACCTCTATTAGCCATTCTGCCCTTTTTAATAACCATATCCCGAATGATAACCACTGAGCTAAGCCTGGTGCCTTCATAAATTGGCCGATACCATTCCCAGTCACCTCCCGAATACCAACCATGTATCCCGGTAAGTCCCCCTCCGATAGCTGTCCACTGGTGTGTAAATAAGAAAGTGCCGGGGGCAATAATACGACCGTATTTGGTCTTTCTGGCGTAGTCTGCATCCCTGAATAGAGGATTAGTATCGCCGATGCCGTCTACATAGTGCCTTATGGTGTCATTTGTTGCTTCATTGTTGAAATAAGTCTTTGAAGGAATGAATGGTTTGTTCATCCTGATATTTCTTCTTTCTATTAAGTCGGGAGTAACCTTTTCGGCTTCTGGTAACGTTTCTTCTCGCGCCATCCTGATTCGTGGGTGTTTCTCCCATTTCTTTTCATCTATCTTTGATATATTCTCTTCAAGCATTGCGGACTCCTTTCAGTAATCCTCTATAATATATTATCCAAAACTCCGAGTGAAGTACATATGTCCGCTGCTGTTTTGGAGAACATACGGAATATATTCGCCGGGAGACATTGAAGGTTTCCGATGAGGAGTTACGCCGAAATGTTTCACTCTAACCGGTGCAGAAAAAGTGGGACCTATGATTTCTGGTCATTCTAACTTTAAAGTGGTATCATTATGGGGCAAGTCATTTATCGCATAGGTTCGACATTATATAATACACAGTACGGAATGAATATATCCAAATAGGACCTTTTATAAGGAGGCCAAATGGCTTTAGAGTATACCAAGTTAGAGGCAAAAAAGTGGGCGAAGAAAAATCTAAAGGGGTTGGAAGTACCTATTTTCCCTTCCTTTACCCCGGATCTGTTGGAACTGGATGAAGAGGGCATTAGGTATGATGTGAATCATATTATAGAAAATGGATTTATCTCCGCCTTGGTCGCACCCGAAGCGTGTGGTATGACGTTCGAAGAGCGAAAAAAATTTGTAGAAATAGTCGTTGACGAAGCCAGGGGCAGAATACACACCTCAGTAGCGGTGATGCAGGACACCGTCGAGCAAGACATCGAAATGCTTCAGCACATTGAAAAAGTTAGAGGGACCTTCGCCACGCTTGGTCACCCGGTACAATATTATCCCCGGTCGGTGGAAGATATCTTCCAGATGTATAAGTATATGTGTGATTCTACCAATCTGGCAATAGTGTTTTATACCGGCAGACTCCATACTAGGAAATTCCATCCAAGCTATTTTCCCCCGGAGCTCCTCCCCCGGATAGCCGATATCCCGAATGTAGTCGCGATGAAAATTGGCGGTGGTAGTTCCCTGGCGATTACTGTCATGTCTTTCCGGCTCTGCGGCGATAAAATACTGGTCAATGAGCCCATGCCCGATAGATGGTTTGTTACTATCCCTGTATATGGCCAGCAGTGGGCCGGCGCCGGCCCTTTTTACGCGATGCAGACCCCTGAAAAACCCCGCATGGTGAATATCTTTGACCTGCTGACGAAGGGCAAAATCGATAAAGCGATGGATATTTACTGGGAACTGGGAGCGATGAAAGACGGCGGGGGAGGGCTGGAAGGCTCCTACTTTCATACCGGTATTGTCACTGCTCTCAGCGATAAATATGCCCACTGGTGCAACGGCGGTAATGGCGGCACCGTCAGACAGCCCACCGGCAGGCTGTATGATTATCAGAAAGAGGCCATCCGAGCCGGCCTCAGAGCAATAGGACTTACCCCCCGTGAACCAGAAGAAGAATTCTATGTAGGCAGGGTAAATTACGCTAAGGGTGCTAGATTAAGAAAGTATGAAGTTTGAAGATCCGAGCAGGTGGACTGAACCTCTGAGGCATAAGCAAACAGAACTTGCACTATTAATAAAGGGGTATACTGATGGAATTTACAAAATCAGAAGCAAAACAATGGGCTAAAAGGCACTACAAGGGGCTGGATGGGGTCTTAAGCCCTTCGTTCACCCCGGATTTAATGGAGTTGGACGAAGAAGGCATCAGACATGATGTAAGACACAATATTAGCAAGGGCATGTTCAGTTTACTTTGTCAGACAGAGGTGTGCGCTATGACTTTCGAGGAGCGCAAAAGATTTG
>CAZEUJ010000190.1:0-3190 GCA_964514525.1 uncultured Dehalococcoidaceae bacterium
TAGTCCGCCACCGCCGCCGCCATGAGCAGGGCGTCCGCCTTCTTTACCGCCCCCGCCACCGCCTTTTTCATCTCCGCCGCCGTCTGCACTTTTATTACTTCTATCCCGTCCGGTTTGTTTAGCGAAACGTTAGCGGCGATCAATGCTACTTCCGCCCCTCTGTCTCTCGCCGCTTCAGCCAGCGCGTAGCCCATCTTCCCCGACGACCTGTTCCCGATGTGCCTTACCGGGTCAATGGGCTCTCTGGTTCCCCCCGCCGTCACCACAATGCGCTTTCCTTTTAAGTCCTTCTTTTGTCCCAGCACCCTTTCGATGACCTCGATTATCTTCGCCGTCTCGGGCAATCGCCCCTTCCCCATTTTCCCCGAGGCCAGCCGACCGTACTCCGGCTCGATAATTGTAAAGCCCCTGGCTTTGAGCCTGCCAAGATTTTCCTGCGTGACGGCGTTCTGGTACATGATGTCGTTCATGGCGGGCGCGATGATGACCGGCGCTCTGGTCGCCAGCACGATGCAACCGAGCATGTTATCCGCGATGCCCGCCGCCAGCTTTGATATCGTATTGGCGGTTGCCGGTGCGATGATAACGACGTCGGCGGCTTCCGCCAGGGCAATGTGCTCGACGCTGTATTCTGATGCTATCTCGAACATGTCCGTGACCACCGGCCGGTGGGTGATGTTACGCAGCGTCAGGGGCGTAATCATCTTCTGGGCGGCTTCGGTCATGACCGTTTCCACGGTGGCGCCGGCCTGCGTCAACTTGCTGGCAATGTCCGCCGCTTTGTAAGCCGCGATGCCCCCCGTTATCCCCAGCACTATGGTCTTGTTCTTCAACATCGCTGTCTCCTTGCCCGACTAGGCACGGTTCAGGTCGTGGATGACTTTTATGCCGATGAGCGTCAGGTTGGGATTGACCTTTTGGATTAATTTCGCTTCCTTGGCGATGATCGCAGCATAACCGCCGGTCGCTACCACGGTACCCTTTTCTCCCAGCTCTTCCTGTATCCGCGCTACTACCCCGTCGATCAGCCCCGCGTACCCGAAGATAATGCCGGACTGCATGGCGGCGATAGTGTTGGGGCCGATAGCCCTTTTGGGGCGGACGAGTTCAACCCTGGGGAGGGCTGCCGTGCGGGTGTATAAAGCCTCAGCGGCGATGGCCAGGCCTGGCGCTAACGCCCCCCCGAGGTAGTCACCTTCCTTGGATATCGTGTCGAAGGCGGTGGCCGTTCCCATCGCTACCACGATTATCGGCGTTTTGTAAAGGCTGAGGGCACCAGCGGCGTTGGACATGCGGTCGCCGCCCAGTTCCCGGGGATTATCATAGCGGATGCGCACGCCCGTTTTTACGCCGGGGCCGATGGTCAGCGGCACGATATTGAAATACTTTTTAAACATCTCGTTAAAAGTCGTTGTCAGGGGCGGGACGACGCAGCTTATCGCGCCTTCGGTGATAGCGGCGGTATCTATGCCGCTGTGCTTTAGCAGGTTGAGTATAAAGACCGCATATTCATCGGGCATCTGGTTGACGTGCGTCGCCAGGCGGTAGGTGGCGCGGAGTTTTTCTCCGTCGAAGACACCCAGGGTGGTATTTGTGTTGCCGATATCGATAGCCAGCAGCATCTTCATCCCCCGTTTTTTAGTTGTTTTATCGTCAACGGCAGCGCCGGCAGCAGGTCGGAGGCAATCATGCCGGTGTCGCCTATCTCATTTCTGACCGTATCGCCGGCCTGCCCGTGGAGGAAAACGCCCAGGGACGCCGCGTCGAATGGCGTTAGCCCTTGCGCCACCAATCCCGCGATGACCCCGGCCAGCACATCGCCCGTCCCGGCCGAAGACAGCCCCGGATTAGCGAACGGACTGACCCGGCAGCGACCGTCCGTGGTGGCGATGACGGTATAGGCCCCCTTGAGGACGATCGTCTGGTGCCACTCCGCCGCGAACCGCCGCGTTATGCCCAGCCTGTCCGCCTGTATTTCGTCGATGCTCAGGCCGCACAGACGGGCCATTTCTCCGGGGTGCGGCGTCAGTATAGCATCATCGATGAGCCATTGCCACCATTCCGGTATCTTGGGCAGGATGTTAATGGCGTCGGCATCCAGCACCGGCAGCGGCAGCTCTTTTTCCAGGATCAGCGAGCTGACGAACTCGACGGTAGAAGGGTCCTGTCCCAGGCCGCAGCCCAGGAGAAGGACGTCGTACTGGTTGCTGTGCTGCGTGATAACGTCGCCGGCTTCGACCGATATGAAACCTGGCTGCGATTCTGGTAAGGGCAGGTAGGTTACCTCGGTCAGCTTGGCGGCGAGGATGGGCTGCAGGCTGCCGGCTGTTGCCAGCGTTACCAGCCCCGCCCCGGCCCGCTGGGCGCCGCAGCATGCCAGGTAGGCCGCGCCGATATAGTTAATCGAGCCTGCCGTTACCAGCACCCGCCCAAAACTCCCTTTATTAGCGTTGAGCGGTCGCTCGGGGAGAACGGTGCTCGCCCACGAGGGGGTGATAAGCTCGGTGGTCACGGATTCCGCCAGCGATTCCGGGATGCCGATGTCCGCTATTTTTAATACGCCGACTCTTTCCGCACCGGGGAAGTTAAACAGGCCGAGCTTGGGGAAAGCCAGCGTGACGGTAATATCAGCGCGGGGACAGGCGGGATCGATGGCGCCGGTATCGGCGTCCATCCCCGAGGGGAGGTCTATTGCGATGATTTTAAATACCCGATTTCGTCGTGCAAAAGCTACCCTTTCCAGGACCTGCTTAAAAACGCCTTCCAGCGGTCTTATTTTCCCCGTGCCCAGCAGCGCGTCGATGACGCACGTGGCGTTTGCCAGCAGGTCGTCGAGCTTTTTCAGGTTTTTATCCTGGTCGGCTTCGATGCAGGTGATGTCTCGCTCCTGCGCCAGCTTGAGGTTAGCATCATCTGGTGGTCTCGGGGAGCAGAGGTATATGACGACTTTAGCCCCCCACTCGTTTAGGTAGCGGGCGGCTACCAGGCCGTCGCCGCCGTTATTCCCCCCGCCCACCAGACAGAGGATATGCTGGTTTTCCATATCGCCGAGACTCGCCTTTACCTCTTCAGCCACGGCCTTGCCGGCGTTCTCCATGAGCGCGCTGACCGGTATACCCATGCGGATGCATTCCTGGTCTATCTGCCTCATCTGCTCGGCGGTGACGATTTTCATTTATGTTTACTCCGT
>CAZEUJ010000191.1:0-3142 GCA_964514525.1 uncultured Dehalococcoidaceae bacterium
ATATTTATTGACCAGTCGACGGAATATCTCCGAGCGGTACGTGGGACGGTAAAGGTCGTTTTTACCGCTGGCTAGGTAAAGATGGCAGTTATCATTACAGGTCTGGCAACGTGCGCAGTAATCCAGGGAAAGCAACAGTGGCTGGAGAAAGGTCCAGTTGTCCTCCTTGCTGAGGAGCTTTTTCAGTCCCGAGATAAACTGCCCGATATACTTCTTTTCTTCTTCGGCGTTTTTCGGGCGGGGCAATGCCAGCGCCACGAATCCGTCGAGATTGCACACCAGTCTTTCCCGCTGGTGATCGGTAAGCTTTTTAAAGCCGGGCATTTCTTCGCTTTTATCGTAGGGCGGCGGCAGCGGTATCAGCTCGGCAATATCTACTTCGCTGAGCTGCTTCTCTCCATTTTTAGAAATATCGGTCAGTTTAAGTTTTTTCGGCATCGTCAGTTTTCCCGGATGCTATTTCCGCCCAACTTTTTCCCGACCCCGCATGCGGGGCCGACCAGTTTACCGGCTCAGTTATCAGTCTCTCTAATTTCTTATTCATCTTTTCATCCAGCGGTTTATCGTTCCAGCGTACCGCGTGATGGGTGAAATACTTGGCAATAAAGTGGAGCATGTCTGTAAACGGCAGGTAGACGATAAACAGCAGTGATATGATAATATGTGTTACAAGAGGCACGCCTGCCGAGATGCCGCTATCAAGCATTATGAGATTTTTTACGAACTGGCTCGTTTCGGAGGCAAAGGCTGCGCTGGCGGACCACGCCCAGATACCGCTGATGAATACCGCCCCTAGGAACACGAGCTTAAAATACATCGAGCGCGTTGTGAACGCCCTGTAGTTGCTGTCCAGGCGGCGTTTCAGGATGAGTGATATCGCCCCAAGGCCCCCCGCCAGATACCCCACCAGAGCCAGAATCGAGGTAATATTTAAAAAGACATTAAGGATTGAAGTCGGTGCGCCAGTAATAATCAAGAAGGCGTTGATGATATACAAAACCAACGCTATTACGAAAAGGTAAATCCCGGCGTGAAGTAATGAAGAAAAAGGCCATAAAGAACGGTTGTTTTTCCATACGCCCCTCATTAGGAATATCTCCCGGAGCATGTATATTATCGGAGCGGTGCGTGAGCGGCGCCTTGGTTTCCGCCACCATTCGTATTCTTCAAGGTAGGAACCTCCGTATCCGCCCTTTCCCTTTTCATGCGGTATCGGCGCGAGTTCCCATCTCAGATGGACCGGCTTTCTGATGATAGCCAGGACGCGGCAGGCGGCAATAGCCAGGAAAACAAATATCGTGCTGAATGTAAAAACGTGCCAGAAAATCCCCGACATGTATTATTTTCTATTCCTGCGCTATTTATTTCATGCTATCGATGATGAACCCGGCCGCCAGGCGGCAGCCCAGCCCCGGCGGCAGCCCGCATTTCTCAAAACCCTTCTCGCCCGCGAAAGTTATCATCGCCTCCTCGCTGTCACCGGGATTCAGCCTCCGCCCCAGTATCACCGTTTCAATGATATCTGCACAATATAAATGGCCGACTGCATCTTCGAAGTAGGCCATGAACTTCTGGGAGGTCAGGATGACCTTGTTCATCGTTTCTATGTCCAGCCTGTCGTCGCTGCCGAAATACAGCCCGAATGTCATGAGACTGCCGGTAATGCCCCCGCACATGTCCCCCGTCCCGCCGATGCCCGGGAAGGGCGTCAGGGCTTTGATGATGTCCATGTTACCCAGACCGAATTCTTCCATCAGCGCCAGCGCGGTCCCCTGCGCGCAGTTCTTGAAAATAAAGTTGTATTCCTCCGCCCGCAATTGTACGCGGTCGAGGATTTTATTCTTGTTGGCCAGCATCTCTTTGGGGTCGAGCTTTTTACGGGGTATCCCCTTTTCCATCAGCTTTCTTACCCTGGCTTCGATACCCTTTACGTCCCATATCCTGTCGGCCAGTTCGTCGACTTTTTTCTTCAAAGCAACATAGTCTGTCATGGGCTAACTGCCTCCTTGCCCGAATCTACACTAACATCCATCGTGCGCATTTACCATCTTCACTATTTCCTGGGTCTGGTATTATTATAAAGGATTCTAGTGCCAATGAAAACACACTATCAATTAATGGTGCGATGATGCCCTAACCACCGGTCTTTACATGCGTTATAATATATGGCAAAGAAAAATAATTGATAGAGAGGCACTGAAATGAAAAGAATAATTATTTTTAGTCTGGTCTCCATCATGCTGCTGCCCCTGCTCATCGCCGGGTGCGCGTCAGAAAAAGAAGCCAGCCCCACTAGCGCGCTGACCGACACGGTGGAAATTACCCTGGATGAATTTCAAGCGCAGAACAGCAGGTTGGTGTACGTTGAAACCACGTACCCCGGCACCGTGACGGTCAGGCTGGGCGCTAATCCCACCACCGGATATAGCTGGGTGGTCACAGAGATTGACCATCCGGAGATTATCGAGCAGAGCTCAAACGATTACGAAGGACCGACAGCCACCGGTCTGGTTGGCGCCGGCGGTACGGATGTATGGGTTTTCAACGCCAAGGACACCGGTCTGGCAATGATCAGGATGAGCTACGGCCAGCAGTGGGAAGGTGGCGAAAAGGATGCCTACACCGTAACGATAAATGTAAATATTAGATGAGGAACTATAACACATCTCAAGCTATGAGCCGATGGGTATGGACTGACGGGGCGAGGGGCGTTGTAGCAGGCAATTTACTCTGGCCAGGAATTCCAACGGTCCGAAAGGCCTTCTCATAAAGTAATCGGCGCCGGCGGCAATCGCCCGGGCGCAGGCATCCGGGCTGGCATTCGTGCTGATGACGATGAGCGGAATCGCGGTGATATTTCTTATCTTCTGGCAAAGCTCCCAGCTTCCCGAGTCGAGTCTTTCTATTATCACGGCGATATCGTAGGTACGACTTTCCAGTTGCCGCAAGCCCGCATCGGAGTTGGGTGCCAGTTCTACCCCAAAACCCGTCCGGCCGAGCAGTCCTGCTATCAGAGGGTGCGCTGCGGCATTACTGAATAAAAGGGCCTTTTTACCCGTTTTCACATCTTCAATTTATAACAATTCGCCCCGGTTGAAAAGCAAAATACCCTCCATTTTCTTTGAGGGTTGACTCCCATCAT
>CAZEUJ010000192.1:0-3120 GCA_964514525.1 uncultured Dehalococcoidaceae bacterium
GTGGGCGTGGACGCCTGCCGCTTTTTCTTCCTCGCCCGCACCGCCGACAGCCAGATGGACTTCGACCTCGAGCTGGCGAAAAAGCAATCGGCGGACAACCCGGTCTATTACGTTCAATACGCCCACGCCCGGATCGCCAGCATCCTGCGCCTGGCGGAAGACCGGGGCATCAAGGACATCGAAGGCGACGTTTCACTCCTGACCGACGAGTCGGAGCTTACGCTGATACGCAAGATGCTGCTCCTGCCCGAGATAGTGGAGACGATAGCCCAGACGCTGGAACCGCACCACCTGACCTACTACGCGCAGGACCTGGCTACCGCTTTCCACGCTTTTTATAAAAATTGCCGCGTCCTTCTGCTGAAGGATAAAGCCATGACCGGGGCCCGGCTCAAGCTGGTGAAGGCCGCCAAGCTCGTCCTGGGGAAGACCCTGAACCTCATGGGCATGAACGCCCCGGAGAAAATGTAATCATAGAAAGGTTAAATATGAAAAAGCGCGTCTTTTCCGGCATCCAACCGACCGGCGAGATTCACATAGGTCGTTATCTGGGGGCCGTCAGGCATTGGGTAACCATGCAGCGAGACTACGATGATATTATCTGTATCGTAGACCTGCACGCCATTACCGTGCCGCAGGACCCCAAGTTACTTAAAGGAAGAATTCGCGAGTTTGCCGGCCTGCTCATGGCCGCCGGCATTGACCCCAAACGTTCCATCTTATTTGTACAATCGCACGTTAGCGCCCACAGCGAGTTGGCCTGGATTCTCAACTGCTTTGTCCCCATGGGATGGATGCAGCGTATGACCCAGTATAAAGAAAAGTCCGCGGGACATAAACAACAGGTGAGCGTGGGACTCTTCGACTACCCCTCCCTGATGGCGGCCGATATCCTGCTTTATAAAACGGACGTCGTGCCGGTGGGTGAAGACCAGAAACAGCACGTGGAACTCGCCAGAGATGCCGCCCAGCGTTTCAATAATATCTACGGCGAGACCTTCGTGCTGCCGGAGCCGCTTATCCCCGATATCGGCGCGCGCATCATGGGACTGGACGACCCCACCAAGAAAATGAGCGGCAGCGAGGAAGGTCCCAATCATGCTATTGCCTTGCTCGATTCCCCGGATATTATCCGCTCTAAAATAATGAGGGCGACCACCGACTCCCTAAAAGAAATCCGCTTCGATGAAAGCCGGCCCGGCATTAACAACCTGCTGACCATCTACCATGTTTTTACCGGGCAGAGCCAGAAAGAAATAGAGTCGAAGTTCACTGGTAAGGGCTACGGCGACCTTAAGAAAACTTTAGCCGATGTAGTCATCGAAGCACTGGCCCCTTTGCAGGAACGCTACCAAGCTTTGACCGCCGAGCCCGGCCACATCGACGCTATCTTAAAGGAAGGCGCCGCGAAAGCCCGCCCCCTCGCCGAGAAAATGCTGGCCGAGGTCAAGGACAAGGTGGGATTGGGATAATTTAGTTTCCTCCTTCAAAACCGATTCGCCCCCTTTATCGAAGGAGTCGCTTCATGCAAAAAGAGCTGCCCTTCACGGGCGCCGCTGGCCGTTATCCCTCAGCCTACGGCTGGGTCATCGTGGCGGCCTGCGCTCTGATGATATTTATCACCTACGGACTCATCTACAGCTACAGCGTTTTCTTCAAACCCCTCGCCGAACACTTTCAATGGGACCGGGCTACCGTATCCTTAATATACTCGCTGGCGATGATTATCCGCGGCACCGCCGCGATAGGCACCGGCTGGCTGGCTGATAGGTACGGCGCGAGGAAAATAATGATTTTCTGCGGCCTCATGATGGGCGCCGGCTACCTGCTGTCCAGCCGGGTCGAGGTTTTGTGGCAGTTCTTCCTTACCTATGCCGTCGTTGAGGCTATCGGCATGAGCGGCATCTTCGGCATCGGCACGGCGCTGGTAACGCGCTGGTTCACCGGAAACCGCGGGCTGGCCCTCGGCATTGTGGCTTCGGGGTCGGGCCTCGGCACTCTCTTAATAGTACCGTCCGCCGAGCGACTCGTCAGCGCTATGGAATTGCCGCCGGCGTTTGTCATCATCGGCATCGCCGCCGGTTCACTGATGGTCATCGGGGCATTATTATTACGCCCGCCGCCGGCGCCCGAACCGGCATCGGCAAGAGACACGGCACAGTCCGACGAGGCATCGCTCGGCCACGCCGTTAGAGACGCGCGCCTGTACCTGATTATGGCATCGTTCCTGCTTTTCTTTTTCGGCACGCAAATCGTCATGGTACACCTGGTCAATTATGCGACCGATACAGGTATCGACCCCCTCATCGCCGCTACCTTCATCGGCGTTATCGGGGCGGCCAGTATTGCCAGCCGTCTCTCGATGGGCGTCATCGCCGAAAAGATAGGCCTGTACCGGAGCCTGATGCTGATATGTGTTTTGCTGACGCTATCGTTCATTACCCTGCTTTTCACCCGGTCGGTCTGGTCTTTTTACCTTTTTGCGGTGCTTTTCAGCATACCTTACGGCGGCGAGGTGACCCAGATACCGCTGGTCATCGGCAGATACTTCGGCACGCGGTCGATGGCGACACTCATGGGAATGACCGTTTTCTTCATCGGGCTGGGCGGGGCGCTGGGGCCATGGCTGGCCGGAAAAATCTACGACCTGACGGACAGCTATAACGGGGCGTTCATCATGGGTGCGGTCGTTGCCGCGGCTTCGATAGCGGGAATACTGCTACTGAGACGGAGGGATACAGGAAGCACCCGAAGTTGAAGAATCCTTTTCCCTTGTGACATTTGTTACATTTATTCCCCCTGAAAAATTGTATTATTGTTATTAAGGAATTATCCTGCGGGGGTGATATATATGGCTGTAAAAAAGAGTACGGATAAGCTGCCACTGACGCCTTCAGTCGAAGAGGGCCCTTATTACACACCCGGATCGCCGGAGCGTAACGCCATCGCTGAGAAAGGTACGCCGGGCACGAAACTGGTAGTCGAGGGAAGGGTGTTGGATACGAGTGGTCGGCCGATTGCCCATGCCTGGCTGGATTTCTGGCACGCCGATGGCCGCGGTCGGTACGATAACGAGGGCTATAACCTGCGGGGCCACCAGTATACCGATAAAAACGGCCG
>CAZEUJ010000193.1:0-3117 GCA_964514525.1 uncultured Dehalococcoidaceae bacterium
ACCACCTCTTTGACCTCGGGGATTTCCTGCTTCAGGATTTTTTCAATCCCGTTCTTCAGGGTCATCTTGGACATGGGACAGCCGGCGCACGCGCCGACGAGCTTTACTTTCACGGTGCCCCCCTCTACCCCGACCAGTTCCACGTTACCGCCGTCCCTTACCAGGTACGGTCGCACTTTATCCAGGACGTCCTTAACTTTATCTTGCATTTTAGGGCAATCTCCTTTAAAATTTATATAAGCCTCTATTTAGATTGTATCTACTGCCGGAGCTATTTGTCAAACGGGGCATTTTCTGTATGAGACCCCCCTTGTATGACTTATTATACTGGTGTAGAATAGGATATTTAAATTTTATTTAATTATCGGGGACAACGATGACGCGTGACGATGAAAAGCTATTAAGATTCAAGCAGCAGCGCAGCAAAGAAGCCATCGACCTAGCCATGCAGGCGCGCTGGCGGGAGGCGGTTGACGTCAACAAGGAAATCATCGCCAGCTTTCCGGGAGACGTCGATGCTTTCAACCGTTTGGGGCGGGCCTACCTTGAGCTGGGCGACTACAAGAAGTCGCGGGAAGCCTACAGCCAGTCGGTCAAGCTGGACCCCTATAACGCCATCGCCGGCCGCAACCTGCGGCGCCTCAACGACCTGAAAGGGGCCGCCAAGACAGAAGTCGAGACGGACAAGGTCGAGCCGCAGCAGTTCATTGAGGAAATCGGTAAAGCCGGCGTCGTCGCCCTCCAGGACTTGGCCCCCAAGGAGGAACGCGCCCTTACTGTTGCCGGAGATAAGGCGGTTATCAAAGTTGAAGGCTCTTCTCTGGTGGTGGAAAACGGGCGGCGCGAATATCTGGGCAAAGTCGAGCCGAAACATGCCCTGAGGCTTATCAGGCTGATGCTCGGCGGCAATAAATATTCGGTGGTGGTCGTCAAGTCGACTGCCGATAGAATGACCGTCATGGTCAGGGAGACCTACCAGCACCCGAGCCAGGCGGGCAAGCTGTCCTTCCCGCCGCGCGGTATGGAGGAGTTCCGCCCCTATGTCGGCGATAAATTGATAAAACTCGAATCTCAGGATGAGGAAGAGGACGAGTCCGGTTATACTATCATCGGCGGTGACGAAATTGAAGTGTTGCCTGAGGAATCTGCCGAAGCTGAAGATGACACGGGCGCTGATGGTGAATAGGAGGTCAGGTTAACTATGGTCATGGGCACGGTAAAGCCGGTTAATATCGAAGATGAAATGAGGGGCTCCTACCTCGATTACGCCATGAGCGTTATCGTCTCGCGGGCCCTGCCGGACGTGCGTGACGGCCTCAAGCCGGTGCACCGGCGTATCCTCTATGCCATGAACGATATGGGCCTGCGGCCCAACAGCCCGCACCGCAAGAGCGCCCGTATCGTCGGCGAGGTACTGGGTAAATATCATCCCCACGGCGATTCTTCGGTCTATGATGCCATGGTGCGCATGGCCCAGGACTTCTCCATGCGCTATCCCCTGGTCGACGGCCAGGGCAACTTCGGCAGCGTTGACAATGACCCCCCCGCCGCCATGCGCTACACCGAAGCGCGCCTGGCGAAAATCGCCGAGGAGATGCTGGTCGACATTGAAAAAGAGACCGTCGACTTCATGCCCAACTTCGATGACAGCCTCCAGGAGCCCACCGTGCTGCCTGCCCGCCTGCCCAACTTGCTGGTGAACGGCAGCTCCGGCATCGCCGTTGGCATGGCCACCAATATCCCGCCCCACAACCTAAGCGAGGTCTGCGATGCCATCGCTTATCTCATCGATAACACCCAGGCTACTATTGAAGACCTGAGCAAGTACATTAAGGGCCCCGATTTCCCCACCGCCGGCATCATCCAGGGACTGGAGGGCATCAGGAACGCCTACGCCACTGGGCACGGCAAGGTGGTGGTACGAGCCAGGGCCCATATTACCAGCGTCAGCGTCGGGGGACGCCGCCAGATTGTCGTCAGCGAGCTTCCTTACCAGACGAATAAGGCCGCCCTCATTGAAAATATGGCCGACCTCGTCCGGGAAAAGAAAATCGAGGGCATCAGCGACCTCCGTGATGAGTCCGACCGCCAGGGTATGCGCATCGTTATCGAGCTCAAGAGGGAGTCGCAGCCCGAGAAAGTCCTCAATAATCTTTATAAACACACCGCCATGCAGTCGTCTTTCTTCGTGAACATGCTGGCGCTGGTGGACGGCCAGCCCCGCGTTATCAGCCTCAGGGAGGCGCTGCAGTATTTCGTCGATTTCCGCCGCGAGGTGATTACCCGCCGTTCCAAATATGAGCTAAAGCAGGCTAAAGCCAGGGCGCACATCCTGGAAGGACTCCGCATTGCCCTCGACCACCTCGATGCCGTTATAAAAACTATCCGAGAGTCGGAGACCGCCGAGGCCGCCCGTAAAAACCTGATGTCCCGCTTTAATCTGAGCCAGCTTCAGGCGCAGGCTATCCTCGATATGCAGTTGCGCCGCCTGGCCGGCCTGGAAAGACAGAAAATCCAGGACGAATACGCCGAGGTCATCAAGACCATCTCCTACCTGGAAGACCTCCTGGCTAATCCGAAACGAATCCTCGCCCTGATCAAGGAAGAGACCGCCGCCTTGAAGACGAAGTACGGGGACAAACGCCGCACCGCCATTCAGGAGCAGGGCAAGCTCGATTTCACCGAGGAGGACCTCATCCCCCACGAGAGGGTCGTGGTGACTCTGAGCGCTCGAGGTTTTATCAAGAGGATTTCCTCCCGCAACTACGTGGTGCAGCACCGCGGCGGCAAGGGCATTATCGGCCAGGTGACCCGCGAGGAGGACGCCGTCATGATTTTGACCGTGGCGGATACCCATGACGACCTCTTTTTCTTTACGGACAAGGGCAAGGTGTATTATCTGAAATGCCACGAGATACCGTCCGGCAGCACCCGTACTTCCAAGGGACTGGCTATAATTAATCTTTTGTCTATCGCCGAGGGCGAAAGGGTCACGGCGATGGTCGCCACCACTGGCCTGATGCCGGGAACCTATATGGTGATGGCCACCCGCCTTGGAGAGGTGAAGAAGACGGCGGTGGATAATTTCGCGGCGGTGCGCAGCAGCGGCCTTATCGC
>CAZEUJ010000194.1:0-3063 GCA_964514525.1 uncultured Dehalococcoidaceae bacterium
CCTCCTACGCCATGTTCAGCGCCAGCAACGAGTGCAGCTATTCGGCTTTTCTCCGTATGGAGCACCAGCATACCTATGATGCTATTTTGGCCACCCCGGTGAACGTAGAGGATATTACAGCGGGGGAAATTTTCTGGGGTGCCACCCGCGCGATGTTGACCGCCTCCATCGTCCTCTTGGTGGCTGGTGCGTTCCAACTCGTCGCGTCGCCCTGGGCTGTCCTCATCCTGCCCGTGGCTTTTGTGGAGGGCGTGCAAATCGGGGCTATTTCGCTTTTTTACACCTCCGTTGTCCCCTCGATTTATGCCTTCAATTTCTTCTTTACGCTGATTATCAACCCGCTGTTCCTTTTAAGCGGCGTCTTTTTCCCGCTGGATACTTTCCCCAAAGTGCTTCAAGACGTCAGCTGGTTCACTCCCCTTCGTCCTGCGGTAGAAATCGTCCGGGGGCTCTTTAAGGGTGTAATGCCCGAGCATCTCTGGCTGTCGCTGGGTATTATCGTGGCTTATATTGTGGTATTCTTCTCAATAACGCTGGTAACGATGCG
This sequence comes from uncultured Dehalococcoidaceae bacterium, assembly GCA_964514525.1. GTDB lineage: Bacteria > Chloroflexota > Dehalococcoidia > Dehalococcoidales > RBG-16-60-22 > JBFYTX01. The sequence continues at coordinate 548 of CAZEUJ010000194.1, forward strand.
GCGTAGACTTACCAAATAGGGCAGGTTTATGGTGGTTCTTTCAGGAAACGATATACGGGCTCTGATAAAGTGTAAGCCACCTCTTGTTGAGGGCTGGCTCGACCTGGAGGAGCAGGTGCAGGCTAACGGCTTCGACCTTACCCTGCGTGATTGCGCTTTGGTGCGGTCGAGTGGACGGATAGCGGCCGATAACCGTGATAGGATCGTCTCCGGCCTTTCGCCGTTGGCGTTTGATAGCGAGGGGTATCTTGACCTCAAACCGGGCGCATATATGATTACCTACAACGAAATCGTGCACCTTCCGAAGAGCATCATGGCTTTAGGCCGCCCCCGCTCCTCCCTGCTGCGCTGCGGTGTGAGTGTTGGCACCGCCGTCTGGGACGCCGGCTATGAGGGCCGCTCGCAGTCGCTGCTGGTAGTGCATAATCCTCACGGTTTCCGCGTGCAGAGGAACGCCCGCATCATCCAGCTTGTCTTTTTGGCTTTAACAGGGGAATCGGAAGGTTATAACGGTATCTATCAGGGCGAGAATATCTAGTGTACTAAAACTCCCCCGCCACCATTTCCCCAACCTCTACCGTGCCCATAATAATCGGCTTCTGGTGGCAATCGCTGCCGCCGGTCATTAAGAGTTTGTGTTTTTTACAGAACTCTATATAATGTCGCGTCGCCGCCGCATCGTGGCGCGAATGCCAGCATTCCACGCCGTCAATAAGACCGAGCATATTTCTCTCGATGATTTCCGTCTGCTCCGTCAGGTCTTTGGTTACGCTGATTAGCGATGTCCCGTTGGGGTCGTTGGGGTGGGCGAGCACTATTTTTCCGTTCGCTCTCCTCATCAGCTCCGAAGCCTCTTCCAGCGATAGCGGGTACTTGGGGACGTCGCACTTTACAAGATATCTGTCGAAGGCTTCCTGCCGGTTGCTGACGATGCCCTTCTTTATCAGGTAGTCGGCGATGTGGGGCCGACTCAGTATCCCGTCGACGCCTTCCTGCATTTTCCTGAGGTCTTTATCGGTAAAAAGGGGGCGGTTTTCCTTCTTGAACTCGGTGTTTAAGTTGTCAATAATCTGCCGCGCCCTTTTTTCACGGTGCTCTCTTATGACGCGCAGTTTCGCGTTTAACGCGGCGTTTTTATAGTCGTAGCCGTATCCCAGGAAGTCCAGCGATACCGCTTTTCCCTGATAGGAGAACGTTACGTTGAGCTCCACTCCGGTAATATATTTAATGCTGTGCTTTTCTGCCAGCTTGATGGCTTTTCCCTGGTGCTCTACGGAATCGTGGTCGGTAATGGATAAAAAATCTATCTTTCTCCTCTTGGCTTCCAGGAAGACATCCTCCATGGACCAAGCCCCATCCGACCCTGTCTTTGTGTGGATGTGTAAGTCTATCTTCACCTTAAGGTTTCCCATTAGCTTACCTTGAGTGTGTCTAAGGGCGCTTGAACCACCTTACTTCATCTCCCCGATGATGTACCAGTCCTCCGGCGGGTCTTTGGCAGTATCGACTATCAAGTGAATCACTTTCAGACCGGGATTTTGCTTTTTCAGGTCGTCCAGGTCCACCGCCTCGAACTGCTTTTTATTATCGAGGTAGGCTTTTTCGGTGAGGGCGTTGGAGACGTAATTTTCTTTGTCGCGTGCCAGTATGCGCCTTATCGATACCTCCTGCGGGCAGTCCGTCTGTAGTATCACGAAGGTCTTTTTGTGTTTGTTAGCGATGGCGGCCGCCCGCTGCCTTAACGACTGCGTTACAAATGTGGCGTCGAGGATGACGATATGGTTGTTTTTCAGGGCTTCGTCCGCCTGCTTGAACATCACGTCGTAGACCTGCGTCCGCTTTTTCATATCCCCCGCTACCTTCTCGTCGAAGATATCTTCGTTTTTGAGCACCTCCAGCCGGATGAGGTCGCTCCGCAGCAGCGTGCCGCCCCTGATTTTTTGGACCTCCTCGGTGGTCTCCGTTTTCCACGTCCCCGGCAGCCCGCAGGCGATGAGCAGGAAGTCATCGGGCAGTTTGTTTTTGATATATTTCGCGGACGGTTCTCTCATTTAAATCCCTCCCTGATTGTCTCTAAAGCGCCATCTCCAGCTCTATCTCATCCCTGATGGGTATGCCGTCGTTGCCGGTCAACGGTATCTCCGGCTTTAGCTTTCGCGATTGTTCAATCGCTTCTCGATGGATCGCGACCAGCTTAAAACCTCTCTTCTGGTAAAACCTCAGGGCTTTCGTGTTATCGTTCGTGGTTATCAGCCACAATCGCTTGCATCCGGCGTTGATGGCGATTTTTTTTATCGCGCCTATCAGCGCTGACCCCGCTCCTTTTCCCTCCACCAGGCTGTTCATGGTAACGATTTCGCAGTCTTTTCCGGTTATCTCATAGGTTATCAGCCCGGCAGGTTTTCCCTTTTGCACCGCGATGAACCCGGGTAATTTCTCGGCATGGTGTAGTTTCCCGCGCGTAACTATTATAGGCCCCTCCCACCACTCTTTAAGCAGGCCGATAACCCACTCCC
>CAZEUJ010000195.1:0-3032 GCA_964514525.1 uncultured Dehalococcoidaceae bacterium
GGGTTTCTCGGGATATGCTCTACATTAATTAGACCATATGGATTGCACAAACCGCTAAAAGGTGTAGCGAAATCTGATTTGCCTAGTAGTGAAGACTTAACTGGCAATGCGTCACAAGTTACTTGATTGTTACTTTGATTTTACCTTCATTACAGTATTTCTCTGGAATTCTATTAGGGGCGTACCTAGGCGTGACATAGTAAGTTGGACTGAGAGTTGTTGTTCCCTAGTCAGCTCTCAGCCGGTATCCCACACCCGGTTCAGTGATAATAAAATGGGGGCGCGCGGTATCCGGCTCTATCTTGCGGCGTAGATTGCTGATATTCACGTGCAACAAATGGAATTCCTCGCCATATTCTGCTCCCCACACCTCCCGCAGGAGAAAGTGATGAGTCAGCACTTTTCCGGTATGAGTTACCAGCACACGGAGTAGTTCATACTCGTTAGGCGTCAGTTGTACCTCAACGCCTGACACGGTTATTAATCTGCGTGTAAGGTCCACTTTCAAACTGCCACTCTGGAAAATAGGCTCATTGGTTGTTTGAGCCGCGCGGCGCAGGGCGGCGCGGAGTCTCGCCAGCAGCTCTCCCACGCCGAATGGTTTGGTCAAATAGTCATCCGCCCCGGCATCAAGCGCCGCGATTTTATCACTTTCCGCCCCCCGGACCGATAGGATTATAATCGGGATCTGTGTCCATTGGCGGAGCAGTCTGGTAACTTCGATACCATTTATATCCGGTAAACCTATATCAAGGACTATGATATCCGGTTTATCAGCGGTAGCTCTTTCCAGAGCCTCCTGCCCGGACGCTGCTTCGATAATATTGTAAGCCTGGGCTGTCAATGTGACCCGCAAGAATCTCCTGATTGCCGGCTCGTCATCCACTATCAGCACCCGCTCATCTGGCATGGACTTGCTCCTCTTTGCTGTGGTCGGGCTCAGGCATTGGTAAAACCAATCTAATGATAGTGCCACCGCCCGGACGATTTTCGGCGGTGATATGCCCGCCATGAGCCTCAATAATACCCTTACAAATCGATAAGCCGAGTCCCGTGCCCGTTACGTTATCGGGACGCTGTATGCGGTAGAACTTATCGAAAACATGTGATAAGTCCTGCGGGGGAATACCGACACCACGGTCAGCTATCTCAATCTGTATCTCCCGGCCAACTTGCCGCGCCCTGATATCGATGGGAGAACCATCCGGTGAATATTTAAGAGCATTATCCAGAACGTTTACCAGTGTCTGGACGAGAAGGCCAAAATCCACTGATACGTAAGGCAGATCCGCCGGTATTTCCATATTTACTGGACGGGTACTGGCGCGGCTGCCCAGCTGCTCGAGAGCGGCACCCACCAGATCCTGTACATCTGATGGCTGTTTGGATAAAATAATCGCCCCGGCCTCAATCCTCGATACATCGAGAAGATTGGTTATCAGGTGATTCAGCCGCTCGGCTTCTTCGCGGGCTACCTGTATTAAATTCATTTTGGCGGCGTCATCCAGATGCATCCCTTTTTCCTGGAGACTGCTTAAAACACCGATGACAGACACCAGCGGGGTACGCAGGTCGTGGGAGACCGCATTGAGAAGGGCGGTCTGCAGTTTTTCCGTATTCCGTAAGACTTGCGTATTTTGTGCCTCATTGGCTATCAAGATACTCTCGATAGCCACCGCGGCAAGATCGGCATACGCCTCCAGAAGACGCTCCTGCTCGAATGTCAGCTCATCGCGGTTATCTGCCGCTGATATCGCTATGACGCCCACCATTCCCCTGGCGGTAACCAGCGGCAAATAGCGGGCTTTAGCATTAGGGAGAGTATCGGTGCCGTGTCCCACTGTTCTCCGGTGCTGATAGGACCATATTGCGGCGGCCAACTCGTTTTCATCGGTAGCGGTGTCCGGGACACCGGCGTGAGATTTGAGCGATTCTTTGTTTTTAAGGTCGGGCAGGAAGATCAGCGCATCGTGTCCGAATGTTTCCTTCGCTCTTTTTATGATAGCTTGCAGATAAGATTCAAGGTCACTGGAAACCGCCAGTTCGCGTCCCAACGCGTAAAGGGCGGCAGTTTCGCGCTCACGGCGCCGGGCGGCCTCGGTTTGCCGGCGCACCCGCAGCGCCAGTAAGTTGATGATAACGCCGACCAGAAGAAGTACGAGGAAAGTAAAAACATACTGCGTATCGGCCACCATGAAAGTCAGATACGGTGGAACATGGAAAAAATCGAAAGCCAGCACGCCGAGGATGGAGACGAGAATAGACGGCCCCAGCCCCCACAAATAGGCCGTGATAACGACACTCAGCAAATACAGCATGGCTATGGTCGTGGGAGTAAAGAAATCATGCATCAATTGACCAATTAAGGTAGCCAGCACGACCAACCCCAAACCTTGCAGGTAACCTCTCCAGTTGGGGAGTTGCCTTTTTCCGGGAGTTATCATCCGTTCCGGCGGTGTGGATTCTCCCCGGCTGCCCACGATATACACATCAAAATGCTCGCTCCGGCGAATAACTTGATTTTCGATTGACCCGCCGAACATATTTCTTAATCGGTTCCGCCGCGATTTGCCGATAATTATCTTGGTAATATTGTCCTTAGTGGCGAATTCCGTAATGGCGTTGACAATAGAGTTTCCCTGGATAGTGGCAACCCTGGCTCCCATTCTTTCCGCCATCCGCAGGGCGTTCGTCAGACGTTCCTGCCGTTCAGGAGACAGATGCGTGTCGGGCGTCTCGACGTGGATGGCGAACCATTCCGCGCCCAATTGATGGGCCAGCCGGCGGGCGTTGCGCACTACCCGCGCGCCTGCCTGGCTGGAGCTAACGCACACCAGAAGACGCTCAGCGGATGGCCACGGGCCGGTTATCCCGTGGGTCTTCATATAAGCCAACGTCTCCTCGTCGACATGCTTGCCGGCGGTGCGCATGGCCAGCTCACGCAGCGCTGTCAGGTTTCCCTTGCGGAAGAACGATTCGGTCGCCGGGGCTATTTGTTCGGGGATGTAGACCTTGCCTTCCTTGAGCCGCTG
>CAZEUJ010000196.1:0-3009 GCA_964514525.1 uncultured Dehalococcoidaceae bacterium
TCGGCCGCACAAAGTCTCTTGATAACAGAGTACATCCGGTCTACCATTTGCTGAAATTCGGCAATATCAGCTTCTTTCAGGTGGCTAAACTTACGGATAGGCCGGAGGTACTCTTGGATAGGCCTGGGGGCTGTCACTTCATGAGTCAGGCGGAACCGGCCATTTTCGGCTTCCCATAGCGGGAAATAGTTGGTCCTCACGGCCATGCGGCACACCTGGATGGACATGTCGGTCTCGATGCGCCAGCCCATGACGCATGGGGAGAATATGTGAATATAAACGAAGCCTTCTTCAATCTTTTCCTTCGCTTTAGTGAGTTTCCTGGCAAAGTCATCCAGGTGGCTCAAGGTAGCTGTGGCGACGTAGGCTGCTCCCTGCATTGCTATGAGCAGGGGCACATTCTTGGCGGGGGTCGGTTTGCCATGGCTGACGGTGCCGGCTGGCGTAGTGCTAGTCGAGGCTCCAAGGGGCGTGGTACTGCTCCGCTGGTAACCGGTGTTCATATATCCCTCGTTGTCATAAGTAATGTAAATAATGTGCTCATTCCTCTCCGCCGCCCCGCTGAGCGGCTGGAAACCTACGTCGGCCGAGCAGCCGTCCCCAGTGAAGCAAACGATGGTGGCGTCCCTTCCGATTTTGCGGTAGTAGCGGGAAATACCAGTGGCGCTGGAGGCGACTCCGGTCATCAGGCAGCTGAAATAAGACATGCGGTGCCAGGCGCCCAGGTTCTGCCCGTACAATACCGGCGCCGAGCAACTGGGGCAGCCGACGAGCACGATGTCCTTGCCCAGGACTTTAGGCACAAACCTGGCGGTAAGCTCCAGGGTGCAGCCTGCGCACCAGGCAACACCCCCGGCATACTGGTCTTCGGCCTCCTGGAAATAATCGAAAATCTTGGGTTTCTTCTTCTGTTCTGCCATTGTTATCCTCACTCTTCCAACGGAATCCAGGTGACTTCCTGGTACGGCTTGCCCGCGGCGGCGGCACGGATTTCGTCGACAACCCTTTCGATATGAGGGATAGTAATATCCAGGTTGGCCAGGCCATCGATATAGCTTAGCATCGGCACGATGCCGAGTTCCGGCGTCAGTGCCCGCAGTTCCATGTACATCGGCCCACAATTCCAGCCGAAGCCAACGCTCCGGTCAATGACGCCTATCGCCTTCTTCCCCTTGAGCGCTTCGACCAAGCGCCGGCGGGGGAAAGGACGGAACATCCTCAACCTGAGAAGTCCCACTTTAATCCCCTCATCTCTTTTCGCATCGATTACCACTTTAGCCGTTCCGGCCGCCCCGCCCGATGCGACCACCACGATATCCGCATCGTCAACGCGATACTCCTCTATCTGGCCGCCATAACTCCTTCCGAAATATTCCCCGAATTCTCTATCGATTTCATCCAGCTTCGCGGCGGCCCGCTCCATGGCGGCACATTGCCGGTAGCGCAGCTCCACGAATCCTTTGTCGATGCCGTGCGTCCCGCATCCCAGGGCGACTCCAGGCTCCAGCACTTGGCGCGGTGGCTGCTTCTTTAAAGGCGCCAGAAAACGGTCGACATCGGCCTGCTCCGGGATTTCTATGGCCGTGGCCATGTATGAAAGATAAAATCCGTCATAGTTCACCATCACCGGCAGTTGGATATCATAGTCCTCCGCCAGCCGGTAAGCCATAATGATCGTATCCAATATTTCCTGGCCTTCTTCGACGATTATCTGGATCCAGCCGGTGTCCCGGACGCTGATGATGTCCTGCTGACCGCCGGATACCGCCAGGATGCCTGGCGTTTCGCGGTTGGCGATAACCATTACTATCGGCGCCCGAAAACCAGCCGCCTGCTGCACAGCGTCGTACATGAACACTAGCCCCCAGGAAGAAGTGGCCGTAAAGGTGCGGCCCCCGGCCATGCTGGCCCCGGCGACTACGTTCATCGCTGAGTTTTCTCCCTCAACCTCCACCATCTCCGTTTCCATAAGACCGTTGGCACGGAATGCTGATAGCTGCTCTGCCACCTCGCTCATCGGTGTTATAGGGTAAGAAGTTGCTACGTCCGGCCGGCAGAGCATGGCCCCGTAGGCCGCAGAGGCGTTCCCGGTAATTACCTTGATCTTACCTTTCTGCGCTATCATTGGCGAACTCTCCTTCCGGCACCATAGAAATCGCTCCCCGCGGGCATTCTCTGGCGCAGATCCCACATCCCTTACAGAAATTCAAGTCTGGGGAATAAAAATAACCCTGATCTTTCAGGCACTGCGGTGGGCAGTAGAGGGCGCAAAGACTGCAGTAGTTGCATTTCTCCTTATCGAGCACCGGCCTAGCGACCCGCCAGCTCCCGGTATCCAAACAAAGTAACCGCTCACGGCCGTCGGACCAGGAGCCCTCACAGGGAAAAATGAACCTATCCTTTTTTACCATGCGTACCTCCTTTTTAAAATATATGGCTTCTCACTAAGACCAGCAAACATCATATCATAGTCAGATAAATCTAGCGCGAAAAAAGAGTTATTAATGGTCGTGGCGAACGTAATATGGTCAGATTATACACCCCCTCGAAAAAATAGGAAATCCGCGCTAGCTGACGTATCGTGTGCTAGGCAGATTTCCGGCAATTAAGTAATAATGCATGAGTTGATTGAGGAGTTAATGTTCCTTGTCTGCCACTGAAGATGGCATTTCAAGTAATTTCTACTCGTCATTATCGGGTGATATAGGATAACCAAACCTGGTAATTGCTGTGTACAATTACAAATGGTATAGCTCCGACACACACATCGTTGTTTATACCGGGTTCGCCATTGTCTATGATTGTCCATATCATCACTTCGGTATAACCATCAAACGCTTAATTATTCACACACGCTATATTGGCTGTTATAATGGCTATACCATCCTTGGAAATGAGAGATTAAGCAACTCAAAGGAACGCCATATGATATCTGCGTGTTCTAGAATAAAGTCGACAATAGTGTTATCCTTGAAAATATGCCCGTACCATGTTGAAGTATAATGCTGG
>CAZEUJ010000197.1:0-2972 GCA_964514525.1 uncultured Dehalococcoidaceae bacterium
TCCCTTAAAAGGGCAGCCTTCTCGAACTCTAAAGCCCGGGCGGCCTGCTTCATCTGCGTCTCCAAATCTTTCACCAGGCGCATCATGTCCTCGCGGGAGACCGGGGCTTCCACAGTATACTCGGCGCGCTTCTCCGCCACGGCCGCCGCCTTCACGCGCTCCGTGATATCCCTGATTGCTTTTCTAATGCCCTGCGGGGTAATGCCGTGCTCGCGGTTAAAGTCCTCCTGGATTTTACGCCGCCGAGCCGTTTCATCTATAGCTTCCCGCATGGACTTCGTTATCGTGTCCGCGTACATGATAACGTGCCCGTCGATATGGCGCGCCGCCCGGCCCATCGTCTGAATCAACGACCACCTCGACCTCAAAAAGCCCTCCTTATCCGCGTCCAGGATAGCCACCAGGCTCACCTCCGGCAGGTCGAGCCCCTCCCGCAGCAGGTTAATGCCCACGACAACATCATAAACGCCGAGTCGCAAATCCCGCAAAATCTCGACCCGCTGCAACGTGTCCACCTCCGAATGCAGGTAATGCGTCTTAATGCCCATCTCCGCAAGGTAATCCGCCAGCTCCTCCGCCATGCGCTTGGTAAGCGTCGTGACCAAGCAGCGACTCCCCTTGTCCACCCGGCTTTTTATCTGTTCCAACAAATCATCAATCTGGCCTTTGGTGGGCTTGACCTCAATAATCGGCTCCAAAAGCCCGGTGGGACGCACCAGCTGCTCGACGACCTGCTGACTATGCTCGTATTCATAGGGGGCGGGCGTCGCCGAGGTGAAAACCACCTGGTTGATGCGCTCATGGAACTCATTAAAGTCAAGCGGGCGGTTGTCCAGGGCGGAGGGGAGCCTAAAGCCATATTCCACCAGCGTTTCCTTGCGCGAGCGGTCGCCATGGAACATACCCCTTATCTGCGGCAGCGTCATGTGCGACTCATCGATAAACAAGAGAAAGTCCTTCGGGAAATAATCGATCAGCGTCCAGGGGGAAGAGCCAGCGGGCCGGCCCGCCAGGTGACGGGAATAGTTCTCCACGCCGGAACAATAGCCCGCCTCCCGCATCATTTCCAAATCATAGTTAGTGCGCGCCTGGAGTCGCGTGGCCTCCACTATTTTGCCCCGGGCGTTGAGCTCCTTGAGCCTTTCCTGCAGCTCATCCTGTATGGACACGAGGGCTTTTTCCATCTTATCATGGGAGGTCACGAAGTGCTTGGCGGGGTAGATGCTGACCTCTTCCATCTCGTTCAAAATCTCGCCGGTCAGCGGGTCTAAAGACACGATGCGCTCGATATCATCGCCGAAAAACTCGATGCGCAAAGCCAACTCCTCGTAGGCGGGCTGAATCTCTAAAGTATCCCCGCGGATGCGGAAGTTGCCCCGGGCCAGGTCGAACTCGTTGCGGCCGTACTGCATATCCACAAGCTGGCGCAAAAGCAGCTGGCGCCCGTAATGCTGGCCGCGTTTTAAGCTAACAACAAAACTGCGGTACTCCTCCGGCTCGCCAAGGCCATAGATACAGGACACCGAAGCCACGATGAGAACATCGCGCCGCTCGAAGAGGGCGCGGGTGGCGGCGTGACGCAGTTTATCGATTTCCTCATTGATATCGGCGTCCTTCTCAATATAGGTATCGGTGCGGGGGATATAAGCCTCCGGCTGATAGTAGTCGTAATAGCTAACAAAGTACTCAACGGCATTATCGGGGAAGAACTCCTTGAACTCGGAGGAAAGCTGGGCAGCCAGGGTCTTGTTGTGGCAGATAACCAGGGTGGGTCGCTGCACCCTCTCGATGACGTTAGCCATGGTAAAGGTCTTACCGCTACCCGTTACACCGAGCAGCGTCTGGTGCTTAAAGCCCTTCTCGAGCCCCTCCACCAGCTTATCGACAGCCTGAGGCTGGTCGCCGGTCATTTTAAAGTCGGAGACTATTTTAAATTGCGGCATAGCAGTATTATAGCACAGAAGTTCTAAAGGATGATATTAAAATCCCTTTCAATCTCCCCTTTTCAAGGGGAGAAGATATCCTCGAACCCCTTTACTCCCCACCCCGGGTTCAACGACCGCGTTTTAATTGAGGACACACAAAATCTGTTCGGAAAGAAAATCATTTTTTCAGCGCGGCGATGACTTCATTAACGTCCGGAACAGAGAGGACTTCATACACCTTAACCCAGGCCACCCTGCCCTTCTCGTCGACGATAACATTGGCCCTTTCCGAGGTGCCGTGGCCTTCGCGAAAAAGTCCGTAAGCCCTAGCCACTGCGCCGCCCGGAAAAAAGTCGGAGAGGATTTTCAGCTGTTTCAGCTCCATATCTTTTGCCCAGGCTTCTTTAGTGGGCAGGGCATCGACGCTCAGCCCGACAGGCACGGTGTTCAGCGAGGTAAAGTTATCGTAGTTTACCTCCAGCGAGAGCATCTGCACGGTGCAGAAACCCGTCCAGGCCAGGGGGTGGAAAGAAAGGAGCACCCGCTTTCCCTTCTGGTCCGATAAAGTGAATTTATTCCCCTCCTGGTCCCTGAGGGTAAAGTCCGGCGCGGTCTCGCCTTTTGAAATCGGTTTAGTCCTCTCCGCCATGATGACACCTCCTAATATCTATTTTTTCCCCTGAAGTTCATTGAGTTTCTGCCGCAGGCGGACAGCCTCGGGGTCGCCGGGAGCCCGTGCAAGGCGGTCGCAGAGTCTCTTGTTCAGAGCGGGGTCGATAATTTCGCCCGCTTCACAATAAGTCCTTGCATCCTTTTTCGCCGCTTCCAACAAGGCGGGGTTCACCACGAGATACTGGAGCGCCACTACGGCGAGCGCGGCACAAACCAGGATAATAACGGAGAGAGCCGGGATCTGGTTAAGGAACGCAATAAACGCTAATGCGATGACGGCGGCAACGGCGATTAAAATGGCGACAGCGGTTACCCATAATCTGCGCGACATGGCTACCTCCGATGGCTCTTTATTTAAGTATATAACTTTTAGGG
>CAZEUJ010000198.1:0-2971 GCA_964514525.1 uncultured Dehalococcoidaceae bacterium
ACTTAGGATCTGGTGCAGCAATGCATGGGGGTTCGAGTCCCCCCTTCCCCACCAGGCATAGCTAACGGCAAAAGGAGGCACATCATGGACCTGCTTTTAAAAGACAAAGTGGCTCTGGTGACCGGGGCGGGCAGCCAGATAGGTTACGGCAGGGCTATCTGCCTGACGCTGGCGGAGGAGGGCTGTGACGTTATCTGTGCCGATATTATATTGGACGGGGCGAAGCAGACCGCCGCCCAGGTGAAAGCTTTAGGCCGTAATTCCCTGGCGGTGAAGGTTGATGTCACGAAAACGCCGCAGGTCGCTGCCATGGTTGACAGAGCTATTAAGAAATTCGGTAAAATCGATATCCTGGTTAATAACGCCGGCGCCAGCAGCCAGTTGCGACCCTTTATCGAGATGACGGAAGAGGATTGGGACTTTGATATCCAGACCAATCTTTACGGACAGATGCGGGTAGCCCGCGCCGTGTTGCCCCACATGATCGCCCGGAAGTACGGCCGTATCATCAATACCTCGGGCGGGCAGGGCTTTCCTGATATCTCTATCTACGGGGCTGCCAAGGGCGGCGTTGTCCAGTTCACTAAAGCGCTGGGACGGGAAGTGGCTCAGTACGGTATTATCGTTAACGCCGTAGGACCGGGTCTGGGGAAGACCGGCCTGGTCTGGCGTGCCCCGAAATCGATGTTGGAAGGGGAGAAGAAAGCTTCGCTGCTCCACCGCCTCTGCGAGCTGTCCGACGTAGCGCCGGTGGTGGCTTTCCTGGCTTCCGATAAGTGCAGCTATATGATCGGGCAACTCATCCAATTGGGAACAACATAGTTCGTTTTTTTCTGCGGCGGGGGAGTGTTTCGCGAGAGGGGGCGAAGCCCCCTCTTAAAAAACTTCCCCCTCTCCTTTCAAGGAGAGGGGGTCAGGGGGTGAGGTCGATTCAGGTCGGATGTTGAGATTGGTATCTCAACTTTCTTTTAAAGTTTCCCAGGGCTCTTCCAGCGGCGGCACGGGAATCTCTATTACTACCGGGCGGTCGGCGGTTAAAGACGAGCTCAGTTTCTCGCTTAGCTCGATGGGATTTTCCACCCTCATTCCCACCGCCCCGAAAGCCTCGGCAAACTTTACATAATCAGGGTTATGCAGCTGGTTGCCGATAAACCGGCCGCCGAACTGGCGGCGCTGGATATTCGTGACCGTTCCGTAGGCGTTATCCGTAAACAGCAGGACAATCACGTTGATGCCTTCCTGGACGGCGGTCGCCAGCTCTGCGGAAGCGTAGGGGAAACCGCCGTCCCCGCAGATGGCCACTACCATTTTATCCGGATTGCCGATTTTTGTGCCGAGGGCGGTCGGGAAAGCGAAACCGAGCGTGGCGAAGTAAGAGGAATCGACGTATGAGTATATTTTATCGACCGGGTAGGCGATGTCGCACCAGTAGCCCAGGTTGGTGATATCCGGCACGATAACACCGTCGTCCCCGAGGACCTCATGGATGCTGTGTATTATGGACATCTGTAGCGGCGCCGCCTTTTCCAGTCTGTTCTTTAGTTTGGTGCGTAGTCTGGCGATTTCCGTTTCCTGCCACCGACTCTCCGGGTGATTACCCAGGGCTTGAATGAGGGCGGTCAGTGTCAGGCCGGCGTCGGCGGAAATACCGAGGTCGGTCCGGTGGTTCCTCCCCAGTTCCCCGGCGTCGCAGTCTATCTGGATGACCTTTACATCTGGACTAAGACTGAGCCGGGTGTTGCCGGAAGCCCGTAATCGGCTGCCGATGACCAGTACAGCGTCGGTTTCTTTAAACACCGGATTGAGCCAGAGGGTAAAATTGCCGCCGTAAAACGGGTGGGCGATGGGTATCAAACCCTGCCCCTCCGGCGTCATGACCACCGGTGCCCTGAGTTGTTCGGCCAGCTGTGTGATTTCTCTGGATACCCCCGCCTTTACCGCCCCTCGACCGGCCAGGATCATCGGTCGTTTGGCGCTTCCCAGTATCGCGGCGGCTTTTTTAATATCCTCGGGTTCGGGTGGGACCGGGGTCAGTCTTTCGGTGGGGCCGAGTCTCATCTCGCCCCTCTTCGACCACAGGTCGTAAGGTACTTCGATTTCCGCCGGGCGCGGTCGACCGGTTTTTAACTGTCGTAGTGCCTCGGAGAGAATATCGGGTATGTCTTCAACCCGCCGGGCGCGGCCGCAATATTTCGTCAGATAGCGGAAGATATCGATTTGCTCGTCGAGTTCGTGCAAAACTCCCCGGTGAAAACCCACGTGCTGGCTCTCTATCTGCCCGGAAATCAGCAGCACCGGCGCTGATGCCGCGTAAGCGGTGCCGATGGCGGCGATGGTATTCAGCGCGCCTGGTCCGGGCAGTACCATGGCCACCCCGATTTTGCCCGTGGTGAGGGCATAACCGTAGGCCATGTAGGCGGCTGTCTGTTCGTGGCGGGTGGATATCCATCGTATGTGCTTGTCCCGGTAAATCGCGTCGACGGCGTCCATTGTCTGGACGCCCGGTAATCCGAAAATCACCTCCACGCCATCCCGGACCAGCATTGCCACCAGGGCCTCGGCGCCACTCATATGGGGCATGGTTCCCTCCCGACGCGGTATATGTTTTATATCCTATTATAATATAAAAAAAGAGGGCGGGGTAATCAAAACATAGGGCGTTTAAGAGGGGCGAAGCCCCTCTTCCCATTCTTCCCCCTCTCAAACAATGAATGCTCCATGAATAAAGATAAGAGGTTTGAGAGGGGCATTAAGGGAGTGAGTGAGGTATTAAAAAGGGAGAACGTTTAGCCGCTGTTCCCGCTGATGCGTTCTTTTAAGATACGGATTCTTTCCTCGTCACGGGCGAACCGGTTCAAACGTTGGCTCACCCATTTTTCGATTTCTCTGTCCGCCACACCCAGCGCCCGCGCGATGTTGACCGTCTCGTTGGTTATTCTTCTGGAGTACCCGGTTCTTTCTTCGAGGCGGG
>CAZEUJ010000199.1:0-2962 GCA_964514525.1 uncultured Dehalococcoidaceae bacterium
AAAAATATTCCCAATGCTGCAAGCAAGGCTGATGGCCATCCTCCTAATAGATACCCAACGAACGCAGCACTGTTAAACACTGGTCCAGGGGTAATCTGGCCGGCAACCGCAACGGCATCCACAACTTGAGCATCAGTGAGCCACCCGAGTCCAGATACAAAATTTGATCGCAGGAAAGCTAATAAAACATAACCACTCCCAAAGAGAGTAGCCCCCATCTTGAGAAAGGTAAGAAAAAGAGTCGTCTGGCTAAATGTGGTGACGCCTGCAGCAAGCCCAGCCAAGGGGAATTTTAAAAATACAACGGGCGCAGCCAATAAACCAGCAGACGGAGATTTGAACAATTTAATCCCGCTTTGTATCAGCAGAACCAGGGCTGCCCCTCCTAAAAGGAGCAGTATTTCGTTCAATCCGAACAGGTACAAGACCAGCACGCCCAGCCCAACAACAATCAAGATCGGCTTTTTTATTCCCGTCCTGGCAAGGGACCACACTGCCTGAGCAATAATGGCGATAACGGCTGGTTTAACCCCATAAAGAACCCAACCTACCTGTGGCAATGAACCATAAGTGACATAAGCCCATGCCACCAAGATAATCGCCGCTGTACCCGGAAGAATAAAAAGACCACCGGCTGTAATCAAGCCCATCCATCCAGCGCGAATCAGTCCCAGGTGGCTGGCTACCTCTGTCGCATTGGGCCCAGGTATCAGATTAACGGCGCCCATAATGTCCAGAAATTTCTGGTCGTCTACCCACTTTCGGCGGACGACAATCTCATGGTGCATTAAAGCTATATAAGCTGCCGGACCTCCAAAGCTGGTCGCTCCCAGTCTGAGGAAAAGCAAGCCGACTTCTTTAAGACGTTCAGAAAGTCTTGCATCGTTCATATTCTCTTCGGTAGTGTCCTGTTATGGAGCTTCACGGCAACAACCCAAGAAACCACAGTAAAACCGATGATAGCTAACAAGTCCGCGGCAATTGGGAAATAGTTCTCACCGCCGGTAGCATATCTTGTAAGATCAGTGAAATACGTGAGAGGCGAAATGAAGCAAATGCTTCTGGCAAACCCGGGTAACTCGCTTAAGGGAACGAATACGCCGCTGATGAATATGAGCGGGAATTTAATAAAGGAACTTATCATTTGGGAATATTGCGGAGCACTCGCCGGGGGTGAAGAAATGATGAGCGAAGCCGTGGCAAAACAAATTGAGCCCAAGATTATGGCGACTGCGAGTATCAGTGGATTCACAATAGTGGTCCCGATGGCTAAGGCAATGATAATGGGGATAATGGATATGATAATACCAGTCAGCATAGACGCTACCATATCCCCAAAGAGTATTGTCCAAATTGCCAGCGGTGATGACACAAGTCTCTCCAGCGTTCTTGCTTGAGTCTCCCAGGGAAAGGTAATTGGGGCAATGGCGGAGCAGGTGAAGAAAACAGATATTGCGATAAGGCCCGGCATCAGCGACACTAATGGCATATTGCGACCGAAAGCAAAAGCAATAAACATGAAAGCCGGGAACATCACGCCCATGAGCACAACCGGGCCTTTCGAGTAGTAAATTTTCATGTCTTTTTTCACGATGGCCCAAGAGCGAACTATCTGGTCAACGATTCCAAAGCTATTTTTCACGGCTTTTCTCCTCCGTCAGCCTGACAAAGGCATCCTCAAGCGAAGGTGGGCGGACGTTAAGTATGTTCATCTGTAGGGAGCGTGCTCGACTAAAATCGACTAGAGAATTGACAAGAATAGTTGTGTTATCTGTATAGAGTCTAAACCGATGGTCATTGCCAGCATCAGAACCGGAAGCCTTAGCCGCTCCCATTCCTCTTTGCTGTCCTGCTATTCCGGGTGAGGTAGGTTGTCCCCCGCCTTGCTGAACCTGCTGTATTCTGGATTGCCCTCCTCCCATTCCACCAGCTCGGCCAGCACCAGCCATGGCCTGTTGTGCCCGCAACCGGTCGGATGCTTCAATAGCCTGGGCAGTCTCCAAACGGATTACTCCAGGTAGATTAGCCAGCAATTCATGACCTACCGGTTTATCAAAGCTCACATCAACCAGATAGACACGACCTGCGGTAATACTAAGTTTATCCGGACTATCCAGGGCGACTAATTTGCCGCGATTGATGATGGCAACACGTTCGCACATCTCGGCCGCCTCATCCATGTTATGCGTTGTGAGAAAGATAGTCTTACCTTCCTGCTTCAGATTGCGTAGCAAAGCTCGCATGAAACGGACACTCTGGACATCGAGTCCGCTGGTAGGTTCATCAAGAAAGAGCAACTGTGGATCGCTCAAGAGTCCCATAGACAGAACCAGCCGTTTTTTCATGCCCATAGAATAAGTACTGGCAAGGGAATCCTTTCTCTCGTAAAGACCAAGTTGCTGCAGAAGGGATTCAGCTCGTTCCTTTGCCTGCTTCCCTGGTACGCGATAAATCTCTGCCATGAGCATGAGATTACCCCATGCCGTTAGGTCCATATAAGCGTTGGAGAGTTCCGGCATGACTCCTGATAATTGTTTAGCGCGAATGCTCCCGGCAGGATATCCCATGACGAACGCTTCTCCGCCATCCCTCTTGATGACTCCCGTTAACATACGTATTGTGGTAGTTTTACCTGCACCATTGGGACCCAGGAAACCAAAAAATTCGCCTTTCGCAACCTGAAAGTTGACATGGTCAACGGCTACCAACTTCTCGAATACTTTGGTCAGGTTCCTTGCTTCAATAGCATAATCTTCAGTAACCATATATCCTCCTTTGTTGGGATAGGCTTTACTAAAAGGCATTTGATTCCCAACTGGTGTAATGGGTCTATGCGTTTGAATTATTCAATAAATTGGTAACGTAACCTCTCTCCTAGTTAATTTTCCTTCTTAGCTATTTGGATTCCCATGATCTTTACACCATTATCAGTTTGCATCGAAAATGTAGACGGCTCGGCAAT
>CAZEUJ010000200.1:0-2933 GCA_964514525.1 uncultured Dehalococcoidaceae bacterium
CGACCGCACCGGCCGAAACTCCCCAGCAATTTTGCCTCGTCCCGACTCCCCACCTGACGCAACTCCACCCGCACTTTGAACTTGCCGGACAGGCGGCGCACCAGCTCGCGGAAGTCCACCCTCTCTTCGGCGCTGAACAGGAACGTCAGCCGACTACTGTCGAGGTTGTATTCGGCGGTGAGCAGCTTCATCGGGAGTTGCAACTCGGCAATCATCTTGCCGCACTCTATTAGTGCCTCTTCGGCCTTTTCTTCAAGTTCTTTAGCGTGGGCGATGTCCTCCGGTTCCGCCTTCCGCACTACCGGACTCAGCGTTTCGCCGGGTTCCCCGCCCGCTACCTGACCGGGCGCAATAACGACGTGCCCCAGCTCCAGGCCCCGGGTTGTCTTCACCACCGCGTAGTCGCCGGGCGTTAAGGCGATATCCCCCGCTTCGAAATAATATATCTTACCGGCCCGGTTAAAACGTATACCCGTGATATTAGCCATTTTTTACGCCACCTCCCTCCTTATTATATGGAATATCGAGCATCAGCACCTCGAGCGCCAGCCTGGCATTGACGTTCTGCCGCAGCTGTTCCGCTGTTTTCCTGATACTCTCGATATAGTCTTTTATCTCTGTTAATCGATAGCCCCCGGCCATCTCGATAAGCTCGTCCTTACGGTCGATGTTGGTAATCGTGTCATGGCTGCCCAGCTTTACCAGCAGCAGGTCACGCCAGTAATCGAGCCACCGGTCCAGCACTTCGTAAATCGCCCCCCGGTTTTGATTAAACCTGGCGGCCAGCTGGGCGACGTAATCGAAGCGTTCTTCGTAATCGGCTTTAATGACACCGACCAGTCGGTTTATCTCTTCGTGGCGACTTTTTAATGTATTTTCATCATTCGCCGCCGCCAGAGCCCAGCCCGGGCAACCGTGAGAAAGTCCGGCAAGGAGCCTGGCCCGTTCCGGGTCGATACCCTGTTTTTCTACAAGAGCTTTTGCTTCATCGTTGATTGATAGCGGCGGCAGCTCCAGACGCTGGCAGCGTGAGACTACGGTGGGTAGTAACAGCCTATCGTTTATCGTCAGCAGGATAAAGGTCACTTTCTCGACGGGTTCTTCGAGCGTTTTCAGCAGGCAGTTGGCGGCATCCATCGAGAGAAGTTCGGCGCCGTCGATGATAAATACCTTGTGCTTACCTTCGAAGGGGGGGAGATTGGCGGAGTGCAGTATCTCTTTTACCTGGTCGATGCTGATGAGCTTGGCTTCCGCTTCGTCTTCGTTTTGAGAAAGGCCGATGACCCGGACATCGGCATGAGTGCCGGCGGCAATCTTTCTACACGATGTGCATTCGAGGCAGGGTCTGTTTGTACCTTCACAGTTCAGCGCCTGCGCGAGATTTATCGCCAGTGTCATCTTGCCGACGTGCTGTGGACCTACCAGCAGATAAGCATGGGCTAACGAACCCGACTTTAAGCTTTGCTGCAATAGAGAGACCGCCCGCGTCTGCCCGATTACCTGCCACATTGAAAGTCTCCTCGTCAAACCAAGTCGCAGCGGGTCAGGTCTTCCAGAGTCTCACGGCGCCGGATGAGGCGGGCTTTCCCTTCCCTAACGAAGACTATCGCCGGGCGGAAAGACCCGTTATAGTTGCTCTGCATCGGCACGGCGTAGGCGCCGCTGCCGGATAAAGCCAGTATATCCCCCGCTTTCACGGCGGGAAGACTGATCTCTTTAATCAGGATATCGCCCTGCTCGCAGTATTTGCCGGCCACGGTGACGTTCTGGTTGTCCTTCGCTGAGGCACGATTGGCCACTATCGCTTCCTGCACCGCCCCGTACATCGGCTGGCGGATGTTATCGCCCATGCCGCCGTCGACGCATATATAGGTCTTGATGCCGGGTATTTCTTTGATTACCCCCACCCGGTAAAGCGCCATCCCCGCCCGGGCGACTATCGCCCGGCCCGGCTCGATGATAAGCTTCGGCAGGGAGAGCTTCAGCTTGCGACACTGCTGTGTTATTTCGCGGGTAATGACCTCCGCATAGGTGGCGATGGGGGGCGGCACCGCATCCAGGGTGTACTGCGCGCCGAACCCGCCGCCGATGCTCAGCATCCTGATTTCAAAATTGTGCTTCTGCTTGATTTCTGCCGCGTATGCCAGCATCACCTCAATCGCCTTCTCATAGGGTTCTGTCTCGAAGATGCCGGAGCCGAGATGGAAGTGCAGACCGTCGACACTGAAATTGGACGTGGCCAGGGCGGTGGCGAAAGCCTCGTCCCAGGTCGACTTGGTGAAGCCGAATTTGGAATCGACCGTGCCGGTGGTATTGTATTTGTGCGTATGCGGGTCAATCCCCGGCGAGAGACGCAGCAGGATATTGACCTTTCTCTTGCCCGCAATTTCGCGCAGCATGTTGAGTTCGTGGGGATTATCCACCACGATGTGGCCGATGCGGTACTGAAGGGCCATTTCCAGTTCCTCGGCGGACTTGTTATTGCCGGGGAAATGCACCCTATTCATGGGAAAGTCCACCGAACGGGCGATTCCCAGCTCCCCGCCGGAGACTACATCCAGGTCCAGCCCTTCCTCTTTGACAAGCTGTATCATAGCCCTGGTGGAAAAGGCTTTGGCGGAGTAGCTGACGGTGACGTCCGGGTAGCGCTTGCCGAACTCCGTCTTAAATTCACGGCATCGGCTGCGCAGGTCTGTTTCATCAAAAACGTATAAGGGCGTCCCGAATTCCTCGGCGAGCTCTATAGTATCGCACCCGCCGATGACCAGGTGGTCTTTTGGGTTGACCTCGGCGGTCAGCGGGAATAGAACCAGTCTCGGCACAATAGTCTTGATAGCCATCTTCTGTTCACCTCTCACCTTAATGTTACCAGCGACCGCTATTGAAGTCAATGCATTCGCGGTAGCACGCAATCGGTTTCTCCTATGCTCACC
>CAZEUJ010000201.1:0-2884 GCA_964514525.1 uncultured Dehalococcoidaceae bacterium
GCACCGGCTTGCCGCCGAAGGTCTTATAAAGCTTCTCGTACTCGGCCTGGGCTAAAGGCGTGGCCATGCCGTCGGCGGCGTTGAGGCGGGCCAGCGGCGCTACCCGGTAAATCCCGCTATCTTTACCCTCAACGAGTCCTTTCCAGCCGATTTTCTTCAGGAAAGGGAACTTCAGGTACGACCACGGTTCGGTGTGCTCGGCGATATAGTCGAGATATTCTGACGGCTTAAACTTGGCTACCTCTTTACCGTCCTGGTCGACCAGTCTCAGAGTTCCATCGTAGAAATTGACCTTGTTATTGCCGTCAACCAGTCCCATATAGTAGCTCTTCATGGTATAGACGTTGCCGGTAATGAGAGCGAGGTAGTCTTTATTGTTCAATACGACGTCGTTGAAGAGCTTGATGCTGAATTTGGCGAACTCTACTAATGACTTCGCCTTTTCTTCGAAGTCTTTACGCTCCTCCTCGGTAATGGCTTTGCTCATACCGCCGGGGAGGCCGCAGACGGGATGGGTGGCTTTACCGCCGATGACCGCCTGGATATTCTGGGCGTAGGCGCGGTGCTTGATGACCTCGCCGCCTATCTGGAGGCCGACTTTCGCCACGACCCCCAGGATGTTGCGCTGGGCGGGGTCGCTCATGGGCCCGAGGACGAAGTCCGGGGCGGCTAAAGCGTAGAAATGGGCGATATGGGAATGGATCATGTGGGCGCAATAGAACAGCTCCCGCAGTTTTTTGGCGGCGGGTGGGGGGTCGACATGGTAGACGGCGTCGGTGGCCTTACACGAGGCCATGTGATGGGCGCCCGGTCAGACGCCGCAGATACGCGGCACGATACGCGGCAGCTCCTCGACCGGCCTGCCCTCGCAGAACTTCTCGAAGCCGCGCAGCTCCGGTATCTGGAGGTAGGCATTGGCGACCTCTCCCTCATCATTGAGGAATATCTCTATCTTGCCGTGTCCTTCCAGCCTCGTAATGGGGTCGATACTGATTTTTGCCATATTTCTACTCCCTTAGCTCTTATGGATGCGTTTTCTCTTCAACATGGAGTCGGCCATGCCGAATCGGTAGAAAGTACCGGCGGGGTCGACTACTTCTTCTACCATTCTATTAATTGCTTCGGTAGTTTCACCTTGATAAATGGACGCGATGGCGCTGAGCATCTTGGCCCCCTGGTCGGCGACGCCCGCCGGCGGTCCGAAGCAGCCGCGGCAGGGCATATTGGCTTTAATGCAGCGCATGCCGCAGCCGCCGCGCGTGGCGGGACCGCAGCAGATAATACCCTGCTCCAGCAGGCATTTCTTGGGGTCGGGGATGATCTCATGGGGACGGTAGAATCTGGTTACCTTCTTTTCCTCTTTAATGCGGTCGCACTCGTCGCAGCAGGTCTTGTCCGAGGCAATTACCGCTCCCGGTGGCGGCATCTTGCCCGTAGCGTAGAGGTCGACCAGTTTCAGGATAAGGTCGACCGGCGGCGGGCAGCCGGGGACGAAATATTCCACGGGGACAACCTGTTCCAGCGTCAGGACGGTTTCAAAAAGCTCGGGAAGTTCCAACTCGCCCTCGGGTACTCTGGTCTTAAGCTGGGGGACCGTACCTTCGCTATTGCTGTTTGAAGGGGCTTCTTTATAGACCCGCTGTAAAATTTCCTCGCGGCTCGTGAAGTTGGCTAAGGCCGGTATCCCGCCGAAGCAGGCGCAGGCCCCGAAAGCCACTAGCACTTTAGACTTGGCGCGCAGCATCTTCGCGATTTCTTCCTGCTCGGTGCTGCGGATGGCCCCGTTGAAAAGGCATAAATCAATGCTTTTATCCGCCATCGCTCTGACGTGATGGTATTTAAAATCAAGGGCGATAGGCCAGAAAACGATATCGACTAGACCGGCGATATCGAGAATCTTTTCGTTGGTGTCCAGCACCGCCACGTCGCAGCCGCCACAGGCAGCCGCCCAGTAGAGGGCCAGTTTCGGTTTAGCCATGCTTGCCACCTCCGTTCCCGCTGAAGGGCCCTATTTGCCTTACCTGCTCCGTCATCTCGTTGACGATTTTCGCGAAGCGGTCCCCTTCCGACGCTGAAACCCAGTCGAGTCGCACCCTTTCTTCTTCGATGCCGAACTGCTTCAGCATTTTCTTGAGCAGGGGTATCCGGCGGGCGGTTTTCATATTACCTTCCAGGTAATGGCATTCGCCGGGATGTCAGCCGCAGACGAGGACGCCGTCAGCCCCTTTCTGGAAGGCTTTTAAAATAAAGGTGGGGTCGACCCTTCCGGAGCACATGACCCGCACCACACGCACGTTGGGGGCATATTTTTTCCGCGATGTCCCGGCCAGGTCGGCGCCGGCGTAGGAGCACCAGTTGCACAGGATGCCCAAGATTTTCGGTTCAAAGCTCATGCTAGCACCCCCTCGATTTCGGACATAATCTGCTCGGTGGTGAAGTGCCTGCCGGTAATGGCGCCGCTGGGGCAGGCCGCCACGCAGGTGCCGCAGCCTTTACACAGGGCTTCGTTGATGTGCGACACTTTCTTTTCTTCATCGAAAGTGATGGCTTTATAAGAGCAGAGGTCGATGCATATTTTGCAGCCGGCGCAGTGCTCCTCATCGACGACGGCCGTGGCCGATTCGATTTCCACGCTGCCCTTGCTTATCATCGAAAGGACTCTGGCCGCGGCGGCGGATGCCTGGGCCACCGTGTCCGGGATGTCCTTGGGACTCTGGCAGCAGCCGGCCACAAAAACGCCTTCCGTGGTCGTGGCGACCGGATCGAGTTTGGGGTGCTTTTCTAGGAAAAATCCGTCCGCCTTCCGACTCAACGAGAAAAGCCTGGCGACTTTTTCGGCATCGGCGCGCGGCTCCAGGGCGCAGCTTAAGACGACCATGTCCAC
>CAZEUJ010000202.1:0-2782 GCA_964514525.1 uncultured Dehalococcoidaceae bacterium
CTGGTTGCCAAGGAGACCGATTATGTAATGGCAGGACATGCCATGGGAGCCAGCAATGAGCGTATAATAATACGTCATATCGTGCCCAACTGTTTTTCACCCATCCTGGTCCTGATGACTATGATGATG
Source organism: uncultured Dehalococcoidaceae bacterium (assembly GCA_964514525.1). Classification (GTDB taxonomy): domain Bacteria; phylum Chloroflexota; class Dehalococcoidia; order Dehalococcoidales; family RBG-16-60-22; genus JBFYTX01. The sequence goes on from CAZEUJ010000202.1 coordinate 130, forward strand.
GGGACGACCATCCTGGCTGAAGCCGGTCTAAGCTTTATCGGTATCGGGATAACACCGCCAACCCCTTCCTGGGGCAGCATGGTTACCGACGGCCGTAATTATCTGCTCACCAACCCGGTCCTTTCGATTGCCCCCGGCGTTGCCATTATGTTGTTGGTGTTCAGCTTTAATATGGTCGGAGACGGGCTCAGGGACGCGCTCGATCCCAGACTAAGGGGTATAATATAGGTAATTTACGCTAAAAGCATCTGGAACCGCACATTCGTGAACCGTATGCTCGGATTCGAGTCCCGGCAGAGATACAATCGTCCTATATTCTAGCCCTCTTTCGCTGCTTGAATTCTGAAATTGATGGAGTCGTATATTCAAGGTTTCTGTCTAGAACAAAGAAGTATATTGATAACCAATTAATGCCATAACTGATCAGATAAGATACAATTATCCTTTCTTAAAAGCGCGAAACAACTAAATAATGTTCATAGAAGAGAAAATAGCGTACATATAAGAGCACAATTCGAGCCTGATAAGCCCCCCCCCGGTTAGTTCGCGAGGACACAGTAGGATACTTTAGCTGGAAATATGGCAGATAAAGCCCCTTATACGTGATATTGAAACCTTCTGAGCGGCAAGAAAACAACACTTTATGGTCATCGTCAAGGCCGTTATGGACCCGCTTCCAGCAAAAATGTATTTCCTAAGTCCAAAAGAGAATTCCTGAAGTTAAGTTACTAAGAATCCAGCCTTTTTCTCGGAGAGATCATCAGGCAGGCGATGATGGTTAATCAAGTGAAGGTGTCGGTATTTGATCGTTGGTTTTCAGAAGATGGACTTTATCCTGGAATACACGCACCATTTTTGCGCCCTTTAGATCGCCTTTCTCAAGCAAGTCTTGATACATTTTTTCGCGGGCTTTCTCCCTTGTCAACCCTGCGGCCATTAGAGCACCAATGCGGAGCCAATAAGTTATTTCGGATTTTTTCATTTCTGAGTTTATAGCAAACCTGATGACGGCGTCCCGTCCCTCTTCAGAAAACCTATCGGGTTTAGCCCGCCCCCTTCGTTCATTTTCCATGTCTACCGCGAGAACTTGGTGAAAAAATGCCATCATTTTGTTATACTCTGTTATCTCGGCATCTTCTTCCTCGCGGTATTTCATATTTTCTTGCATATAACGCTTAAGTGCAAAGTAAATATCCTCGAGTTTACCACCTTTCTTAACTAGAAAGTCCGATATCAACAGCGCGAGTTCGAGCGCGATATATCGTTTATGATCAGCATCCGCATGCGCCGGGAAATAATATTTACGAGTCATTAACCTCCGCAACCCGTGTGGTTGGGATAGTATGTCCTCGAGTTGTTCTTTCCCAATCCCCCAAGTTTTGGCAAACAACTCTATATTATTATCCCGATCCGACGCCGTCTTCTTAAAAAGACTCCGAACGTAATCATACGTTCTTTCGAAATTTGGACCAAGACGCTTCCAGTCACGGAAATAACGGCAAAACTAAAGGTTATTACGCTAGTCCTAGTCTTTCTACTGGACTCGCTTTATCGATAGCTGCTAATGCCTCCTCGATTTTCAACCCCTGAGTATAACGACGCGTCATTTCAAGCGACTTGTGCCCCAATAAAAGTTGAAGTAATGTAGGATCCTTAAGTCCCCTGAGAGCATTAAGAGCAAATGTGTGACGCAACTTGTGAACGAGGCCCTTGCTACTTATCCTAGCGCGTTTCTTTATTCTTATGAAAGCCGTATGTAAGCCGGCGACACTCAACCTTTTTCCCTCTTCGGTTATCCACAACCATTCCCGAGCGTTCTCTTTAACAATTTTCTCACGGATTGACAGGTATTTCCATAGCCACTTTTTCGTCGCTGAACTAAAAGCAACAACCCGCGGCTGGTTCCCCTTCCCGGTGACCACTGCACGTCCTGTTTCCAGGCAAATATGTTCGAGCTTCAGATTTCCGAGTTCTGAGAGTCTCATCCCAGTGTCCACAAAAAGCAAAATCACTGCCTTGTGACGAGACCCTAAAAAATTGGCGCCGTTAGAGTATTCTTGATCGCACACCATTATCAGTTTTTGCATTTCTTCTTGACTGTAAGGCTCGATAGGCTGTTCTCGCGGTGCCTGTGGTTTGATATTAACAATAGGGTTCACTTTCAGGTAACCTTCAGAAATAGCCCAATTGAAGAAATACCGCAGGCAGCGATAATATCGCCAGCCTCCGGTCCTGGACGTTTCTCGGCAATTCTCTGACCCGTTTCCGGTAGCACCCCAGCGATTTCGCGCGGTCCCGGCGTAAGTCAAAAACTCACGGAGTTTCCAGGTGTCGACCATCCTGGGGTCCTCTGGCCAGCTATGATTGTCAGCGTACCATAAAAACCTACGGAGATTGCCTCGATAGTAATGAATGGTGGCGGGTGATTTACCTTCGGCGGTAATTGAATAGATAAAACCTTGTAAAAGAGAGGAAAGAGACAGAGTGTAAGCATCTTTCATGGCTCATTTTGCGGACCCGCCCTATGAAGCCTTTGGTCAAAGCCAGCTTTGTCTAGCTTTGCCATTTTACTAGAGGCCCTTGGTCAAGAGCCTTTTACTCACGTTTGTGGTGGTAGCGGGTGGATTTGGACCACCGACCAAGGGCTTATGAG
>CAZEUJ010000203.1:0-2776 GCA_964514525.1 uncultured Dehalococcoidaceae bacterium
CAGGCGGACATGGTCGGCATGGTGCGCGCCCAGATCTGCGACCCCCAGATTGCCAATAAAGCTAAAGAGGGCCGGCTCGAGGAAATCCGCTATTGTGTCGCCGATAACCAGGGCTGCTACGGCCGGGTAGGTCTGAACAGGAGTATCGGCTGTATCCAGAACCCGGATATCGGCGATGAAAAAGAGCGGGGCATCGGCACCTTAAAGCCCGCGCCGGTCAGGAAAAAGGTGCTGATCGTCGGGGGAGGTCCGGCCGGCCTGCGCGCCGCCGAGGCGGCTGCCCGCCGCGGCCATACCGTGACGCTATGCGAAAAGCAGGAAAGGCTGGGCGGGCAGGTCAATATCGCAGCGCTGGGGGCAGGACGGGAAGAGTTTAAAAACGTTATCCGCAACTCGGAAAACCAGCTTAAGCTATTGCCCGTGGAAATTCTCCTGAATAAAGAGGTCACTCTTGATTTCGTGATAAAGCAGAATCCTGATGTCGTGATTATCGCCACCGGCGCGTTACCCAAACCGTGCGCGCTCCCCGGCGGCAATAGCCCCGCTGTCTTCAACGTCTGGCAGGTGCTCACCGGCGAGGCGAAAGTCGGTAAAAAAGTCCTCTTTATTGATAACGACGGCCACCACCAGGCTACCGCCACCGTCGAGTTCCTCGCCGACCGCGGCTGTAAAGTCCATATCGTCACCAACTCCCCCACCATCGGCTCGGAGCTGGGCCCTTCCCAGGACTCTTACCTGGCCCACCAGCGCCTGGCGCATAAAGGCGTGACCTTCACGCCGGATTTTGCCGTTACGGAGATTCAGGGCACGGCGGTCAAGGGCCTCAATTATTACAACAACGAGTGGCACACCTTCGAAGGCTACGACTCCGTGGTCTATGCCATGGGCAGTCGCGCCGAGGATACCCTTTATAAAGCCCTGAAGGGCAGGGTCAAAGAGCTCTATAGAATCGGCGACTGCCTGGCGCCGCGCAAGATAGACATGGCGATCCTGGAAGGCGATAAGGTCGGGCGGATGATTTAACTTACATACAATGTCATTCTGGCGCAGGCCAGAATCCATACCCCTTTTCCCCACCGCTGGATTCCCGCCTTCGCGGGAATGACAATCGGAGGTACGGGAAATTAAAAACATCTGGGTGCTGCCGGAGATAAACGGTGGCGAAGAGACCGTAAGCAAGCTCAGCCTCGGACTGCTCACTGAGGCTGAGAACATCGCGGCGAAAGTCGGCGGCACTGTCACCGCCATAGCCTTCGGCGACGAGTATCACAACTGCTCCGGTGTCCTCGGGAAATACAGCGTGAGCCGGTCATATTTCTTTAAAGACCTACTGCTTAAATATTTTTCCTCCGAAGCTTACGCGGCGGCAGTCCTCGCCAGGATCCAGGAGGAAAAGCCCTGGCTTTTTCTCATGGGAAATACGGCGGTCGGCCGGGAGCTTGCCCCGCGTCTGGCGGCGCTCTTAAACACGGGACTCGTTACCGGCTGCGCCAGGATCGACCTGCCTCAGCTGGAAAAACCTGTATTTTACCGTCCCGTCTATGCCGGCCAGCTTTACCAGGAGGTCGTCCTGGAGGCCGACGGCACTATACTGGTCACCATTGACCCTATCGCCCTGAATGTAAAGCCCGCCGCCGTTGCCGCCGCTGTCGAGACTATAATATTCGAACCTGAACTATCTCCCGAATTGGTAAAGACCCGGCACGTAGAGTTTTTGCCCGCCGATTTTCAAAGTGTGGATGTTGCCGATGCTCAGACCATCGTGGCGGCGGGGATGGGGGCGGCTACCGATGACCTGCTGCCCCTGGTGGAAGAGCTGGCCTCCCTTCTGGAAGGGGCTATCGGCACCACCAGGCCGGTCGTCGACGAGGGCAAAATCCCCCGCGAGCGTATGATCGGCCAGACAGGCCGGGTCGTCGGCCCGGATTTTTATCTGGCATTAGGCATCTCCGGGGCGAGCCACCACGTCGGCGGTATACAGGACTCGGGCAAAATCGTTGCCGTCAACCGCGACCCCCTGGCGCCCATCTTTCAGAACGCCGACGCCGGCGTCGTGGCCGACCTCCGGGAAGTGCTGCCCAAACTAATCACGAGAATCAAGCAGGCTAAAGCTGATGGCGAAATCCTTTGACGTCATTATCGTAGGGGCCGGACCCGCCGGCAGCCTGGCGGCTCTTAAGCTGGCGCAGGCCGGGCGCAGCGTCGTGATGGTGGAGCGGGGCAAGCACCCCGGCGCCAAGAACATATTCGGCGGGCTGTTGCATAATACCTCTGTTCTTAACGAATTGATCCCCGACTTCCCCGAAAGGGCGCCGCTGGAGCGCCACGTCTATAAAAAGGTGCTCGCTTTCCTGACGCCACAGTCGGCCGTCTCGCTGACCTTCGAGAATGAGAATTTCGATCAGCCTCCCTATAACGGCTATACGGTATTCCGCCCGGCCTTCGATAACTGGCTGGCCGGGGAGGCCGTTAAAGCCGGGGCTTTGCTTTTATGCGACTGCACCGCTGAAGACATCATTAGGGAGAAAGGCCGTATCGCGGGCGTTACCATAAAAGGAAGGGAGGGCGAGCTGCGGGGTAAAATCGTCATCGCCGCCGACGGCGTCCTGTCGTTCATGGCGAAAAAGGCGGGACTCCGGCAGGACTTCAAATCCTCGAACATGGGACTGGGTATCAAGCTGCTACTGGGCCTGCCCGAGGCGACGATTAACGAGCGCTTCGACCTCGTCCGTGACCAGGGGGCGGATATCAGCTTCCTGGGCGCCGCCGGGGATAT
>CAZEUJ010000204.1:0-2772 GCA_964514525.1 uncultured Dehalococcoidaceae bacterium
CGTTATGACTGATGAAACAGGCTGGAGAGGGGATAAAGGGGTGAGGTACATAACTTGACAGCCAGATGCAAACAGGACCTTAAATATTTTCCTTGTCCCGTGCCTATCATCAGTGTAAAATGTAAAAAGTACCGGTTAATCCAGGAGTCTTATTTTTCAAATTTTCCGATGAACAATAACTTAGACCAGTTCCGCGGAGAGGGTGCGAACACGGGCGGGCCTGTGCGTGGGCCGGGCGGCTTGTCGGGCTGGTCGCGGAAAGCCTTTGTTTCTTTCAAGAACCCCGTGTACCGCCTTTACTATCTTTCCATGGTGGGCCACTGGTCTTCCATGAATATGCAGATGCTGGCGCGCAACCTGCTGGTCTACCGCATTACCGGTTCAGGCGCCATTCTCGGTGTGCTGGCTCTGGCTAATGCCATCCCCATGATTTTACTGACCCTGCCCGGCGGTGTCCTGGCGGACCGCATTCAGAAGAAGACCGTGATTCAGGTCTGCCAGGTGATTTCCATCATCGTCAGTCTGCTCACGACTCTCGCCCTTGTTTTCGGCTACCTGAGCCCGGAGAAGCCGGATTCCTGGTGGGTGCTGGTAGTCAGCGGCGTCCTGCAGGGCGCCGTCATGGGCTTCATGATGCCGGCGAGGTCGGCGATCATTTCAGAAATAGTCGGACCTGAGCACCTGATGAACGCCATATCGCTGAATAACCTGGGGATGAACGTTTTTAGGATATTGTCTCCGGCGCTGGCTGGCTTCCTTGTCGACGTTATCGATTTCTGGGCGGTCTACGCCATTATGACGGCGATGATTGTGATGTCCTGGATTTTCATTTTGTTCGTGCCCCCCACCCGTGAAAAAACCGTTGAGGGAGGCAACTCCCTGACCGATGTCGTGGAAGGCTGGCGGTATCTGAAAAGTCAAAAAACCATTATGCTGGTCTTGCTGTTTACAGTCATAGCCACTATATTGGGCGCGCCTTATTCCCAGCTTTTGCCCATGTTTACGGAAGACCCGGATATTCTTAACGTGAGCGCCACCAGCATGGGCGTGCTTATCATGGTCTCCGGCATCGGCGCGATGATAGGTTCGCTTATCCTTGCCTCTTTATCCAATAAAAAGCGGGGACTTATCATGCTCTTCGCCGCCCTGGTGATGAGTATCGCGTTGGTCGGGTTTTCCTTCTCGAAGATGTGGTACCTTTCGCTGTTCCTGATTGTATTCATCGGGTTGGGCAGTTCCGGCCAGATGGCACTGGGCAACTCCCTTGTCCAGTACTATTCGGATGCCGCTTACCGCGGACGGGTAATGAGCTTTTTCATGCTGGGTTTCGGTTTCAGCAGCCTCGGCGCTTTCTTCGCCGGCATCCTGGCGGAAGGCGTCGGCGTACAGTGGGCTACCGGCTCGTTAGCCATCGCTCTGGTTATCATTACCGTCTTTGCCTTGGCGATGGTTCCAAGGATACGCAAGCTCGATTAGTCAATAATTGATTGACACGGCGCTATAAACTCTCTTAGAATATTTAATTCACGACCTTTGTGGAGGAATTGAGTATTGTATCGTAAAGTCACCCTGGATAACGGACTGCGCCTGGTCACCGCCGCCATGCCCCATACCCGCTCGGTAGCCATCAGTTTTTTCATCGGCGCCGGCTCGAGATATGAAGATGATAAACATGCCGGCATCTCCCATTTCATCGAGCACATGTTATTTAAAGGTACAAGGAAACGCCCCACGTCCGTGGAGGTCTGTTCGGTTATCGAGGGCGTGGGGGGTATATTGAATGCGGGCACGGATAAAGAGCTGACCATCTACTGGTGTAAGGTGGCGCAGTCGCATTTTCACCGCGCTTTGGACGTGATGGTGGACCTCCTCCTTAATTCCCGGTTCGACCCCGCGGAAATCGAAAAGGAACGCCAGGTCATCATCGAAGAAATTAATATGTCGCTGGATTCCCCTCCCCAGCGGGTCTCCATGTTGATTGACGAGCTTCTCTGGCCCGGGCACGCCTTGGGACGTGATGTCGCTGGCTCCAAGGAGTCGGTAGCGGTCATCACCAGGAAAATAATGCTCGATTACCTTTCCCGGCAGTATCAGCCTGATAATGCCGTGCTGGCAATTGCCGGTGATATAAAGCATAAGGAAGTCGTCGCTGAAGTCAACCGGACGGTGGCGGGTTGGGTAAAACGTAAGCCTCAAGCTAAATACGTTCCTTATCGGGAAAAAATGGGACGCCGCGTGCTCATCGAAAAGCGCGATACCGAGCAGACGCAGCTCTGCCTGGCCCTGCCGGGTCTTTCGATTGTCCATCCCGCGCGTTTCAAGCTGGACCTGCTTAATGTCATTCTCGGTGAGGGCATGAGCAGCCGCCTTTTCACGGAGATCCGCGATAAGCTGGGTCTGGCTTACAGTATCCAGAGCTATGCCGAGCACTTTCTGGATACCGGCGTGTTTGCCGTTTCCGCCGGCGTGGATGCGAAGAACCTGCCGGTAGCGGTTAAAGCCATCCTTGCCGAGCTATCACGCCTGAAAGAAGCTATTCCGGGAGAGGAACTGTCCAAGGCCAAGGAGTTATTTAAAGGCCGCATACTGTTACGCATGGAGGACAGCCGCAGCGTGGCCGGATGGATGGGCGGGCAGGAAATTCTCAATAGAAAAATCCTCACTATCGATGAAGTGGTAGCTATTATCGATGCCGTAACGGCTGGGGAACTGAAAAAGCTGGCTGAGGATTTATTCATCGGTGAAAAACTCCGCCTGGCGGTGGTCGGCCCC
>CAZEUJ010000205.1:0-2769 GCA_964514525.1 uncultured Dehalococcoidaceae bacterium
TCAGGGGGTGAGGTTAGAAAATTTGTCGGATAAACATTTTCAATTAATCGGGACTTCCGGTCCTGCACGCGCTGGCGAGCTTTATACCCCCCACGGCTCGGTCATGACGCCCGTGTTCCTGCCCGTCGGCAGCCAGGCTACCGTCAGGACTTTGACCCCCCAGGAAATTAAAGAGACCGGCTTTAACATGATTCTGGCTAACACCTATCACCTCTATCTCCGCCCCGGCATTGATGTCATCGAAAAGCTTGGCGGACTACACCGCTTCATGGCCTGGGACGGCGCTATCATTACCGATAGCGGCGGCTACCAGGTGTTCAGCCTGGCCCCTTTCTGCAAGATTACCGATGAAGGCGTTGCCTTCCGCTCTCACATCGACGGCAGCGACCACTTCCTCACCCCCGAGCTGGCCACCCAGTACCAGGAAGCTCTGGGTGCTGATATCGTTATGGTGCTGGACGTGTGCTCTGCTTACGGCGATAGTGAAGTTAAAGTGCGGAAAGCGATGGAGCGGACGCACCTCTGGGCGGAGCGTTGCCTGAAAGCGCATAAAAACAACAAACAGGCGCTTTACGCTATCGTCCAGGGTGGCATGTTCCCGGAGCTCAGAAAGCGGTCGGCGGACTATCTGACGGGTCTCGACTTCCCCGGCTATGCCATCGGCGGCTTGAGCGTCGGTGAGCCCAAGGATATCACCCTCTCGCTGGTCGCGTCGACGGCGGCTTTGCTACCGGAGAATAAGCCACGCTATCTCATGGGCGTCGGCGCGCCGGAAGACATTATCGAGGGAGTGGCGCGCGGCATTGATATCTTCGATTGCGCTCTGCCGACCCGCGTCGCCCGTAACGGCGCTTTGTTTACCCGGAAAGGTCGTGTGAATATCCGCCGCGCGGTTTATCGTAAAATTGACCGCCCCGTTGACCCCTCCTGCGATTGCTATACCTGCCGCACCTTTTCCGCCGCCTATCTGAGTCACCTCTTCCGCAGCGAAGAGCTGCTGGCTTTGCGACTTGCCTCTATTCACAACCTACGCTTTATCGCTAACCTGATGCATAAAATCAGGGAATCCATTCTGGCTGGTTCTTTTGAGGACTTCCGCGAGGATTTTCTGTCAGGTTATAAGACTACCGATGAAAAAACGCGCATAGACCAGAAGCGGCGTTGGCTGGGCAAGCGGACGTAATTTTATAAAAATGTAACTTTTTACCGTTCTATTTATGGCTTATTACATTTTTCTTCTGCTACAATTTAGCTGAAATAAGTCGCGGTTCGGGAGGGTGAATATGGCTAAAGACAAGACAAAAGAGAAACATGAAAAGCCCGTTAAAATAGGTGACAAGTACATTTGTCCGCACTGTAAAGCCGAGGTGCCGGTTAAGCAGGACTGCCCTGCCTGTAAGCTGGAAATCGATTGGACCAAGATATAGTTGACCGCTTATCCCCCGTGGATGACGTATAGAACGTTCAGTTTATCGCCGTCTTTAAGCGGTGCGTTCATGTCCTTCGGGTAGACGCTTTCCCCGTTGATGTAGAAATCGTAGGAATGCATCAGGTTGCCGTCTTTGTCTAGGAGCATCCTTTTCAGTTTGGGGAACTGCTGCACGAGGTCGTGCAGGCATTCGCGGACGGTTTTGCCTTCCACTTTGATATTAAGATGGTTATCCGTATATCTACCGAAAACGGATGATAGTTCCACTTCTACACTCATTTTTTCTTTCGCGCCGTCTTGCCGCAGCACTCGCAGTCGGGGTCCGGCTTTATCGTGAATTCGGTAAATTTCATTCTCAGGGCGTCGTAGTTCAGGATTCTATTGGTCAATAGCTCGCCTAGCCCCGTTAAATATTTTATTACCTCGGTTGCCTGGATACAACCGATGACCGCCGGAGTTACCCCGATGACCGGGAATTTCTCCTTGGGCACCCTGGCGTTATGATAAAGACAGTTAAGGCAGGCCGACTTTCCGGGTATCACCGTCATAGCCCTGCCCTCGAAGCCGTAGACCGCACCGTGGAAAAAGGGTATGCCTTTTTCGATGGCCGCTTTATTTAAAATATACCTGGTGGGTAAGTTGTCCATCGCGTCGATGATTAAGTCCGAGTCGCCGACCAGTCGTGAGACATTAGCTTCGGTTATTGTATCCGCTATCGTTTCTATATTTACGTTGGGATTGAGTTTTCTGAGCTTCCCCGCCGCCGAATCGGTTTTTCTACCGCCCAGGTTCTCTTCCCAGTGGAGGACCTGCCGGTTGAGATTGCTCAGTTCCACTTTATCGTGGTCGGCAATCCGTATGGTTCCTATGCCCGCAGCGGCCAGATAGATAGATACCGGCGAGCCCAGTCCCCCCGCCCCGGCAACAAACACTTTAGCCTTTTTGAGCTTCTCCTGCCCCGCCTCCCCGAATCCGTATATCATTATCTGGCGGTCGTATCTATCTTTCTCTTTTTGGGTGAGCATGTTGCCTCCTCGTCACACTATCGCCAGCATGCGGTCGACGGCCGCTTTGGCGCGGACCCGGATTTCCTCCGGCACGGTTATTACTGGTTCCATCGTCTCCATCGACTCTGCTATTTTGTCGAGGGTGATTTTCTTCATGTTGGGGCAAACGGCCTTTTTAGACGCCGTGTAAAATTCCTTCCCCGGGTTTTCTTTGTAAAGCCGATGCAATATCTCCACCTCCGTCCCCACAATCAGTTCCTTTACGTCTTCGCGGGCGGCGTAGCGTATCATGCCGCTGGTGCTGAGGGCTTCGTCGGCCAGGGCGATGACGTC
>CAZEUJ010000206.1:0-2757 GCA_964514525.1 uncultured Dehalococcoidaceae bacterium
GTCATATCCTCTGCCTCTGTCCTATCGCCTATCTTGAGAACTATATACCGATAAATCCTATCGAAGTTCTCTTCATATAGTTGAGTTAAAGCCACCTGGTCGTGCTGCTGTGCGCGCCGGATCAGGCTTTCCTCATCATGCACCTGACAACTCCCATCCAGAGGCCGGATTTGACCTTGAATTTCACGTCCACCCGGTCGAAAATCAGGAATTACCCTGTGCATATAGTATAACGAATAAGGGGGTAAAAAGATAGTTTTTAGATTCATTTTGTATAAAATGCCATTATGGAAAAAATATGCTACAATGGCAGAACGAGCGAAACCGGCGATACAACAATAACTCTAAGCGGAGACTAAATATTGGCATATCTCATACGCCCGATGGAAAAAGGGGACCTGGGGCAGGTCAACGAAATTGACCGCGAAGCCTTCCCCAGCCAGTGGCCGATACCCAACTACCGCCAGGAGTTACAAAACCGCCTGGCCCGCTACCTCGTGGCTATTGATTATAGCCAGTCAACCACTGAAATTAGAGAAAAATCGCTGAAAAAACAGTCCAGGCTGGCAACATGGCTGGCACGATGGTTAAAACCAGGCGTTTCTCATGATGAGTCCCCATCGCATTATACCCGACAGTATATCGTGGGTTTTTCCGGTATCTGGTTGATGGTTGACGAAGCTCACGTCACCAACGTCGCCGTAAGGCAGGAATACCGGAGGAAAGGAATCGGAGAGTTGCTGCTTATAGCTACCATTGATTTAGCGCGAGATCTTAAAGCCAGCCGCATGACCCTCGAGGTGCGCATCTCCAATATCGTGGCGCAGAATCTATACGGCAAATATGGATTTGCACAGGCAGGAATAAGGCGCGGATACTATCTGGACAATAAAGAAGACGCCATGATCATGACTACGGATGATATCCATTCTCCAAATTTCCTGGAGCACATCCGACAATTGAGAGAATCATTAGCCAGGAAATTGAGTTAGATAGGCAATCGATGCTTTGACCGCTCGATACCGAAGTGCTAAAATTATCAAACAGGGGGACTAGAGGGTAAGGAGGAAGACGACGATGTCCGGGCATTCAAAATGGTCAAAAATTAAACACCAGAAGGGCGCTGACGATATCAAGAGAGGCAACCTTTTTACCAAACTGACGCGAGAAATCATCGTGGCGGCGCGTGAGGGCGGGGGCAGCGCTGATACTAATTTCCGCCTGAGATTGGCCGTCCAGAAGGCACGCGATAGCAACATGCCGATGGACAACATCGACAGGGCGATTAAAAAGGGGACGGGGGAACTGGGGGGTGGCAGCCTCGCCGAGATGACCCTCGAAGGGTACGGGCCCAGCGGCATCGCTATTCTGGTAAATGCCCTTTCGGACAACCGCAACCGGACCGTCCAAGAAGTGAGAAGCACGTTTACCCGCCACGGCGGCAGCCTGGGGGAAAGCGGCTGCGTTAGCTGGCTTTTCGAATCCAAAGGCGTCATCGCCATCAAAACCGAAAACGTCGATGCCGACGAACTAGCCCTGGCGGCTATTGATGCCGGCGCCGACGACGTGAAAGTCGAAATCGGCTACGTGGAAGTGTATACCGCCCCCGACCAGCTGGAAAAAGTCAGGCAGGCGCTCGAGAAAAACAAAGTTAAAATAGAATCGAGCGAGCTCGTGAAGGAGCCCAAGTCCCTCGTCAAACTCGATGAAAAATCCGGACTACAGGCTATGAAGCTGCTGGAGAAGCTCGAGGAAATAGACGACGTGCAAAACGTTTACAGCAACGCTGATATTCCCGACGCTGTCATGGCGAGCTACCCGGCAGCATAGCCTCAGGCGTTTATTTATTAACATGAGATGAAAATTTTAGGCATCGACCCGGGCACGGTAGTGATGGGCTACGGGGTGATAGAGAGCGAGGACAGCGGCATAGCCCTGGTCGATTACGGCGCCATCAGCGTGCCGGAGCATTTTAAAATCGGCGAACGGTTAAATTATCTTTATCAGGAACTCACCCAGATTATACTTCGTTATAAGCCCGACACCGTAGCCGTAGAGCAGCCTTTCGTCGCCAAAAACGTGAAGTCGGCAATGGCCATCGGGCGCGCCCAGGCGATCGCCCTGCTGGCAGCCGCCAGCCAGAAAATACCGACCTACGAATATACGCCGGCGCAGGTCAAGCAGAGGGTAGCCAATTACGGGGCCAGCAGCAAGGAACAGATACAGGAGATGGTACGGCTCCAGCTCGGGCTGGCGGAAGTGCCCCAGCCCAACGACGCCGCCGATGCCCTGGCGGTGTGCCTCTGCCACGTACAGGAAGTACACGTGAACGACCTGCTGACCAGACAAGGAGAAAGATAATGATCGCCAGCCTTCAGGGTAAAGTGGAATCGGTGGGGGGAGAAGGGGCGGTTATCAACGTGGGGGGGGTCGGCTTCAGGGTATTTATGCCGACGAGCGATATCGCCGCGATGGGCAAGCCCGGCCAGGAGGTCAAGGTCTATACCCACCTGCACGTGCGCGAGGACAATATTTCGCTCTACGGCTTCGGGACAGTCGACGGACTGTGGCTCTTCGAGACGCTCATCGGGGTAACGGGACTGGGGCCTAAGCTATCACTGGCGCTGCTCTCGGCGATGAGCCCGGAGCAGATAACGACGGCCATTGCCACGGGCAGCGCGGAGATGCTCGACATGGTGCCTGGCATCGGGAAGAAGGTGGCCAACCGCATCATCCTGGAGCTCAAGGACAAGATAG
>CAZEUJ010000207.1:0-2755 GCA_964514525.1 uncultured Dehalococcoidaceae bacterium
AGTTCGAATTATTACTATCGCCGCACTAGCTGTGTTGATTGTGGTTTATACTATTATCTATCCCGAATGGTGGGGGATAGTCATATTTGTTCTTACTTTTTTAACTTTTGGTATTGCCTGGCTATGGCCTACCGCAGGTGGCTTTCTTATGTTGCTGGTAGGTATCCCCGCTTTCTACAACCTCTACGATAGCAACTATGACTTCCAGATTAAACTTCCAGCTTATATATTGTGTCTTATTTTTATCGCCAGTGGCTTTGCGCATATCGCCATATCTATGGGGAAAAGGCGGGCATCTAAGAGGGGCGAAGGTATAGGGCAAAATCCCCCTTAGTCCCCCTTTTTCAAAGCTGGAAACTAAAAAGGGCGTTTAAGAGGGACAGAGCCCCTCTTTCTTTTTCTTCCCCCTCTCCTTCACCCTGCCTCGTAAGGAGAGGGGGACCGAGGGGGTGAGGTTATAAATTAACCCCTAAAAAGTCCCTGTTTTTTCTTGGGTAATGTGCCTTTTTAGGGTATAATAGAGACGTCATGGCTTCTCAGGTATTCTATAGAAAATGGCGGCCTCAGTCGCTGGCTGAGTTTGTGGGGCAGGAGCATGTCACCCACACTCTGCTTAACGCCCTGGCCACTGAACGCGTCTCGCACGCCTACCTTTTCTGCGGACCGCGGGGGACGGGCAAGACCACCACCGCCCGCAACCTGGCCAAAGCTATCAACTGCCTCACAAACGGTAAAGGCGAACCCTGCAATAAATGTTCAATGTGCCTGGCCATCACCGAAGGCCGGGCCCTGGACGTCATCGAGGTGGACGCCGCCAGCAACCGCGGCATCGACGAAATAAGAAACCTCCGGGAAAAGGTCAACTACGCCCCCAACGAGGCGCGCCGCAAGGTCTACATCATCGACGAAGTGCACATGCTCACCAAAGAAGCCTCCAACGCCCTACTCAAAACGCTGGAAGAGCCGCCGCCGCACGTGGTCTTTATCCTGGCGACCACTGAAGCCCATAAGCTCCTGCCGACCATTCTCTCCCGATGCCAGCGTTTCGATTTCCACCGCTATTCCCTGGCCGATATGATGACAGTATTGTCCCGCGTCTGCGAAGGCGAAGGCATTCACATCGATGCGGAGGGACTAAAGCTCATCGCCCGCGCGGCCACCGGCAGCCTGCGCGACGCGCTTAATCTATTACAGCAGGCTAACACTTTTTACGGTAGCGAGATTAACCTCGCCCAGGTACAGGCCATGCTCGGCATTTCCGGCGACCAGCGCGCCAAAGAGGTGGTCAAACACATCGTCAACCAGGACATTACGGCCGGAGTCACCACCATCAATAATGTCAACAGCGACGGGCTCGACCTGCGTCAGTTCCACCGCGAACTGGTGGAATACCTGCGCCTGCTGCTCCTGGTCAAGACCGGCTCCAGCGACTCGATCGAGCTTACCGCCGAGGACCTCAAAGAACTTAAGGAATTGGCGGCGAAAGCGTCGCTGCCGGTGATACTCAAAGCCGTCAAGCGTTTCGGCCAGCTTGAACTGAGCCTGGACAACTACTCCACCCTGCCCCTGGAGCTGGCGCTGGTGGACTGCACGATAGCCGAGACGGAAGAAAAGAAAGAGCACGTTCAAACACACTACTACGAACCTTTACCGCGGAAAACGACCCCCGCCGTTCAGCCGCCTCCCCCACGACCTAAAACCACCGCTCCACCCGAGAAACGCGCCCGCGAACAGGCGGTCGCCAAGCCGATTGCTACCGAGAAACCCGCACCTTCAACAACTCCCAAAGCCGAGACCGGCCCGGCGGCGATCGGCAACATCATCGAGCAACTGCAACAGCAGTGGAGTAAAATGATTAGTAATGCCCCAGATGGTTTGAGTAAAACTCCGGCGGCGGCCCTACTGCGGAGTGCGCGGCCGATATCCATCGAAAACGACACGCTAACCGTGTCCATCAGGCACCAGTACCACAAGGAGAAAATGGACAACCTCGAAAATCAGAAGACCGCCGATAAAATCGTGAGCAGTTTCCTGGGTCGATCCTGCCGGGTACGCTGTGTCTACGAACACGAGAACAATCACCTGGTGAAAGCGGCTTTAAACCTGGGCGCCCAGGTCATTAACAATACGGAGGAGCCATGAATAAATTCATGATGCAGCAGGCCCAGAAACTCCAGGCGCAGCTCCTTAAAGCACAGGAGGAACTGGCTAATCTGACGGTGGAGGCCAGCTCCGGGGGCGGCGCCGTCACCGTTACTATGAACGGGCAGCAGCAGATACTATCAGTGAAAATAGCCAAGGAAGTGGTCAACCCGGACGACGTCGAAATGCTCGAGGATATGGTGCTGACCGCCGTTAAAGAAGCCCAGGCTAAAGCGCAGGAAGCCGCCGCCAAAAAGATGGGCGGGCTTACCGGGGGGCTAAAGATACCAGGGCTAACTTAAATATCTCCTCTCCCCTTGCGGGAGAGGAATAAGGTGAGGGGAGCATTTCGTAATTTTCACCCTCACCCTTCCCTCTCCCATCGAGGGAGAGGGACTTAACGATAACCTCAGGAGTAATGAAATTTGAAAAACGACCTCTTCCCCGCTAATGACGCCATCGGCCGGCTGGTACAGGAGTTCAGCAAACTGCCGGGCATCGGGCCCAAGAGCGCGCAGCGCATCACCTTTCACCTCCTGCGCTCACCGGAGGAAAAGTCCAAAGCCCTCGCCGAGGCTTTGATATCCCTCAAGCAGAGGGTCAATCTCTGCTC
>CAZEUJ010000208.1:0-2743 GCA_964514525.1 uncultured Dehalococcoidaceae bacterium
TGGTCCAGCGTTTCCGCGCTTCGCTGGTTATCGTGACCCACAACCTGGGCGTGGTGGCGCGTTACGCCCAGCGGATATACATTATGTATGCCGGACGCATCGTTGAATCGGGGATGACCAAGGACATTTTCGCCAAGCCCCGCCACCCCTATACTATCGGACTTCTCAAATGCATTCCCAGACTCGATGAAGAGGAGGGGAGAAAGCTCGTGCCTATCGACGGGTTGCCCCCGAACCTGATTAGAATGCCCCCCACCTGCGCCTTCCTCCCCAGATGTTCTTATAAAATAGAGAAATGTTATAAAGAAAAGTGGCCGGACCTGGAACCCGTTCATGGCAATCACTTCATCCGCTGCTACGCGAATACGGAGGAGAAAGTCGGTGAACCAACAACGAAACGGTGATATTTTAGATATCCAGGAGCTTAAAATGTACTTCCCCGTCACCCGCGGCCTGCTGCGCCGGAAGGTCGCCGATGTCAAGGCTGTGGACGGCGTTAGCTTCAAGCTTAAGACGGGCGAAACGCTGGGACTGGTGGGAGAGAGCGGCTGCGGTAAAACGACTATCGGCCGGTGCGTGCTGGGTCTTTATAAACCCACCACCGGTAAAATAATATTCAAAGGCGAGGACATCGCCACTTTCCCGGAAAAGAAGATGCGCCAGATGCGCAGCAAAATGGCCCTTATCTTCCAGGACCCTTACTCCTCGCTCGACCCCCGGCAGAGCGCGGGCAGCATCGTCGGCGAACCTCTAAAAATTCACCAGATGGTCGGCTCCAAGAGTGAATACAATGAAAGGGTCGAGCAGCTTTTCCGCGTCGTCGGCCTCGACCCGTCCATGGTCAACCGCTTCCCCCACGAGTTCAGCGGCGGACAGAGACAGCGTATCGGCGTAGCGCGGGCCCTCGCCTGCGACCCCGACCTCATTGTCTGCGATGAGCCTATCTCCGCCCTGGACGTCTCCATCCAGGCACAAATTATCAATCTGCTGGAAGAGCTACAGGATAGAGTCCAGGGACTCAGTTACCTGTTCATCGCCCATGACCTCTCTGTGGTGCGACACATCAGCGACCGCGTGGCGGTAATGTACCTGGGACACATCGTGGAAATCTGTAAATCGAGAGTGCTCTACGATAACCCTTTGAACCCTTACACCCGGGCCCTGCTTTCCGCGATACCTATCGCCGACCCCTTCGTCGAGGAGACCCGCGAGCGCATTATCCTCAAAGGGGAAGTGCCCAGCCCCCTGAACCCGCCGCCCGGCTGCCCTTTCCATCCCCGCTGCTTCATGGCCATCCCGGAATGCAGCCAGGCCGTGCCGCCGCTTCAGGATGTAGGGGAAGGGCATGAGGTTGCCTGTATCAGGGTCGCGGGATACAAACGGACTACTTAGATTCCTACCTGAACTCAATTGTAAGCTAATAAACCTCACCCCTGTGTCCCCTCTCCAGCCTGATGCAACATGCGGGTTCGGATTTTATTCTGGCTGGAGAGGGGAAGTAATATTGAGAGGGGCTAGCGCCCCTCTCGGCGGGCTACTCCCTAAAAATAACGGGGCGTCTAAGAGGGGTCACGACCCCTCTTTTTTCCCTCCCCCTCTCAAACACAACTTAATACGGGCTCTGAAAAATAACTCTGTTTGAGAGGGGGACAAAGGGGGTACGCACCAATAATCTGACGGGGAAAAAACACCGGAGCTATCTTTAAAAGAAATAGTTCCGGTGTTTTATTTTCTGTTTATATATTGTTTGTTGCTTTTTAAAACATTTTCCCCAGCGGTAGAACCGGCCGTCCGAACTTGCCATTAATGATAACTGCCGCCGCGCCGTAAGTCGCCACCCCGCCGCAGAAAAGCCCCTCGATGCCGGCGGGCAGGGGAGAGATGGCGCCGAAGAAATGGGCCGCCAGCAGCGCAAAAAGCACCACCAGCGAGGCGAAGACGAAAAAGTGCATGAAGGTCATCTTTAGAGTGCCGATAGTCATAAAAGCGGTAAAGATGCCCCAGATAACACACGTCCAGGCAAGCCCGGAGCTGTCGAGCTCGACCAGTCCCATCCACTGGAAAAGGAAGGCGAAGGCGAGTCCCATCCAGAAGGCCCCGTAGGAACAGAAAGCGGTCAGCCCGAAGGTGTCTCCGCGTTTCCCGTCGATTATGCCGGCGATTATCTGGGCGATGCCTCCCCAGAATATGCCGTAGACCAGTGGCATGGTGCTATCAATCCAGCCGAGGTTGTGTATCTGGAGCAGGATTGTATTCAGGCCGAACGCGGCCAGTCCCAGGGCTCCCGGGTTCCCCCACTGTGGTTCTGCTTTGGTCGCTTCTTGTGCCACAAAGACCTCCGTTATCAAATTTTATGGGGTGGACTTGATAGGGGGCGGAGCGGGATATCCCGCTCCGCCTCCATCTTTTCCGACTATTTCTTCCTGCCCGCGAGCAGGGTGGGCACGACGGACGGGTCCGCCAGGGTGGAGGTGTCACCTAGGTTCTCCGTGTTACCGGAGGCAATCTTGACCAGAATGCGCCGCATGATTTTACCGCTGCGGGTCTTGGGCAGGCCATCGGCAAATTGGATAACATCAGGCGTAGCGATGGGACCTATCTGCTGGCGGACATGGTTTTTCAACTCTTTCTCCAGGTCCGGACCGGTCGCCACGCCGGTCTTCACGGTAACATAGGCATAGATGCCCTGCCCTTTCAGCGAATGGGGCATGCCGACGACCGCCGCCTCGGCGACCTTGGGATG
>CAZEUJ010000209.1:0-2701 GCA_964514525.1 uncultured Dehalococcoidaceae bacterium
ATGAGCTGAGGATTGCCCGGGTAGCCGGTGGCTACCGCCGCACTTTTTCTCCCGGAAACCACAGCGATAAAGGCGTTCCTTTTGACCCCAGGACGGTTAGCGCCGCGGCCGTCAATCGCCAGGGCGATATCGGCTTTAAACTGGCGGCGCGCCTTCCGCGCCATCGCCAGCGCCGACTCCCGGCTGATTTGAGAGCCAGCGGTAAGGACAATGCCCCCTTTAAAGCTTCCCGGCATAACGGACAATGAATACGCCAGCAGGCCGCCGGTGAAAGTCTCGGCGACGGCCACGGTGAGTTTTTTATCATGCAGCAGCTTGCCGACTATCCCCTCCAAGGTATCGCTATCAGCGCCCCAGATATATTTATCCAGGATATGGCGTATGTCCTGTTCGCGGCGGGACAACATGGCGGCGACCTCTGCCTGGGTAGCCGCTTTGGCGGTAATACGCAGGTTAATGCCGTCCGCCTTGGCGTAGAGCGCCAGAGTAGGGTTGGCCGAACCCAGAAAAGGCGCCACCAACTCGTCGACACTGGCTTCGGCAAGTCCCCAGGCCTTGAGTGTCCGCGAGAGGATAATGGCACCGCTCCTGGCTTTAAGTCGGGGCAGGACGACGTTCTGCCACATGGTCTGCATCTCACCGGGGGGGCCCGGCAGCGTGACGATGATGCGGTTTTCCTTTTCCACCCACCACCCCGGGGCAGTGCCGGAAGCGTTACGCAGAGCCACCGCGGAAGGGATAAGAGTTGCCTGCTTCAGATTGTTATCGGGCATATCGATGCCGCGACTTTTAAAGAAGGCGGTCAGCTCCCGCTTCAAAGCGGGGTCGACGGACGTCTTTTCACCCAGCAGAGCGGCAATGACCTCCCGCGTGATGTCCCCCTGGGTAGGACCAAGTCCGCCGGTGATGATAATAAGGTCCGACCGTTCCCAGGCCTGCCGCAGAACGTGGGAAAACCGATCAAAATTATCCCCTACCGTCGAGCAATAATACAGGTCGATACCGAGCGCGGCCAACTGACCGGCGATATAAGAAGTATTGACATCAGCCACGTCGCCGAGGAGAAGCTCCGTACCGCTCGTTATGATTTCGGCTTTCATTGACAATCATATTATGGTGCAAACGGGGCAAATGTTCAATCAGCGGTCTCATTGATAAAACTTGACGACAGCCAGCCTGAAAGCTAAGATAACTGTAGTTTTAGAGAGGGAGAGAAAGAATGGCTAAAGGAAAATATGATAAGTATTTCTTAAAAGAACCATGGGGAATAATTCACCCGGGGACTCCCCCTGATGCGCCGGTATATATAGGGATAGGGCAGAAGGAGACTATGACGGCAAAAGGATGGGATGAGCCGCTGACACAGGTCCTGCGCCCCATTTATCGAGCCTTTAAAATGATTCCCGAAGGGCATAGACATTCCGTCGCCGAAATCCTGTATTTTATCGGCGGCGACCCGATGAACTTCAAAGAATTCGGGGCGGAAGTGGAGTTTACGATGGGTGAAGGAGAGGACGCGGAAACGCACGTCATCACCAACACAACATGGGTGTACGTACCGGGGAACCTGATGCACTGCCCTCTGAACTTCAAGAGGGTGGACAAGCCGATCATGTTCGGGCACATCATGTTCGCACCCACCTTCGACTCGACGATAGTAGGCAAGAATAATCCTACAAAGCGTTAATGCCAGGTCAGCGGAGGGCAGGCGGCACAGGAAAGGCCCGGAGCATGCCCGCTTTCTTTTTAACGGGGAGAATACGCTAAGGAGAGCTGAAAATGGACGCGATATTTAAAAACAAATTCCTGACACTCTGGAAAAAATACTTTAACAACGCCGAACCGCCCATTACCTTTTTCTATACCGATGAAGAAGGCCACGCCGAAGCGGTCAAGGCGGGTTCGGTACCAAGGTGCATCATCGGGTGGCTGGTAAAAGTACAGAAGGGGGAGTCGCTGGCGTTCGATGTCGACGGGGTGGGCTGTCCAGGGGGTAAAAGATACCTCGGCTTCGCGGATAACCTCATGCCCGACTTCGAATACTTCCTATCGTGCGGGATACCCGGTAAGATGGAAGGGGAACGCTACAAGAAAACGCCGGAGATGGTCAAAGAGTATATGAAGAAACACGCACCAGCGACGAAAGCGCCGGCGAAGTACATCGTTTTCAAGAGATGGGACAAGCTGGAGGCAAAAGACGAACCGGAGGTGGTCATCTTCTTCGCCAGGCCGGACGTGCTGGCCGGGCTCTTTACGCTGGCCAGCTTCGACGAAATAGAGCAGGACATGGTCACAGCGCCATTCGGGAGCGGCTGCGCCAGCATCGTGCAGTACCCATATTTAGAGACAAAGTCGGCCAGTCCGCGGACGGTCATCGGCATGTTCGATATATCAGCGAGGCCTTTCGTAGACGCCGACAAGCTCACGTTCGCCGCGCCCATGAGCAAATTCGCCAGAATGGTCGATAATATGGAGGAGAGCTTCCTCATCACGCCGTCGTGGGCGAAAGTGCAAAAAAGGATAAAATGATTTAAAATTTATTTAAAGACATTAAAGAGGAGACGGCTATGACCAAGATAAGCCTCGTACGCACCAGCGACAGAACGCAAGGCACCCGAAAAGCCATCGACCTGCTCAAAATAAATCCGGTCAAGGGCAAGGCGGTCGTCCTCAAGCCCAACTTCAATACCGCCGACCCGGC
>CAZEUJ010000210.1:0-2632 GCA_964514525.1 uncultured Dehalococcoidaceae bacterium
AATAAAACAACTGGAAGGAGCCTGAAATGGCAGAAGAAGTTAAAAAGGAAGAGACCAGGGCTGAAGAACCCGTCGCGGAAGAGCCCAAGAAGCACAAGGCAACTAAGGCGGATAAACCTAAAAAGTCGGCGGCTATCGATGAGATAATGACTGCCATCAAGAGTATGTCCGTCCTCGAGTTGGCGGAGCTGGTAAAGACTCTGGAGGCTGAGTTCGGCGTTAGCGCCGCGGCGCCCGTCGCCGTTGCCGCCGCCGCCCCGGCCGCGGAAGCCGCCCCCGCCGCCGAGGAAAAGACGGAGTTCACCGTTGTCCTCACGGCCATCGGTGCTAACAAGATTAACGTCATCAAGGCTGTCCGCGAACTCACTAATCTGGGACTGAAAGAGTCCAAGGACCTGGTGGAAGGCGCGCCCAAGCCGGTCAAAGAGAATGTCAGCAAGGAAGAAGCGGCTACCGCCAAGCAAAAGCTGGAGGCCGCTGGCGCCACCGTCGAGGTCAAATAGCTTTTTGCCTTCATGCGGCGGGCCGATTTTTCGTCGTTCCGCCTCTTGCAAATTCCCTGCCGATGGCCTATAGTAAGCATAATAATCCATAGGGGGTTGGCTATGGACGGGGATTGGGCGATTCTGGCGATTGTCGGCGGGATTTTTATCGTCCTGGGCATCATCGGGATTTTGTGGGGCAGGCATGAGCAGAAAAAAATGGATGAAGCCCTCACGACCCGTATTGACGTTAGAGAGTTCGTCTCTCATTGGCCGGAAAGCCCTCAGCCCGGCGCTTTGAAAATCGGCGGGGCTATCGCCGTCGCCCTGGGAATTATCATGATGATAATAGGCCTCATTCTCTGGTACACGGGCCTGCCTTCGGCATAATTAGTCTCGTAGCTTAAAGTACAAAATCCCGGAGATATTTCATATCGACGGGTTTTTTCTTTTTGGTAATACGTCCTCTTTTCGATTACAATGTGGTCGGAGGTCTTATCTTATGGGTTACTCTATCTTCGATGATACTATGGTGGAAATGACCTGGCCGGATATCGAGAAGGCAGCGGCGCAGGGCGCCGTTGTCCTGCTGCCCGTCGGCATTATCGAAGAGCACGGCCCCCATATGGGATTGGGTGTCGATACTATTATCGCCCATTTATTAAGCGTTTTGGCCAAGCATCAGCTTGATACGGGCGGTATTGAAACGCTCATTGCGCCTCCCTTTTACTGGGGCGTTAGCCACGCCACCGCAACTTTTGCCGGTACTTTTTCCATGAAGCCGGAGACCATGCAGGCGGCCATTCATGATATCCTTGCGTCCCTGAAAAGCTGGAATTTTAAACACGTCTTCGTTATCAACTGGCACGCGGATTACCGTCACTGCCGCGTGATTCTGGAAGCTCTAAAAGAAGCCCGCCGTGACCTCGCCGTTGACGCCCGCTGCATTTTATTGCCGTCTGATGTCCGCCGCTTCCGACTCTCCGGCGGGGAGGATTATATCCTCGTTCAGAAGGCGCCGCCGTCCGAGCCTTCGCCCGGTAAATACGCTGATTACCATGCCGGCTCTCTGGAGACGGGTGTCATGCTGGCTTATTTCCCCGAATACGTTGATGCCGCCCTCGCGAAGAAGCTTGAGCCTACTCGTCTCACCGATGATGACCTTAAAGGACTGGGGCGTAGCGATGCGGAAACCCGTAAACTCATCCCCGGGGGTTATTTCGGTAATCCCGCCGGCTTTGATGTTGAATTCGCCAGGCGGTTTATAGAAGCCAGCGCCCGTGATATCGCCGGTACCGTCGCCGACTATCTAAAGGATAAATAGTATCCTTTTATTAAACTGGGGGGAGAACTTGAGAGGGGGCGAGGCCCCCTCTCCCTTTAATCCCCTCTCCAACCAACTTGATTTTTAAGCCTCAATGATATCTCAGGTTGGAGAGGGGGCAGGGGTGAGGTATGTGAATCACAAGCCTTGCCTTTTGTCTTAGAAATATATCTTGCCCGGCCCGGATGTAAAGTGGAACACAGGCCGGTCTACCCTTAAAAACGTCAGCGGGCAGTGCTTTAGCCCCGCCGGTATGAAGACCAGACTCGTTTTCGTGATGATGTGCTTCTCGTCCCCCAGCCATAGCTCCGCCTCCGCCCCGAGGTCGTACGGGTCGTCGTTGTTCGTGCCGATGAAGGCGATTATTTCATCGTAATCGTGGGTGTGCGGTTCGGTGCCCACCCTTCTCCCGCCCGGCGCGGGCGCGTTAGCCGGCCGCGGCATTACCCACACGCACTCCATGTAGTATGCCCCCGGGACGATGCTGCTGTCCATGTACAGGACGCGACCGCCTTTACCCTTCGCCGCCCCTCCTAAATTCGGGGGACTCCAGGGCGCTTCTTCGGCAGGCATTTTTAGCTCACTCAAAATATACTTGCCGTATTTTGTTTTTGGCATTGTTCTCCTCTATTTCTTTTTAACCGCTTTGCCGCACGGGAACTCGACGGTGAAGAAGATGGGCTTGGTGATGTTCCGGATGATCATCGGCCCGACCTCCAGACCGGCCGGGATGAACATTGCCCCGCTCCTCTTCACGACGTGTTTTTCCCCGCCGATATAGACTTCCATCTCCGCGCAGAGGTCGCGGATATTTTCGTAGTTGAAG
>CAZEUJ010000211.1:0-2621 GCA_964514525.1 uncultured Dehalococcoidaceae bacterium
CTATAGACTTCTTAACACAGGGTATTATATAATTAATCAATCACCGGAGACCCCGCCGGTAACGTAAAAGCCGGTGCGAGGGTTCAAAGCTGGATTTATTAATGTCAGGTGATGTCACTTTTGCGTTTGTCTTGACCCTGCTGGCCGGGCTGTCCACCGGCATCGGCAGCGCTATCGCCTATTTCATGCGTAAGCCCGGGTCTACCAGCATGTCGCTGATTCTCGGCTTTTCCGCCGGCGTCATGCTCTATATCTCTTTTGCCGAATTGCTTCATAAATCCTTTGAGAAGGTCGGCTTCGGTACCGGCAATATCGGCTTTTTCGCCGGAATTATTTTCATCGCTGTGTTGGATATACTTATTCCCCACGAGTACAAAGAGGAGCGTGCCGGGGAACCCGAAATTAGGCCTGCTGAGGCAGGCCAATTGACTCGCGGCTTCAGGCACCGCTATGGAAAAAGAGCCAGTCGCGCATTTCTTATGCGCGTCGGAATACTTACGGCCATCGGTATCGCCATTCACAACTTCCCCGAAGGGCTGGCCGTCTTCAGCAGCGGCATCACCGGCGACCGCACTTTCGGCTTCCTCGTGGCCATCGCCATTGCCCTCCACAACATCCCGGAGGGCGTCAGCGTGTCGATACCTATCTGGGAGGCGACCGGCTCCCGCAACCGGGCTTTTCTCTATTCCTTTGCCGCCGGCCTGGCCGAGCCCATCGGCGCCGCTATCGGCTACGCCTTCCTCTTCAATTTTCTCACGCCCACCGTGATATATTCGCTGCTGGCTTTCGCCGCCGGCATCATGGTCTATATCAGCCTCGACGAGCTCCTGCCAACTGCCCACCTCTACGGCAAAGAGCACCTGGTAATCATCGGGGTCATCGCCGGCATGGTGGTCATGGCTTTAAGCATTTATCTCATTCTCTAGGACAACGAGACGCGACATGATATAATTCATCTATCATCCGGATGGAGAAAAATCTTGTTTAAGAAAATCTTAATCGCTAATCGCGGCGAAATTGCCGTGAGAATAATCCGCACCTGCTACGAGATGGGGATACGCACCGTTGCCGTCTATTCGGATATCGATGCCGATTCTCTCCACGTAAAGCTCGCCGATGAAGCCTATAGTATCGGCCCGGCGGAAGCGGAACAGAGTTACCTCAACGCCGGGAAGATTCTGGCGGTGGCCCGGAAGAGCCATGCCGAAGCCCTGCACCCGGGCTACGGCTTTCTGGCGGAGAATCCCGAATTTGTACAAATGTGCGAGCAAAATGGGCTCGTTTTCATCGGCCCGCCCAGCCAGTCCATGTACACCGTAAAGCCCAAGCATGCCGCCCGCAGCCTGATGAATCTCCTCAACATCCCCGTTGTCCCGGGGCACGACCACATTTTATTAAACTCGACCACCGAAGGGTTCCGGCAGGTACAGGAAGTGGCGGAAAACATCGGCTATCCGGTCATCGTGAAGCCTTCGGGTGGCGGCGGCGGCATCGGCATGACGATTGCCCATAATCAGGAAGAGCTGGGGCAGGCGGTCCGTTCCGTGGAAGAAAGGGGCCGTAAGCTCTTTGGCATCTCTTCTTTCTATGTGGAAAAGTATCTCCCGAGTGTCAAACACATCGAGTTTCAGGTACTGGCGGATAAATACGGCAATGTCATTCACCTCGGTGAGCGCGATTGTTCTATTCAGCGGCGGTTTCAGAAGTTAATCGAAGAAGCTCCGTGTTCGATATTATCGCCGCATCTCCGCATGAAAATGGGCGCGGCCGCCCTGGATATTGCCCTGGCCATGAAGTACGTCAACGCGATGACCGTCGAATTCTTTTATCTTCCGGAGACACAGGAATTTTATTTCAACGAGGTAAACACAAGATTACAAGTAGAACACTGTGTCACGGAAATCGTCACCGATGTGGATATCGTCAAAGAACAGATTAGAATCGCCGCCGGTGAGCAGTTGGTTTATACTCAGGATGATATCCACCGCAATGGATGGGCGATACAATGCCGCATTACCGCCGAAGACGTCTCGCGCAACTTCCTGCCCTCCCCGGGTAAGATAACCGGGATGCACCTGCCGCTCGGACTGGGGCTGAGGATAGACGAGGGAATCTACGAAGGCTATACCGTCCCGTTTTACTACGACCCGCTGCTTTGCAAGCTTATGGCCTGGGGCAAGACCAGAGAAGAAGCCATTTTACGCATGAAGAGGGCCCTGTATGAAATGAAGATTGAGGGGATAGAGACCAATCTCTTATTTCACCGCATCACCATGGACGACCCGCTATTCAACAGTGGCAGATATACGACAAATTTCGTGGAAAAACAACAGATTGTGCGCAAAGTACGCGAGCTTTCCAGGAAAACTAAGGAATGAAACAACTGAACAGCCAAAGAAATAATGAAGACCTTAAAACGGTCGCCAAAACGCTGCGGCGCGATATCGTCACCATGATCGCTAAAGCCGGCAGCGGTCATCCCGGCGGCTCTCTTTCCGCCGTCGAGATAATCACCGCGCTTTACTGGAGGATACTCCGGTTCAAGCCGCTTGACCCCGACTGGAAGGATCGGGACAGATTCATCCTGAGCAAGGGGCACGCCGCCCCCGTCCTCTATGCTG
>CAZEUJ010000212.1:0-2574 GCA_964514525.1 uncultured Dehalococcoidaceae bacterium
GCCTCTTTGTATTTATCACATCCGTCCATGTTCTGTTCCTGGCAGAACCTGTACATTTCCATCATCACTTCAGCTAGCCAGCCGTTTCCGCTGGTCGAATACGCCCGGTGCCAGCTTCCATGATAGAGGGGATGATTTATGTCTTTTGCTTGTCTTTTCAGAAGTTCGTCGCTACATTTAAGAATTATGTTTTTATAGTAATCCTCCTTATTTATTTGGTAGAAATCAAGCAAAGACATAGCAACCCAGGCACTTGAGATCGGGTTTTTCCAGCGGTAGTCATCCCCCAGAAAACAACCCTCTTTTTCAACTCTTGCCGAGAAGTGCTGGGCAATCCTTTCTGCAGCGTTATAGTATCTTGTTTCTCCGGTAATTATGTAGAGCCGGGAAAGTGCAGAAAGAACTTGACCATTATAAAGAAGTGATTCTTCTTCGCCATAAACCCATTCCCCACCCGAACATTGGTCTTTATATGCGTACATGATTCCATCAGGTCTCTGCATAGTGGTTAGCCAATCACCACCCAGTTTTGCCGATTCCAAGTACCTGGAGCCATCCGTTCGCTCATATAAATCCAACAACGTAAATATGCTTAGTGCTGTAGTACCAACGGGAAAACTCCCTTCTTTTGTCCCGCCTGCCGGATAATACGAATAATGGAATGCACCATACGTTTCTTCATCTTTGCTCTGCATCGAAAGCAGGAAATCTCCCCACTCCGGTATGCCTTCCAGTATCCGCTCATCCTGGTCGAAATCATAAATTTTCAAAAGCGTATATATAATTGAAGCCGAATATACAGTATGGAGCCGATTCCCAAAGTAATCATTCTCAGTGTCATACCTTTTGTAAAACCCATGCTCTTCTTCATTCATCGCCCTGAACAGGAATTCTTTTCCCTGCTCAATTTTCTGGAGCATTAATTGCTCATCCAGGCTGCGTATTATCACCAAGCCCTCAATAAGTTCCTTCCCTTCTCCGTCATATTCTATAAAGGAAAACGGAAGGTCATCGTGACAAAATGAACGGCTGTAGTCATACTCGAAGCGAGGGATAAGCTGAAACAAGTTATCAACTTGGGTAAAGAAGTGAGGAGGATAAGAGAAAGTAACCAGAAATCTTACTTCTTCAAGGTCTTCCTTAGTAAACTTTGGGTGCGCTTCTTCTAGCGCGTTTCGCGTTGCCTCTTCCAGTGTTAAGGATAATATTTCGTCCTTCCCTTTACTGCCCCCAGTCCCTTTTATTTCTCCCTGGTGATATATGGTTATATCAAGCTCCCAATTGCCTTTAATTTCTAATTCCGTAGGGTATTGCGTCGGCTGCCCATCAAGGTGATTCTCAGCTACCGTGCGCACAAATTGGACACACAGATTCCTAAACTGGTCGCTATCAGTGTAGACTTCTGTCCCGTCCTGCTGATTACTAATCCCGGGAAACTGAATGAGCGGAATTAAAACTAAGGCGGCGATAGCCACCAGCAGCGGAAGTCCGATGGCTAACACGTAGCGCACTTTGTGGGGGAGCCACTCCTTTGACGGCGACCGTCCTTCTTCGGA
Organism: uncultured Dehalococcoidaceae bacterium; assembly: GCA_964514525.1. Classification (GTDB taxonomy): domain Bacteria; phylum Chloroflexota; class Dehalococcoidia; order Dehalococcoidales; family RBG-16-60-22; genus JBFYTX01. Next base: position 1,557 of record CAZEUJ010000212.1, read on the forward strand.
GCGCAACCGCTGTCGGTAGTGGCCATCAACAAGAGACATCACCCCGGCGACCACCAACAGGCCACTGAAAGGCAGCACGCTCAATGCATCACTCAGGGTCAGGCCGGCAGTGACCGAGATGAGCCACCACCACCAGCCGGTGAAAGCCCCACCGATGACAATAATTGCACAGCCCCCGGCGCGAGGCCGCGCAAGCATTATTAATGTCAACCCCAGAAACACAATAGCCGGCGCGAAGTAGGGCAGGCGAAGGTACCACGCTTCCCACCAGCCCTGGTAACACATTGCTCTTACGCCCCAGAATGTCCACAAGCTGGTTACTAGGACCATCACTGCCAGGGCAATATACCCGGCCAACCGGTGCTTAAACTCCCAGCGATTCATAACTTATTTCCTGTGATGGACTACCACAGCATTCCAAGGCCAGACTGGCGAAGTCCTCCATTTTGTATGACAGTATCAACGTAGGGGTAACGGTGAATTAGCCCCGAGGCAATCGCCAGTGAACTGCTGTATTCCGTCCAGCCTGGCGATAAGCGAATTGACGGCGGCTCTGGGGCTGGAAGTTACCTTCTCGGTATCAAACTGAACAACCTTGCCCTTCTCATCTATGAGCGCCAGCTTGGCATTGACAGAGCCAATATCTACGCCTAAGTAGTAACCCATTGCTCCGTGAGCAATTGTAGCAAGAAACGAACTTTCTTGCGAATTCCAGGGACACCATACTAATCAAGCCTGCTGCAAATCAGGTATTATGTCCTCAATGTCACTGAATACCATCAGCGAGATTGCCACGCCCCGACAAGTCGGGGCTCGCAATGACATCTGTTATCATGTCCTCGGCTCCAGAAGCTCGAAGCCGCTTTGCTTGTCCTTGATACGCAACACCTTTGCACCGAGGATTTCATAGAGGATAACTTCTCCCACAAGCCATGTGGTGACGCCGTGCCGCAGGCATCCAGTCATGGTCTGCCCCGCCCGCCCCAGGGCAGCATGGATATGCAAAACCGGTTTGCCA
>CAZEUJ010000213.1:0-2571 GCA_964514525.1 uncultured Dehalococcoidaceae bacterium
TTTTCGACGCCCTTGAAGCTATCGGCGATATCTTCCAGCGCCTTGAGACGCTTCAGGTAGCTCTCCAGCGATTCACGCCTCGCGCCGGGCCGGGCGCTGCTGATGGCGTCCGCCGCCGAGGCGATGTAGCCCCAGATGCTGGTATCGCTGGTCTCCAGGTGGTGCTCGGCGACGCCTTTGAGCACCTCGGGCGATTTTTCCCACTGCCTCACGAGGTCGGCGCCGATGGCGGCGTGAGTGCCTTCCACCTCACGGTCCACGGCTTTACCGATATCATGCAATAGACCAGCCTTCTTGGCGATATTGACATTGGCGCCGATTTCGGCAGCTATCATGCCGGACAGATAAGCCACCTCGACGCTGTGCTCCAGGGCGTTCTGGCCGTAGCTGGTCCGGTATTTAAGCCGGCCGAGTAGCTTTATCAGCTCGGGGTGCAGTTGGACTCCCAGTTGCAAGGCAGCCTGCTCGCCGGCGGCCTGAATAGAGGCTTCGACTTCGTCCTTGGCCCTAGCGGCCATTTCCTCAATGCGCGCCGGGTGAATGCGGCCGTCAAGGATGAGCCGGTTGAGGGCAACGCGGGCAATCTCCCGCCGCACGGGGTCGAAGCTGGATATCGTTACCGCTTCCGGTGTATCGTCGATAATAAGGTCGACGCCGGTGGCCTGCTCCAGCGCCCGAATGTTGCGTCCCTCCCTGCCTATAAGCCTCCCCTTCATTTCGTCGTTGGGGAGGGAGACTACAGATACGGTAGCCTCCGCCACGATTTCCGAAGCGCTGCGCTGTATGGCCACCGCCAGTATCTCCTTGGATTTCTCGTTGGCTTCTTCCTTCAGCTTGTTTTCCCACTGGCGGAGGCGCCGCGACGCCTCCTGCTGCATCTCGACCTCCATGGCGTCAAGCAGTGTCTTCCTGGCTTCCGCGCTGGACATCCCGGAGATCGTCTCCAATTGTTTCAGCTGCTTGTCCTTGAGCTCGACTAGCTGGCCCCGCACCGACTCGATTTCTTTTTCCTTGTTGTTCAGGTTGCGTTCACGCTGCTCGACACCTTCCAGCTTGCGGTCCAGGGTCTCACTTTTCTGATTCAACCGGTTTTCCTGCCGCTGCAGCTCGGTGCGGCGCTCGCGGTAGTCCGTATCGGCCGAGGCCTTAATGCGCTTGGCTTCTTCCTGCGCCTGCTGCAGGACTTCCTTGGACTCGTTCCTGGCTTCGGCGACCATCCTGGCGGCTTTTCTCTCGGCGATTCGTATCTGTCGATTAAACAATACGCGGCGCGAGAGAAAGAATACCACGATGCCTAATACCGAACCTATAAGGAAGCTGAAGATAATGGCAACATATGCAAGATATCCACCTTCCAAATTGCACCTCCTTAAACACTGAGTATATATATAATGTAGTTAAATTTCCTTTTTACCGTCACGCTCCTTCCAGATGCGGGTGACGGTCTCATTGATAATATCATAGTCGAAACCCCGCCGACCCAGGTAGGCGCCCAACCGACGGCGAAATAGCTGGTAGTCGGTGAGGGGCAAATGCCGGGCTTTGCCCATGGCGGCGCGATAGGCGCTATCGCTTTCGTCGATTTCACTGATGACCGACTCGATAATATCGCCGGGCAGACCTTTACGCCGCAGTTCCAGTCGAGTAAGCCGCCGACTGCGCGGGCTGAACGACTCCCGGTTATCTTTCCAGAACCTGGCGAAGGCGGCATCATCAACCAGGCCCTGTTCTTTCAGCCTGGCGAGCGCCTTCTCCGTGCCCTCGCTATCGAACCCACGCTTGAGGAGTCGCTGTCTTATTTCGCTTTCGCTGCGCGGCCGGTAACCGAGGTAGCGGATAGCGGTATTCAGACAGCGCTGGTATCGGTCTAACCGTGCCAGCGCCTCCAGCCGACTTTCCGATAGCTCCTGCCCGACCTCCAGTCCCTCTTTCAGGGCTACCTCCGCCAGCAGGTCGAGGGCGGGCTTCCCATTCAGGAAGACATTGACCCGCTTCTCCCGGCCTTTACCCGTCTTCAGTCCGGTTATTTTATTCATCTCCCCCCAAACCCTTAAATAAACACAAAAGGCTGAAGCCTAAACCTCAGCCTTATTTTTATCCCGTCCCTGTATATAGCTGGCTTTATCCTGCCACTAATTATCCATCGTCACTGGTTGATGCCATGCGGGTGGTGCCGGCTGAGGCTCTAATCTTTTCTTCAATTTCCCGGGCAAGCGCGGAGTTTTCCCTCAGGTACTGTTTGGCGCTTTCCCGGCCCTGCCCGAGGCGGGTGTCCCCATAGGAGAAAAAGGCACCGGCTTTAGTCATCAGCCCCAGCTCTAACCCGATATCGAGGATATTGCCCTCCTTACTGATGCCGTGGTCGAACATGATATCGAACTCGGCGGTACGGAACGGAGGGGCTACCTTATTTTTCACCACCTTAGCTTTGATACGACTGCCTATAGCTTCGTTTCCCTGCTTGATAGTTTCCGAACGTCTCAGCTCTATCCGGGCGGAACTGTAGAACTTCAGCGCCCGGCCGCCGGTGGTCACCTCCGGATTACCGAAGACGATACCGACTTTCTCCCG
>CAZEUJ010000214.1:0-2555 GCA_964514525.1 uncultured Dehalococcoidaceae bacterium
GGACATGAGCAAGGCCGGGCCCGCCATCTATCTCCGCCTTTGGGAGTCGGTATATGTAAGCGATTAAGCCTATCCGCCAGGCTTTGAAGCGACAGGCTCTCGTTGGCGAAGGTGTAAAAAATCAATCTTATTATCTGGGCTTTCTCAGAGTTCTCTTCCAATGTAGCCCTTTCTTTGTTGTAGCAAAAGCCAAAGGGTATAGCCCCGGCACTGACCACCTTGCCTTGCCTGGCCTTCTCGCGGCTGCCTCTCATGGTACGCTCTCTTATTTTCTCTCGTTCGTACTCAGCCACCAACCCCCTCATATTGAAGAACATCCTGTCCTCGGGTGAGGTGCCCATGTCCTGGGTAAAGAACTCCAGCTTTATCCCTTGCTTCTCAAACTCTTCGGCCAGAATCATCTGGTGGTAAAGCTTGCGGGAGAGTCTGTCTGGGTCGTAGGCTAGAACCACATCCACTCTGCCTTCCCTTGTTGCCTGGCGCAAACGATTTAGGGCCGGTCTATCAAGTTCGGCCCCACTGTAGCCATCGTCAATAAAGGCATCCTTATCTCCATCAAGTACAGGAGTCCAGCCTCTTTCCAGACACCTTTTTCTCAACACCTCAATCTGGCTGGGGATACCATATTTCTCTGCCTGTTTATCGGTGCTCACTCTGGCATAAAATGCTACTCTCATCTACCTCTCCTTCCTCTTTTGTTCCCTCTTAATCTTTTCCAGTATCGCCTCTTCCAGCCACTGACCCAAGTGCTTCTTCTGGGTGACAGCAGCGACACGAGCTTCGTGAAGAATATCCCGGTCAACTCTTATGCTTGTATTAGGCTTCCTGCCTGTCCTCGGTCTTCCTATACTCATACCTTAATGGTAAGCGATGTAATACCAAAAGTTAAGAACGGTAATCCTGATGGGAGAATTTATTCTGCAGGTGCTTTTGATAGACAAATTTTGCCCTCTGTATATCTATACAGAGGGAGACTCTTGTCGCTAGTTACGATTATGGGGAAATATTTGCCAATATAACCAGGTAAACCATATATAGCAAACGATAAGGCAAACGGACTAGCAAACGTCGTGGTAAGGCTTATGATAAACAATAGGACACACTCCAGTGTATTGTTGCATAAGCCTGAAGTGTAGTAGCCGACGGCGCCCGTTGAATCTGGATTTGATTCTCTCTTGATTTTCAATAAAAATAAATTATGAAACCAATAAAGATGAAATAATCAAGAGATAAAGCATACCTTCTTATTGTCATAGGGTCAAGTGCTCTCCTCTCCTTTGACGGTCATCATAACACCTTTAGTTGTCTTCTCGATTGATATGCTTTAGTTGTCTTCACGATTGATATGCTTTGATTGTCTTCTCGATTGACGATATCTTATTTCTCCTTTGATTTTCAATATATTTACAAATTGCTTAATCAATACAGCAAAAAGAGATTGGCACAGTTAATATTTCATGAATTGGTGTCGGGATATATTTGGTATGATGTTGGGTATCTCTACTATTCGGTAAAATTCCTTTATTAAATTAGATGTAATGGGCTACGGGGTAACAAATCAAGCTAAAGTTCAACCCCAAGTCGGCGATAACCGGTGGAACCTATAGTTCCGAGGTGCTTTTCACAAATCCAAGTACTTCGTCCATCTTGGCGAACGACATGGCGGTTACCGTATCGGCGCCACCATAATAGATGGCCATCCGGCCGGTAGGTTGGTCGTAGAGCGTGGCGCACGGGAAGGCCACATTCGGAACATCCCCCACACACTCGTAATACGTTTGAGGGGAAAGAAGGTAGGGGCCGCCGCGATGGAGCACTTTCCAAGGCCGCTCCAAATCGAGAAGGGCTGCTCCAAAACTATAGACGAACCCGTTGCAGGAAGTCAGCACACCGTGATAGAACAGCAGCCAGCCCTCGGGCGTTTCGATGGGTACCGGGCCGGCCCCGATCTTGGTGCTTTGCCAGCCGCCCTTGACGCCCATCACAAACCGGTGCTCCCCCCAATGGAGCATGTCCGGGCTCTGGCTCAGGTAGATATCGCCGAAAGGTGTATGGCCATTGTCACTGGGGCGGCTGAGCATTAAATATTTGCCGTTGATTTTCCGGGGGAAGAGTACACCATTGCGGTTGTATGGTAATAGCGCATTTTCGAGGAAGTGGAATTTTTCAAAGTCGAAGGTGTAACCGACGCCGATGGCCGGGCCGTGATAGCCGTTGCACCAGGTTACGTAATAGCGGTCCTCCAGCCAGAGCACACGCGGGTCATAGCGGTACTGATAGCGGCTGATTTCCGGGTCATGGCACAACCATTCGATGGGAGCGTTATCCAGTTCCCAGTCAATGCCATTTTTGCTGAAGCCCCGATTCAGATTCATATCGCGTTTTTTGTTGTCACAGCGAAAAACACCCGCAAAACCATCCTGGAAGGGCACGATGGCGCTGTTGAAAATACTGTTCGATGCGGGGATTAGGTTGCGGGGAATGATTGGGTTGGCGCTATAACGCCAGACCACGTCAGAACAACCCGCCGGCCGTTCTTCCCAGGGAATGTTGGG
>CAZEUJ010000215.1:0-2527 GCA_964514525.1 uncultured Dehalococcoidaceae bacterium
GTTTATCTGGTAGCCTGGCTGGGCACGCCCATTCATGAGCTGGGACACGCCCTTTTCTGCGTGATATTCGGCCATAGGATCGCCGAAATCAGCCTCTTCCGACCGGACCCCGTCACCGGCACGCTGGGGTACGTTTATCATAAGTGGAATCCGAAGAACCCCTGGCATGTGCTGGGCAATTTCTTTATCGGCGTCGGCCCCATGGTGCTGGGTTGTGCTTTACTCTTCGCCCTGTTTTACTTTTTAATGCCCGGCAGCCACCGCGTTTGGGACTCTATCAGCGTTGGCGTCGGAGGCGTTGCCGGCGACTCCCTCTGGGCGAGCTATTTTGCCATATTCCGGGAATCGACTCTCTCGATTATCAGGCTTATTTTTACCTCTGCCAACCTGTCTCTCTGGCAGTTCTGGCTCTTTCTATACCTGTCTGTTTGCATCGCCTCGAATATCAGGCTCAGCTGGGCGGACTTTAAAGGTTCTTTATCCGGTCTGGGCTGTATCGTGTTGCCATTTCTCCTCATGAACCTGGTGCTCCTTCTCATCGGTCGTGCCAATGGCGATTTTTTACGCTTTACCGCTTCTTCACTCGGCGCCGTCTATAGCGTGTTGATACTGGCCCTGATTATGGTCCTGATTGGCTTTGTCCTGATTTATTTGCTTGCGGCAGTCTGGTACCGGCTGAGATACAGGGCAATCCTGAATCCGTTTACATAGTCGGATGTTTTTACGTCCTTCCGCCCATAAGTGATATAATCGGGTTAGAGAATTATGACTGTCGAAATCAATATCCCCCCGGCGTTGCAGGCGCTTGCCGATGGCGTGAGTAAAATTGATGTTCGCGGCAGCACCGTCGGCGAATGTCTTGAAGAGCTGGCTGAACGATATCCGGCGCTGAAGAAGAAGCTCTTTACCGGTAAGGGTAAATTGCCTAAAGGCATGAACATATTTATCAACAGAGTGGGCGCTTACCCGGACCCACTGGCACGCCAGGTGCGTGACGGCGATAAGGTCCATATAGCTTACAGTGTTCTGGGGGGATAGCTGTAATTATATAGGAGGAGATCATGGCGATAAACACGGGTAAAATACTCAGGGTAAATCTTTCCAGCGGTAAAGTGAGTACCGAGACCGTCCCCGAGCAGATAGCCGCAGACTTTGTCGGGGGGAGGGGCTACGGTATCCGCTATCTCTATGACGAAAACACCCCAGGCATCGATCCCCTCGGGGAGAAGAACAAGCTGTTGATGCTTAACGGCCCGCTGGCCGGCACGACGGCGGTGGCGGTGTCACGCTGGATGACCTGTACCAAAAGCCCACTCACTGGTACTTTTACCCGCTCGGTCTGCGGTGCGGATTTCGGCGCCTGGCTGAAGTTCGCCGGATACGAAATTATCATCATCGAAGGAAAAGCGGACAGGCCCGTTTACCTACATCTTACCCCGGATGGCTGTAAAATTTTGGATGCCTCTGAAATCTGGGGGAAAGACACTAAAGAAACGCAGGCCTGGCTTACGCGGCAACATGGTAAGAACACGCGGACGGCCTGCATTGGACCGGCCGGTGAGAACCTGGTGAAATACGCCGCCGTCGTCAGCGACCGCCGGACGGCCGGTCGCGGCGGTACCGGCGCGGTGATGGGTTCTAAAAACCTTAAAGCCGTGGCGATTACGGCGTCACGCCGGTTGTTTCTCGCTGACCCCGAGGCTTATGAAAAACTGGCGAGAGAGCAGGTCAGGACTGTACTTGGTGATGGCGGTTTTCAAAACCACAAGGAGTGGGGTACCACCACCACCCAGGATGTCACCAACGCTATCGGGATTTATCCCGTACGCAACTTCCGCTATGGCCAGTTGCTTGACTTCAACAAAGTTCTCGGTGCCGAGTACCGCAAACTGAGGGTGGGCGATATGGGCTGCTATTCCTGCCCGGCGCGCTGCGGCAAGGTGCACACCGTGCCCTCCGGAGCCTATGCCGGCGCTCACAGTGAGGGCCCGGAATATGAGTCCATCTGGGCTTTTACCGGACCTATCGAAAGCAACAGTATCGCCGCCAGCATCGCCGCCGACCAGCTTTGCGATGATTTAGGTCTGGACACGATAAGTACCGGCAACAGCATCGGCTTCGCCTACGAGCTTTACGAGAAAGGCCTGCTCAAGAAATCGGACACGGGCGGTCTGGAGCTTCTCTACGGTAAGCATGAGCCGATGGTCGCCCTGGTGAAGAAGATAGCCTATCGCGAGGGCATCGGCGACCTCCTTGCCGAGGGCACTATGCGTGTCGCCGGTAAAATCGGTCACGGTTCGGATGTTTATGCCATCCACGTCAAGGGCATGGAACTGCCCGCCTACGAGCCGCGCGGCGCTAAGTCCCAGGGCTATAATTACGTCACCGCCAGCATCGGGGCCAGCCACTGCTATGGCTATGCCGCCCAGGATATTTTCGGCGCCCCCTTTCCCCACCCCACCGACCGCTTTTCCGAGGAGAATGCGGATATCGTTATCTTTAATCAGGACGGCACCGCCTGGCACGA
>CAZEUJ010000216.1:0-2487 GCA_964514525.1 uncultured Dehalococcoidaceae bacterium
CGCTGGTAGGTGGGAAGGTCGTCCCGCCAGGCGTAACCGTGCGCCGCGGGTTCCCATCCGGCGATGAACTTTCCCAGCGCTTCATGGATTGCCATTTCCTGAGTAGCAAAGTCATAGGGCGGGTGGCGGAAAACGGCGAAATGGCTCTCGGGATAGGCGATACACTCCATACCTTCAGGAATCTCACCCTTATAATTAGAAGGGACTTCAACGCCGTACATATAGCCCTTTTTACCATCCTGGTAGTACCACGCCCCGACGATGCCGTTAAAGCTCTTGATGCTAGAAAGTACGCCATCCACCCCGTCACAGCGGTCGCGGTGGTACTTCGCTTCGTCTTCGTGCCAGAATTCAAAGTAGCCAGTAGCCCCAAGATAGCGAATACCGATGAACTTATGTGCTGGTAATACCTGGACGCTAACCGTGACATTTTTTAATAAGTCTTCTTTCACCTTCATCTCCATCAGTCCTAAATAGTAAGGGTTGAAAGCATTGCGTTTGACGAGGAGCGGCAGCGGCTTGGGCATTTTCCGGTATTCGTGGGGCGTCATGCCGTAGGCCCGCTTGAACGAGCGCGTGAAAGCCTCCTGCGAAGAAAATCCGTATTTGACGGCGATATCGATTATGCGTTCACCGGTATCCCGCAAATCGATTACAGCGGAGCTTACTTTGCGCAGACGAATATAGTTGCGCAGTGATATCCCTGCGTACTTGTGAAACTGGCGGGTGCAATAATAAGGCGAATAATTCAATAGATCTGCCAGCATCTCCAGCGTCAGCGGTTCGGCCAGGTTTTCTTCCACGCAGTCGAGCATTTTTTTGCACGCTCATATTCCACTCAAACACCTGTCTTTCCTCCCTTCCAGTAAAGAGTATACGGAAAAAGAGCGTCCCGCTTTTGATTTGAGTTGCCAAACTGAAGGTAAAAAACAACCACGATTGACAACTATTATACTCCGAACCGGACCGCAAGGTAGACTGAGCATGTTTATGTGTGTATAATATAGACACTATCATGGACAAGCAAACGTCCGAAGAAAAAGCAATCTGCGAGACTACCAGCCCTGCCGGAGAGCAAGCGCCCGTTAAAAAGTCCACGAAGCTGGCATATACCCTCGGTATCATCGGAGTAGTCCTCACGTTACTCATGGCGGCGGCTATCATCGTCTTCGACGAAGAAGTCAAAGGGATGCAGGAATACGGGTACGTCGGCGCTTTCCTCGTAAGCATCCTGGGCGGGGCGACCATTATCATCCCGGTCCCCATGCTGGCAATAGTCTTCGCGCTGGGCGGCGTTATGCAGTACCCTTGGCTCGTAGCGATATCAGCGGCGCTAGGCGAACTCGTCGGAGCACTGACAATTTATATGACCGGCCAAGGGGCGGGCAGGGCGATCAGCAACAGCAAACACGGCAGGATACAGAAAGCCTATGATAAAATGCTCGACCTGATGGAACGGAGGGGCGCCATAACGCTATTCGCGGTAACGTCTATCGTCAATCCGTTTTTCTATCCCGCTGCATTCGCCTGCGGGGCGCTACATTTCGGTTTAAAGAAATATATCAGCATCGTGCTTGTCGGCAAGATAATCAAGTGCATGACCGTGGTCTACGCCGGTTACTTCGGGATCAAAGGCATATTCCGGGCCCTCGGCATAGACCTAGCTTAATCCCCCTCTTTTACCTCGATTCTTACGCTCAGCAGCTTATCGCCCTCGAATTGGGGATTCGTTGACGGGTCGCGCAGTCTGATTTGCTGCAACACATCCATGCCTTCAACCATTTGCCCAAAAACACTATAGTTGCCGTCAAGAGAAGGCTGTGCCTTAAAACAGATAAAGAACTGTGAGCCATTGGTATCCGGCTGCTGGGTGCGGGCCATGGACAATGCACCGGCTACGTGCTTATGCGAGGTTATTTCGTTAGCAAAAATATAGCCAGGGCCGCCCGAGCCGGTCCCGGTGGGGTCGCCGCCCTGGGCCATAAAATTGGCAAGAACCCGATGAAACGTCGTGTTATCGTAATAGCCGTTGGTTGCCAGAAAGACGAAATTGTTGACCGTTTTCGGCACGTCCTTAGCAAAAAGCTCCAGCACCATCCTGCCGTGCTCCGTTTCCATAATAGCCCGGTACTGTTTATCGGTATCGATCATCATCTTGGGCGGTTCGTTCCACTGCGACACTTTACCTCCTTCAGTCTTCATCGGTAGCTGGACCCACTCCTGTGGCCCGGACTGAGAACACGAGATAACGATTAGGCCGACCGACATTATTATCAAAACGAACACAAAACGCAGCATCAGGTGATTTCTCATGGAATCGTTCCTTTCCCAGAGCTTACTCTTTTTAGATTTTATCTTATCGACGCGCGGTAAGCAACGATTTACAGGCTTGCCAGTCGCTTTGCTTTTATGCTAAATTATTTAAAGCGCAAATGGGGCCGTAGTTCACTTGGGAGAACGTTTGACTGGCAGTCAAAAGGTAGGGGG
>CAZEUJ010000217.1:0-2474 GCA_964514525.1 uncultured Dehalococcoidaceae bacterium
CGCTGGCTTTGATAAACCTGTTCGTGACCGCCATCCAGGTGCTGGCCTGGCCGGATGCTTTACCCTGGATAATGGTCGTTATCAATATCGCTATCATGGTTGTCCTGGTGCTTATATGGTCGAGATTCTTTAAATTAGGATGGGGTCGACTTGAAGTTTGAGCGTTTCGGATTGGGCATTTTAATGGGTATGACGGTCACCATCCGGCACTGGTTCCGCCACTCTACGGTGACGCAGTATCCGGAGCAGCGACTCAATATCTCGCGGCGCAGTCGCGGTAACGAGCTTGTCTGGAGTCGTGAAAAATGCACCGGCTGCGCCACCTGCGCCAAGTCCTGCCCCCAGGGCGCTATTGAAATCGTTACTTCGACTAACCTGGTGGACAATAAATACGAGGTGCAGACCTACCGCGTGGATACCGGGTATTGTATCCAGTGCGGACTCTGCGTTGAGGCCTGCCCTTATGATGCCGTGTATATGGGCTACTCCTACGAGCGGGCGAAGTACCGCCGCGGCGAAGTGGTTCAGACCAACGACGAGCTGCTGGAGTCGCCGGCGAGGCCGGCCAGCGCCTATTTCCATCCCGAGCTTGCCGATAAATTGCCCAAGCAGACCCTGCTGGTGGAAAAAATCGTGGAGAAGAGAAAATAGTGGGACTCACTATAGTGTTCTGGATAACGGCGGTGGTTATCATTGCCGCGGCGCTGGCTGTTGTCTTCCTGCGTAATGTCTTCCGCGCCGCCCTGTCGTTGGTCCTCTGCTTTATCGCGGTGGCGGGGATTTACCTCACTTTAAGCGCCGATTTCCTGGCGGCGGTGCAGATACTGGTGTATGTCGGCGCTATATCGGTGCTGATTATCCTGGCGGTCATGATGACCCGTGAGGTACAGCGCGGCAGCCCGCATAATAAACTGGATATCCCTGCCTGCATCGTGGGAGTGGTATTGCTGGGACTTTTGATTTACTCCGTGACCGCTACTCCGTGGCAAATCGCCCGTGAGCCGCCGCTTTCTCCGACGATCCAGCCGCTGGCCGCGCTGCTCTTTAGCGAGAACGGCTTTATCCTGCCGGTAGAGATCGCCGCTACGTTGTTGCTGGCGGCAATTTTAGGCGCTATCGTTATCGCGAGGGAGAAGGAAAAGTGACCATCGGTTTGGAGCATTATCTAATACTATCGGCGGTGCTTTTTTGCATCGGACTTTTCGGGGCGCTGACCCGGCGTAACGCCGTGATTATCCTGATGTGCATCGAGCTCATGCTCAACGCGGTGAATATCAGCCTGGTGGCTTTCTCCAGCTACATCGTCCCGCTTCTGCTGACCGGGCAGGTCTTTGCCATTTTCGTGATGGTCGTGGCCGCCGCCGAGGTAGCGGTTGGTCTGGCGATAGTCCTGGCTATCTTCCGCGGCCTGGCGGATATCGATGTCAATAACATCAACCTTATGAAATGGTAGTGTATGAGTCCAGAAAAAGAAAGAGGTGGCAGTAATATGAATAAAGCAAGCGGTGGTTTCATGGGCGCATTCTGGTTTGCCGGCTGGCTATTCACGCTCGCTTTCGTCAACCTGGTATGGTGGAAGGCTATCCTGGGAATCGTGGTCTGGCCCTTCTACCTGGGCGATTTCGTTCTGACGCTACAATAAAACAATGTGGGCGTCTAAGAGGGGCGCAGCCCCTCTTCCCAAACTCCCCTCTCCTTTGAAGGAGAGGGGAACACAGGGGGTAAGGTAGAATAACTACATGTGGGTAGAAATTAAAAAAGCCAAGACCCTGGTCATCGCCGAGATGTGGAAGGAATGCTTTGAAGGAGAAGGCATTCCCACCCGTATTATGCCCATCTCCGGCCTGCCTATTGGCCAGGAACTGGCGGAATACTCCATCCTGGTGCCTCAGGACAAAGAGCACGTTATCAAAGACATTTTAAGGAAGCTATGATACCCTATCAGCTTATCTGGCTCATCATGCTGCTGCCGCTGGCGTCGTTCATCATCAACGGCCTGCTGATACGCCCTTTCGTTAATCCCAAATCAAAGATTTACGGCTATATCACCATAATGTCTATCGCCGTCTCGGCGGTCTTTTCCGTCTGGATGCTATTCTCCGTGATATCCGCCGCCAATCACGAGATAGCCGTCCCCGATGTTACCTGGGTGGTCGTGGAAAACGGCGTGACTATCCATTTAGGCATTATTGCCGACCAGCTTTCCGCGGTGATGGTGGTGGTGGTCTCGGTCGTCTCGCTGATGGTCCAGATATACTCGCTGGGCTACATGGCCCACGACGAGGCTGGCTACTACCGTTATTACACCTATATGTCGCTGTTTACCTTCGCCATGCTGGGACTGGTCCTCTCGAACAACCTGCTGTTCACCTTCGTTTTCTGGGAGATGGTCGGACTCTGCTCTTATCTTCTTATTGGTTTCTGGTTCCACAAGAAGTCCGCTGCCGATGCCGCCAAGAAGGCTTTTATCGTTA
>CAZEUJ010000218.1:0-2471 GCA_964514525.1 uncultured Dehalococcoidaceae bacterium
AATAGATAAAAAGAGGGGTTTCACCCCTCTTAGACGCCCGTTTCTAATTTATAATTATCCTCGCCCCTTTTCCCTGCCTTTTTACCTCCCCGATGACCATCATCTCGGGCAGTTTTTTAGTTAATTTATTTACGTTCTCCGGCGCGCTGACAATGACCATGCCGATGCCCATGTTGAAAACGTGGTACATCTCGTCGCGTTCCACCTTTCCCATTTTTTGTATCAGTGGGAAAATCGGCGGCACCGGCCACTTTTTACTGTCGAAGCGTATAGCCAGGCCTTCCGGCAGGATGCGCGGCACGTTATCGATAAGCCCCCCGCCCGTTATATGTGCCAGCCCCTTGACGAGCGGCAGCAGCGGCTTAAGAGGCTTGTAGTAGCAGCGGTGCGGCTCCAGCAAAACCTCCCCGATGGACCTTTCCAGCTCAGGGTAGCGTTTCTTTAAAGCCGCCCGGCTGTCCCCGAAGATTTTACGCGCCAGGCTGTAGCCGTTGGTGTGCAGCCCGTTAGATGGCAGCCCCAGGACGGCGTCGCCGGCAACGATGCTTTTGCCCGCGATTATCTCGTCTTTCTCCACCGCCCCGATGACGAAACCCGCCAGGTCGAAGTCGTCGCCGCGATAGATATCGGCCATTTCCGCCGTTTCTCCGCCGATGAGGACGCAATCGACCTCCCGGCAGGCTTTAGCCATCCCCCTGACAATAGCTTCCGTTCTCTCCGGCACCAGCTTGCCAATGCCGATGTAGTCGAGGAAAAAAAGCGGGCTGGCGCCGCAGGTGAAGATGTCGTTGACGCAGTGGTTGACGATATCCACGCCGACCGTATCATAAATACCCAGCGCTACGGCCAGCTTGATTTTCGTTCCTACGGAGTCCGTGCTGGAGACAAGTACCGGCTGCCGGTAGCCCTTGAGCTCATACATGCCGTTGAAAAAGCCCGCGTCGCTGAGGACCTCGGGGCGATAGGTCTGGCTGGCAACTTGGCCGATGAGGCGGTTGGAAATGTTCTTGGCGTCGATGTCCACACCGGCTCTGGCATAGGCGTCTTTCATAAAGTCACCTCCTGCGCCGGGGAAAGCTTATGTCTTAGATTACCAAAAATAGGGGCTGGCTGTAAATGGCGATAAAGAAAAAGGGGTGTTTAAGAGGGGTGAAACCCCTCTTCTAATATTTCCCCCTTTCGAACACAATATTCACCATGTATCAACGATGTATCTGTTCGAGAGGGGGATTAAGGGGGTGAGTCTATATAAACAAGCAAAAACAAACAGTGTGATAAGTATTATGGGTTTTTCCCATTGACATCCGGTTTCCACCCCGCTAGCATATTCACAAAGGTATATCAGGGACTATGCCCGAGTTCTTTTTCGGTCGGCAGATAGATGTCACCACCGGCGGCGATATTAAAACGCCGGTCTCCTTTCGCCTTGACGACCGCGATTACATCATCGCGGAAATTCTGGAGTCCTGGCCGGACCACGGCTTCGGTAAAAGCTCCGCCGGCCGCCAGCGCTGGTGGCAGCGGCACCACCGAAACTATTACCGCGTTAAAACTACCGAGGGTGAAATCTACGAGCTTTACTACGACCGCGGCACGAACCTGAAACACCCGGAATTCAAGAAGTGGTTTCTGACCCGCCAGCTCTAAAGATAATATGGTATATTGAAAATAGATGAGCGAGATTAAAAGAATCATCAGTCCGGACACGCAGAGACAGGAACGGCTGCCGCCGGGGCAAAGGCTTACCGATAAATGGCCGGTGCTGCATTACGGGAAAATGTCGTCCCTTGACACGGCAAAATGGACATTCACCATATCGGGGCTGGTGGAGAAAGAACGCGTGTTGACTTACGACGAGTTCATCGCGCTGCCTCAGGTGGAAGTCTTTTCCGATATCCACTGCGTGACGACGTGGTCGCGGTTTAACAATACTTGGGAAGGCGTGAGTACCGGCACGATTCGGGAAATCGCCGGAATAAAGGCGGAGGCAAAATATGTGATGGTACAGGGGGCGGGAGGGTTTACGACCAACCTTTCGCTGGAGGATTTCTTCCAGCCGGATGTGCTCTTCGCTCTAAAGCACGACGGTAAACCGTTGACGGCGGAACACGGCGCGCCGGTAAGGCTGGTGGTGCCCAGGCTGTATTTCTGGAAGAGCGCCAAGTGGGTGACCGGTATTGAGCTTAAAGATAAAGACGCCCCGGGGTTCTGGGAGCGTGCGGGCTACCACATGCACGGCGACCCCTGGCGGCAGGAGAGGTACCGGGGATGAGGGGGGAGATTGCGTCCACATTACGCAAAGCGCTATCCATTTATTAGGTAATACAAAGTTCGGTTCCCGCGTCCGTGGGGATGGCCATTGCATCCCATCTTTTTATTTGCCCGTGAAAAAGCGTTATGATATTATTAACTTACTTTTAACTGTACCGGTGAGGTGATGCGAATTGAGAGAGGAAAATGAAAAGCTGGCC
>CAZEUJ010000219.1:0-2459 GCA_964514525.1 uncultured Dehalococcoidaceae bacterium
GAAAACCATCAGGTTCAATTCCCGCCGGATATTCAGGTTTTTTATGTCGCCCCGCCCGCCCTGGATGAAATCAAACGCTGGCTCAGGGAGCAAGAAAGCAAGGAAGACAAAGAGAGCTGACACTCAACGTGCGTATACTTTGTTGAGTTTGGATTTCTGGATTATCGGCATCAGGCGCCGGACATAAACGGCGCTGCACTGGAGACAGGATATATAGGTTCCCTCATAGTCACGCTCTAAAAAGAGGTCGCCCCCGCAACGCTTGCACCCCTTGATTTTCACAATGTGTAACATCGCCCTCTCCCGTATAACTGACCTGTAATCGCTGTAACCGTCTTATGCGTAGGTATTGTAGAAAAGCGATATCACATCGGCATCACATAATATGTAGTAATTTTCACAAATGTGTCACAATGAAACATTCGGACCATATCAACCTTTTTACTTTGACAGCACGAACGCAAATGGACTAGAATTTCTCCGTTGGCCGCATATTCAAAGAAATTAATAATAAGGAGTCGAAATGGAAACGAAAAAATACGATAAATACGTCATAAATCCACCCCATATCCAGATGCGACTGAAGTCGGACAAGAGTGTTATTTTCGATGGTCTGATGGCGAACAAGCAGGTTTTAAACTATGATTTTACCTTCGGCCACCAGTTCGTTAGAAAACCGTTCAAGGGGGATAATCCCGCCCATACCCATAATTTCCAGGAATTTTTAGCCTGGTACGGCGGCAACCCCGACGACCCCGAGGATTTCGGGGGTGAGGTGGTATTTTATATGGGTGAAGAGCTGGTAAAATACGTCTTTACCAGACCGACGATTGTCTCCCTGCCGCCGGGACTTGTCCATTGCCCGCTGGAGATAACGAGGGTCGACCGCCCGATTATTCAACTGGAAATGATGCTGCCCACACCTGACGGTTCTCCGCCCACCAGGGAGCCTTTCTTTGAGAAGGACAAGGGTTTTAAGCCGCAGTTATTGATGGATTTTACAGATTTGTCACGCAAGAAGTGAGACACTTTTTGAGTACGGACAAAAGAAGCCCCCGGGAGACCCCGGGGGCTTCTTTTTATTCGATGGTTACTCTTTTCCAGTAATGACCTTCCTGTATATTGGTATCCGCCTGCTGTTTCAATAGCAGGTAGTTGTTTTCACCGGTCAGTTTGTAGAGTTCATCGTAGAGTCGGGACTGCTCGAGATAAACATCCTCGGTAGGAAGGGCGTGCCTTTCGTTCTTGAACGCCACCAGACGTGCTAAAGCCTGTTCGCGGTTCCGGAGCATCCTTAGATATTCTTCGGGTTTACCGCTTTTCTTAGCGATGGCATTGGCTTTATCGAAGTCCGCCCGCGCCTCCCTGGCGGCGTTGGGATTATCGATGTCTTCGAGATTGGCGATGCCCCGTCCGTTGCGGTAAGACCAGTCGTTCGGCCGCAAATCGATGGCCTTATTGAAATGCGGCAGGACATCCGCCTGGATATTTTGTCCGCTGTTCAACGTTTCCCATCCCTGGTCGGCGGCGTCCTCCGCCTGCCGGATTTTATTTAAAACGCGGGCGCAATCGATGGCGGCATCGCCTTCTTCATCGCCCGTCGAACCTAGTCCGAAGACCTCCCCGACAGCAAACCGCGTGATAGCCCCGTAATTAGGATTGCCGTCGGCATCGGTAATATCGTGGACGATTGCCCATAACTTAGCCCAGTAAATAAGCTGCTGTACCTCACCGGCTTCGCAGGCGCTTAAAAAGGGCACGAGAAGAATGATTAAAATGGCTAATATTAATATCGCACGGCGCACGTTTTTTCGCCTTTCCTTATAGCTGCTTCTGTATTTCGCCGATAAAAGCCGGCAGGTCGTCCGTGCCGACATTCACCTGTTCCATGAGTTGTTCGTCGGTGAGTTGCCCCTGCGCATATGCCGCGGCGGCAGCGGTGGGCAGCGTGACCGTCAGCAGCTGTTTGCCTTCCTCGTTATAATACGCCACCGCGGCGCGGTTAATGCCCTGCTCCTGGTATCGGGATATTACCGATATAAAATCATTAAAAGGGTCGCCGCTGCTGGATTGACTAAAATCGAACCCATGTGAAGCATCCAGGACAAATATCGCCACGTTGTCGTCGGTGCCGGCGACCGGCAGCACATATACCTCGACTCCTGTGGTATTAAAGCCAGCCGCTTCCAGGTCCGCCATGATGGCCCCGGCTTTTTCGCTATCTGGCGTCACTGTAAAAAGCCTTTCGGCCGGCGATTTTATCAGGCCGATTTTCTGCGGCACTCTGAAATAGAGCATGGCCCCCGCGGCTATGACCAGGACGATAAGCAAGAGTATGATTTTAGCGACGATGTGCCTGTTCTTTTTCCCGGTCGCTTTCGTTTGAGTGTTAAAGTTGTTCGCCATATAATCCCCGTTCGGTTTGACGAAGCTAGACAGTTAAGGCATAATTATTGAGC
>CAZEUJ010000220.1:0-2459 GCA_964514525.1 uncultured Dehalococcoidaceae bacterium
CGCCGGTGTTGCACGCCCCGAAGCAGTGCCAGCTCTGCTGTTCCGGGTAGACGAAGAAAGACGGGTGTTTTTCACTGTGGAAAGGGCACAAAGCTGTCAGGTTGCGCCCCGCCTTTTTCAGCGTGGCGTACTGCCCGATGACCTCGGCGATATCTATTTTCTGTTTTACTTCGTCGATTGCGCTCATAGTAATTTAGGAGACGGCTATATATTATACTACTTTTTCAGGCACTCGATTACATTTATTATGAATGATTATTGATATGTCTTCGTTTTCGCCCTAATAGGGGCGTACTAGAGGGGGCGAAACCCTCTCTCAAAGACCTTCCCCCTCTCCTCTCAGGGGAGGGGGATTAAGGGGGTAAGGTTATAATTCAGTAACTCATCCTCATCTTGATGCCGCGTCTGTGCAGGTATTCTTTAAGTTGCCGGCAGGTGTACTCGCCGTAATGGACTATTGAAGCCACCAAGGCGGCGTCGGCATGTCCCTCAGTCAGGACTTCGTAAAGGTGCTCCGGCTTTCCCGCCCCGCCCGAAGCTATTGCCGGTATACCCACGGCGTCGGCAATCATCCGCGTCAGCTTAAGCTCGTAGCCGTCCTTCGTGCCGTCGGCGTCGATAGAGTTGATTACCAGCTCGCCCGCCCCGAGCTCTTCGCCCTCTTTCGCCCAACGGAGGGCGTCGATGCCGGTCGGCGTTATTCCTCCGTTAATCACGATTTCATATCCCGAGGGTATATCCGGCGTCGGTTTTACCCTCCGGACATCCATGGAGAGGATGGTGCTCTGCGACCCTATGGCGTCGGCGATTTCTGTTATCAGTTTTGGCCGTTTTACCGCCGCGGTGTTGACGTTGACCTTTTCCGCGCCGGCGTTCCTGAGCTTGGTAGCGTCTTTCACGGAACGTATACCGCCCCCCACCGAGAACGGTATGAAAATTTGTGAGGCTACTTTCTCGACGAACTCAATCATGATGTCCCGGTCCTCGCGCGACGCGGTGATGTCGTAAAAAACGAGCTCGTCGACCCCCTCTTCATAGTACTGGCGGGCTTTAGCGACGGGGTCGCCGATGTCCTTCGTCCCGGCGAACTTAATGCTCTTGGCGAGCTTGCCGCTCCGCACATCCAGGCACACTACCAGTCTTTTACTGATCATGATGTTTTATCTACCACTTTCCGGTTTAGCTGCCAATATTGCCGTCCCACCGGGCGAAGCGCGCCAGCATTTCCAGTCCCAGCCGACCGCTCTTTTCCGCGTGGAACTGCACGGCGAATAAATTTTTGTATCCCAGCGCGCAGCAGAAGTCCCCGCCGTAATCGGCGACCGCATAGACATTATTTTGGTCAGCGGGCTGGGGATAATAAGAGTGGACGAAATAAAACTCGTCCCCAGCTTTAATGCCGTCCAGCAGGGGGTGGGGCTTCACTACTTTGACTTCGTTCCAGCCCATGTGCGGTATCTTTAAAGCTTTATCTTTGAGTCGGAAACGGACGGTCTTGCCGGGGATTAAGCCCAGGCATTTCTGGTCGCCTTCCTCGGAGCTGTCCAGGACGATTTGCGCCCCCAAGCAGATGCCCAGTATCGGTACGCCCGACCTGAAAGCTTTAGTCAAAGCTTTATCCAGCCCGGTCTTTTTCAGGTACGCCATGGCGCTGGGCGCCGCCCCCACCCCTGGGAAAATAATTTTTTCCGCTTTAGCCACTATCCCGGGGTCGCTGGTGATGGCGGCTTTAGCACCTACCTCCGCACAGGCGCGCAATACGCTCCTGATATTTCCGGCGTTATAGTCGATGATGGTAATCATTTCAACTCCGAGGTGCAGTTAGGGCAGCGCGTCGCCTTTATCGGGATGGCGCTATAGCAGTAAGGGCAATCCTTGGTTGTCGGCGCTGCCGGGATTTCCGCCGCTTTTTTCCGGGCGTACAGTCTGGTTATCGGCCGCACCACGAAGAAAAATACCACGGCGGCCACTATCAGGAAGTTGATGATAGTATTAATGAATGCGCCATAAGCAATAACAGTCGCGCCAGCATCCTTGGCGGCCGCCAGGGAGGCGTAAGGCCCCGGGGTCGTAACGCCTTCTTTTAAGACAACCATGAGATTGGCGAAATCAATTTTCCCCAGGCCGAGGCCGATAGGCGGCATGATGATATCATTTACGAATGAGGAAACGATAGCCCCGAAAGCTATGCCGATGATTATGCCCACCGCTAGGTCAACGACGTTTCCCCTCGTGATGAATGCTTTGAAGTCTTTCAGCATTTGACCCTCCTTCCCCGGTATATTGGTAACGACTGATTATAAGATGAAAAACGGGGAAAAGCAATGAGGTGTAAAGGTCAGGCTTGGAGTTCTGCTGCCAGCCTTAATGCATACTGGTCGGTCATGCCGGCTATGTAGTCGATCACCCTCCGCTCGGTGCTGTCGGCATGGACACGGTATTCCGCCGGTAACTTGTCC
>CAZEUJ010000221.1:0-2444 GCA_964514525.1 uncultured Dehalococcoidaceae bacterium
GCAAATGATGGTAACCCCGATTTCTACCATTGAAGAAGGACTGGATAAAGCTTTTAAAGTTTTGGGAAAGGATGCGGAAATTGCCGTCATTCCCGAAGGGCCGCTGGTCCTGCCGATTATTAAACAGGCATAATCGTGGGAAAAAACCGCTCGAGACCAATTGAACGTATTATCCACACCTTAAAGGGTAAAAAATTTAGGTACTCAATTCACAGTTGCGCAGCTGGCTCATCGGAGATAGCTTGACAACGAATATTGGCGGTTGTATAATTCTTGAACATTGTACTTCGAAAACGCTTGATGCAAGAGGATTTCATCTGCGTTTTCATCGGTAATTGCTTGATTTATATTGCTATGTTCCTAATATCAGAACCGATGTCCGGTTTTATACTCATCTAAGGAGACTTGAACGCGTTTTTCATCACGCCGGGTGACGGGTATCCCAGAAGATACTTTATCAGTTATAAACAAAGGAGAATAAACCTAGATGGCTGAAACAAAATACGAGAAATATATCATTAGAGAACCTTTAGGATGGACTAATTTTCCCCCATTTGTGCCGAGGCTGCTTTTTGATTGTAAAAATTATTTCCCGGAACAGAATTTTGGAATCAGGTATACGTATATAACCGAACCCATCCACATGGAACGTCCTCACGCACACGACTTTGACCAGTTCCTTTGCTTTATGGGTGCCCTGGATGACCTCAGGGTTTTTGATGGAGAAGCTGAACTGTATCTTGGTGAGGAAAGCACTAAAAATATCATTAACTCTACATCGGTGGTATTTGTACCCAAGGGCATGGTTCACTGTCCGATAATCTGGACGAGAGTTAATAGACCTATGGCGTTTATAAATATTGTAATGGCTTCTTCATATACCAGGTCGGACCAGCGGATCGACTTCTTCGATAGAATGGAGCTCACCGCTAAAAAGGTCAGCGTAAAAGAGGCAGGCCAGATATTAGGAGCTGGTTTGCCCCAGCCTGCCTATTTGCCCGCAGGCTATAAGGTTCAGGAAATCCTTGCCGTGGACAATACGATAAAGGTTCTTATATCCGATGGACCGATTGAGAAACGACTGGTATATGTCGGGGATGTTTCCGGCTCCCGCCAAGTGCATGCCTTTACTAGTAAAATGGAGTTGACCATAAAGTGGCATCCCGGGGGAAGGGAAAAAGGGAGCGAAGTTCGCGGAGAGATGATAATGGTCGGAAAAGAAAAGGGCGTCGCGGTTGACCAAGAACAGCACAATGAACTCTGGTGGCTGCTGCCAACGGAGACCACGCCGGGTAAACCTGGGCAATATGAAATAGTGCTGGCAACAGGTAAAAGGACTTCCAGAGATGAAATATTAAAAGTCGCCAAATCCATGAAATAGAGTTTAGCAAAGTTCGCCGGTAGATATTATGATAAAAAAGCTTTGGTAAAGGAGGAAGGAGGGATGAAGTAAAAAAATCAATATTAATTTTATCCTGGTATGGATGCCATCATGCATAGGAGCTATTTAAAAGCAAACTATAGAATCAGCAAAGCGTGAGCAAAAATACTTATTTATAGGGAGGAATTATTTCACAATGAAAAAACTGCTTCTCATCCCGTTAATTGTCATCGTCATAGCCGGTCTGGTTCTAGCTGGCTGCGGCAAACCAGAAGCTTCGCCGACCACGACCACGCCTCCTACTACTACACCGCCTACTACCACGCCACCAACAACTCCTACACCGGGAGCACCGAAATATGGCGGTACCCTTACGGTGTCCGAACCTATATTCCCCGGACAACCCCTGGGCTATCCTCCGGAAAGGGGATTCGCGGAAGTCTTGTTCCAGCAGCCATGCCTCGAGCCGCTCCTTGAAGAGAGCATCGCTGGCGTGTTTTCCGCACGATTGGCAACGGACTGGAAAGTTGCCGCGGACGGAAGCTCGGTCACCTTCACCCTGAGAAAAGGCGTCAAGTTCCATGATGGGTCAGACTTCAACGCTGATGTAGTTAAATGGAATTTTGACCTAGAGATACCCACGGGAAAACCTTCAAATATCGACTGGGCTTCCGTGGACGTTATTGATGACTATACCGTTCGGGTCAACCTAAAGAAGTGGACCAATTCCACCCTCTCTAATTTCTCCTTCGAGGGTGGCAACTACATAATATCGAAAGCGTCGTTTGACAAGAACGGCATTGAGTGGGCGAGGTTCCATATGGTAGGGACCGGCCCGTTCAAACAGGCCGATTATGTGCGCGACGTGCAGGTAGTGTATGAAAAATTCGACGATTACTGGAATGAAGGCAGGCCCTATCTTGATAAGATTATCTACAAGACTATCGCCGACCCGATGACCCAGGTAGCCGCCTTGAAGAGCGGGGAGCTCGATGGTATGGCTTCTGGTGCCGATAAGAACCTGAAAGATCTGGTTGATGCCGGATTGGTTGCCGTCACGGGG
>CAZEUJ010000222.1:0-2368 GCA_964514525.1 uncultured Dehalococcoidaceae bacterium
TCCAGTCCAGCCCGATGGTTTTACGGAGCGACTGTCGCAAGGCCAACCATATAGAACGTCTTATTCCATATTGTTTGATAAAGCGGGATAGGCTTCTATGTTTGGTCGTACCTGTATGTGTTGTCTGATGTTCTAACTCCATTGTATTACCTCCGGCATTATGAAGAATATACCATCAGCTTCGATTACTTCCTGTAGGCAGCCAATTTGGATAGAGAAGACAAAGAATCACCGATAACGGGAGGGCATTAAACGGTGTTTTATTGACGGGCCGTTCATTCTGAGTGCTATAATGCAACTATATATCCCTTATATTAAGCTCCGCCCTCTCAGCTTTTGCCGAGATTACAAAGCTTCTGACTTTTCGTTTAATAAGTATCTCAGGTTGCTAAGGCAAGCCCGCGATAGCGGCGCTCGGCGTTTAAGGCCTGTACCGGAAGTTCGACTCTGTTTGGCTGGCCTAATATCTGGAGAAGTACCTGGCAGCGCTGTCGGGCGTGTAAATATCTTTGAAAGATACCTTCGACGCCGGAAAAAGGGCCGCTAGCAACTACCACCCGCTCCCCGGGCGTAAAGTGAGTTATATGTCCTCCCTCGTTCCACCAGGCGACCCGCTGGCGGAGAGCGTCAATCAGCTCATCGGATACGGGGACAAGCTGCTGGCCGGCTCCCAGGAAATAACACAATCCTGGGACCCAGCGGATAGCCGGCCAGATGGTGGACTGAGTATCGAAGCGGCAGAAAAGGTAGGTTGGGAACAGGGGTTCAAAAGTCGATTTATTACTTGAGGGGCGACGAATGATGGGGAAGAAGACATCGACGCCCCATCTATCGGAGACGCAGGTCTCCACGTAGCGTTCTTTGGCGGGCCTGGTTTTGGCTACAAACCACGATTCCATATTTTTTAAGTCGCTATCGAAATTACAATGGAAAAATTAAAATTTGTTAAACACTTCAATACTATTATGCGTGGGTAGGAACTAGGTAAAACTTAGGTCAATATTTGGTTAGAATTGACATTACCCTAGTACTAGAACGAGCAGGACGGGTCATATACGACCAACGGGCTATTTCACTTTAGCGCAATGCATGGTTATACTATTTATTGATAAGGGTTACCGTTATTTTCAGTTTTTAGTCCGGCTAGCTAAGAATTAGACAATGAATTTTATACCAGAGCACCATCAGTCCAGGAGGATCGCTTAATGGTCAATTTTTACAGGAGACGGTTGTTCTTCCAGATAATAACCGTGTTTCTGGTATTTCTGATAGCCTTCCCGGTAAGTACGGCCCTGATATCGGCGCCTCGCTTGAGTGCCAGCGATTGGGCTGGCTGGGACGCAATTAATACTATTTACTATAACCCCAATCAGGAAGACCCAAATAACCCATTCTTAGCCACAGCAGCTAGTGAACTTGACACCTATTTGACTGCGATGTCCGGCCGGTCATGGACTGTGATAACTGCCAGTAACCCGGGAGGTGCCGCTATCCGTCTAGCGGTTAACGCCGCCGACCCTCAACTCGTAGCCAAAACTGATGAATCATTCCATCTAGTTAGCAATAATAGCGGTATCTACGTAACTGGCAAAACCCCCATCGCTGTTAGAGAAGGCGCCTATTATTTACTGGATGAGAAACTGGGAGTGCGCTGGTTTTTCAAGAGTGATGTCTGGACGGTCGTACCGCCTTCACTGGCTGACCCCGGAGCCATTGACGAAGTTCATGAGCCGGACTATTTCTGGAGGGAGTTACACCTCCTCCCGTTTATGGATATAGGTGTCTCAACCACTTGGATGCACAGAAATCGCCTCGTGGGTTCTGAGCTTTTCTGGTTCGGTCATAGTTATGAAGCTATCCTACCCAAGACAGAAGCTAATTTTAACGCCCATCCTGAATACTTTCTTCCTACAGGCCAGGGTGCGTCAGATTGGCCGTGGCAGTTAGACCCAAGAGAAGAGGGTGTTTTGGAAGCAGCGATATCTTTCGCCGAGAGCGAACTGAATAGAGGACCGACAGAATTTTATGGAGATATGCTGCCTGCCAACTCGGCAGCTATTTTCCCTAACGATGGTGGAGGCTGGGACCCGCCCTGGAGTCAGTCCACAACAGAAGGGCAGCAGATGATTACCGATGCCGTGACGGCTCTTGCCAACAACGTCCTGAAAGCGGTTAAGGGAGAGTATCCTGATGCCAAAATCGGGGTCTTAAACTACGCGCAGTATTGCCAGATACCGTCATTTGACCTTGAACCGAACCTGATAGTCCAGATATCAACACTCTACAATTACGGTAGCTTGACACTGAGCATTGGAATAAAGTTGTTGTATTCAACCTTGGATTTGACCAGTCTACAGATATAAGATCA
>CAZEUJ010000223.1:0-2344 GCA_964514525.1 uncultured Dehalococcoidaceae bacterium
GCCGATATAGACTTCCATCTCCGCGCAGAGGTCGCGGATATTTTCGTAGTTGAAGGCGTAAAACCCGAAGAAACGGTCGAAAGGCTGGGTGTTGGCGTCCATGATTTTTTGCTCTTTAGGGCCGCCGGGGAGGAGCCACATATTCTCGCAGCCGAATTCAGCGCCCTTGACCGTCGTCTCGTCGATGTAGGCGAGCCGCTTCGTCGTTTTGGGGTTGGGGTGCATGTAGGCGGGGTATTTATAGCCGGGCTTGTCCTGGGTGACAAACATTTTTTCGTATTTCTTCGCCATTAACGTTTCCTTTCTCTTTCTCTCATTGCTCTGCGTTTAGACGTAATCTCCGCCGGGGCCGATGGTGTAGTGGAAGAAGGAGTCATCCATGCGGTGGAAACGCAGCGGGCAGTGGGTGACGTTAGCCGGGATATAGACGACAAAGCTCTTGGTGAAGACGTATTTTTCATCCTCCATCCAGAACTCTACCTCGCCGCGCAGTTCGTCCGGGTGTTCCGTGTCCGTCCCGAAGAATGAGAGCAGTTCTGGGAAGGGGTGAGAATGAGGCGGCACGCCCTGGCCGCCCGGTTTTTTCTTGGCTTCTTCAAGTTGTTCCGGGGTGAGTACCACCGGAGGGCGCATGCCGGGGTATTTGTGGCTCCAATGCCAGACCATTTCAGAATAAAAACAGCCGGGCATGACCTTGGCGTCCGTCCAGACGACGTGCTCCAGGCCGCGGTGGTAGCCTTCCCATAGCCCGTCGCCGATCATGTCCCGTTCCCACTCGCGGTAGGGGGGCAGCGGGACGTTTTTCTTGAGTTCCGTGCAGATATACTTGTCGTATTTTCCCATATTCACTTTTTCCCTTCTCTATTTTGTTTGAAATAAATCCCTCTCTAACTCTCCCTTTTTAAAAGGGAGAGGATGATTGTACCAACTGTTATATCAACATTCTTAGCAAATCTTCCCCTCTTTCGTAAAGAGGGGCCAGGGGAGATTTCAGCCTACCTCTTCTTTCATTTTTATCTTTTGTCCGGGTTCTTTCCCGGCATGGCTTTGGCGAAATCCCCGCAGCCGAGCATTATCGTGATCTCGATGTGTGGCCGGTTTACCTTTTGCCACGTGAGGGGTCCGTGCTTGGTGCCTTTGGGCAGGAATAACGCTGTCGTCCTGTTGAAAGAAAGGGGTTGCCCTTCGACATTTATGGTCATCTCGGCGCCGAGCGCTTCCGGATTTTCCGGGTCGCTCCCGATGTGCATCACGATTTCGTCATAGTTGTGCGCGTGCTCGAAGACGTAAGGGTTGGGCGTCGGCACGTCGTATATCCAGCTTACTTCCATGTAGGTGTTGCTGCCCGGCACGAGGGCATTGCTCATGTAGGTCATTGACGGCATCTGGTGGCCCGTATGCTTGCCCACCGCCTCCACCCCGACCTCATACGCTGGTTTACGCACCAGCAGTTTATTATAGTCCGCTTTTGGCATTCTGAGTTATGCTCCTTCCGGGGTGATGGTTGGGATAGCAGACGGCGATGGTGTTTTTACGCTTGCTTACAGCCTGATTTTATAATTATTTCAAGGTGAGTGTCAATTTAAAACAGCGGCTTCATCGCACCGGCACATAAATATCCAGTTCGGCGTTCTTGTCATCTATGCCTTTGAACCTTTTGCTATCGTAGTATTCGATGATATAGGGATAAGAGCGTTGCAGGCGGGCTTCCGTCAGCCATTGAGTGGCTGCCTTCGATGGCCAGTCCGACTTTATCTCGACGCCCTTCAGGGTGAAAACGGCATATCTCGTCTTGGGGAGTATTCTTGCCACCAGTTCGAGGGGCAGGTCTTGAATCTTTTTGACTGCCACGCCGACGAAAATGTAGTCGTCTTTCGGGTCTTCCTTGCCGTCGAAGTCGACCCAGAGCTCGTATCCCGCCTCCGATACAAGGTGCTTTATCGCGTTTTTCTTTTTGTCGTAAAAGGCGCTGAACCTTTTCCAGAGCTGCCCGATGGCATTTTGCATCGACCAGCCTCCGGCTTCTTTATAGGGATTGCCGTAAAAGTCCATGCCCACCAGGGTGATTCTTCTTTTATTGATGACGGTATACTCTACCACTTGGCCTCCTTCGTAATGATAAAGGGATTTACTTGCTATATTCTACTCCGTCCGTCTGGGTCTGTACTGCACTGCTTCGGCCACGTGTTGCGCTTTAATCGTATCGCCGCTTTCCAGGTCGGCGATGGTCAGCGCCAGCTTTAGTATGCGGTGGAAAGCGCGGGCTGATAAGTAGAGCTGTTTCATGGCGGCTTTTAATAGGCTCTGCGCCGCGTCCTCGACGTGGCAGAACTCCCGTATCTCG
>CAZEUJ010000224.1:0-2325 GCA_964514525.1 uncultured Dehalococcoidaceae bacterium
GGTGCCCTTCGGTCACCGACTCCGATGTCAATAGATAATTGGATGAAGACGCGAAATTGTTCGGCATTTTTCTCCTTTTCAACTATTATGTTGTCGGGAGGATTAACCATAAAGTCAATATAAACGCCATCGTTAACCCCACTATAATAAACATTAAAATCTCAACAACATGACTCTCATACTCTTTAGCAATCAATAATAAATGATAAATCAAAGTATAAAAAGATGACGAATAATACAACTCCTATCATTTTCCTAATTTAACGGCACAAGCTTTTGCTCTAATAATCACCTGTAATTTCCTCCCAGCCGTCAATCCTTAACCCCATAACCTCTAAATTATGCTCCTTCTGTTCCTTTGATTGACGAGGAAACCCTTTATCTTCAAGCTCCTTATCCATATAATGAGTAAATTGTAAAGCCCGAAGTTTTGTCGTATTTTTCAATACTACACCTAAATTCAAGGCCATAATGTAACAAAGCCCCTGAATTGTTTCAAAGAATTTGTCCGATTGCTTCATTGTATTTTCTGACAAACGAGCTAATTGTTCCTTTCCAAATAAACTAAGGGCAATATCTTTTATTACTTCTGCCTCATTTGCCTTCGGCTTTCTCGATTTACACTCGTAATACAACGGAGTAACCATTTTCGCTACCCTACGAACTTCGCTCAACATAGTTCGTTTCATCATCCAATTTATCAATCCCACCATATCTTTCTCCCTTTACGTCCCCTCTTGCCAGCTGCTTAAATACTTTTTCTGCTCTGCGGTCAGCTTATCGATAGCCACACCCATCGCTTTTAGCTTCAGGCGCGCCACCTCTTTATCGATTTCCTCGGGCACCGGGTTCACCTTGATTTCCAGCTTTCCCCGGTTCTTCACCATGTATTCCGCGCAGAGCGCCTGGTTGGCGAAGCTCATGTCCATCACGCTGGCCGGGTGCCCCTCCGCCGCCGCCAGGTTGATCAGTCGCCCCTCCCCCAGCAGGTACAGGCTTCGCCCGTCCTTGAGAGAGTATTCATCTACATGTTCTCTGATGTGCCGCTTGCTTTTCATCATGCTCTCCAGCGCCGGGATATTTATTTCCACGTCGAAATGGCCGCTGTTGGCCATGATGGCGCCGTCTTTCATTACCTGCAAATGCGCTTTATCGATGACGCTCTTATCGCCTGTTACGGTGATAAAGATATCTCCCACTTTAGCCGCGTCGATTAACGGCATCACCTGGTAACCCTCCATGACGGCTTCCAGAGCACGCACCGGCTCTACCTCGGTGACGATGACATGGGCGCCGAGTCCTTTGGCCCTCATCGCGATGCCCCGCCCCGTCCAGCCGTAACCGCAGACCACCACCTTTTTCCCCGCCCAGAGTATGTTGGTCGCCCTGGTAATGCCGTCGATGGTGCTCTGGCCGGTGCCGTAGCGGTTGTCGAAGAGATGTTTGGTATCGGCGGCGTTCACCGCGAAGATGGGGAACTTGAGCACGCCTTCTCTTTCCATGTTGCGCAGTCGGAGGACGCCGGTCGTAGTCTCCTCCGCCGCCCCTATGATATTTTTAGCCAGGTTGGGGCGTTTGGTGAGCACGGTGCTGATGAGGTCTCCGCCGTCATCCATAATGAGCTGAGGCTTGCTATCGAGTGCCATCAGCAGGCTCCGGTTATATACCTCTACGCTCTCGCCCTTGATAGCATAGACGGACATCCCGTAGTCCTTTACCAGGGTCGCCGCCACGCTGTCATCGGTGGATAGCGGGTTGGAGGCGGTCAGAGTAACGCGGGCACCTCCTGCCTGCAAGGTTATCGCCAGGTTGGCCGTCTCGGTGGTGATGTGGGCGCAGCCGGCATACGATATCCCGTCCAGAGGTTTATCTTTAGCGAAGCGCTTTCGGATTAAGCCCAGCACCGGCATCTCCCGGTAAGCCCAGTCTATCCGCTGCCGGCCGGTTTCCGCGAGAGAAATGTCTTTGATGTTATATCGCCTGTTTGCAGTCATCCGCTACTCCTTATTTGTACTTCCTTTCGGTCGGCCGCCTTTTTTATGACGCGGGTGTTCCGCAGGGCACTCTTCCAGAGGCACCGGGCAGTCCAGACAGGTTTTTCTGCCATGTTCTTTACACCCGTTCAGCCAGGGGACCTCTCCATTCAACTGTCCGTGTAGTGGATGCTCCTTTTCCTCTTCTTTAGACGGTCGCCCGATTTTGCTCATTTATCCTCGCTCACATTGTATCACAGGTGCGGCTGTAAAATTCGCTTGAATAAACGACAAAACATGTTAAATAATGCCCCAGTCATGGTATCCCTGCCTGATGACCTCGCCGTATTCT
>CAZEUJ010000225.1:0-2261 GCA_964514525.1 uncultured Dehalococcoidaceae bacterium
CATCGCTATAATCTATTGCGGTCTATTACTCTGGTTTACCGACCGCCGGGCCAGCCCGCGCCTAGATTTAAACAGGCTCAAGGACGCTCCGTGGAAATTCGGTAAGGATTTTCTCTGGGGAAGCGCCACATCATCGCACCAGGTAGAAGGTAACTGCTCCAATAACAACTGGTATAAATTTGAATCCGCTGTAGATGAACAAGGCAAACCCCGGATTTTACACGGCCAGAAAGCCGGCATTGCCAGCGACCACTGGAACCGCTACAAAGAAGATATCCAGCTTATGAAAGGACTATCCTTGAATGCCTACCGTTTTTCCGTAGAATGGAGCAAGATAGAGCCGAAACAGGGACAATTCGATGAGGCGGCCCTGGACCATTACGAGCAGGTTGTCGATGAGCTATTAGCTAATGGGATTGAGCCCATGATTACTTTACACCACTTTACCGACCCCTTATGGTTTGAAGAGCAGGGGGCCTTCCTGCAGGAAAACTCTCCAGATATCTTCGCCGCTTTTGTGGAGAAAACTGTCCGCCGCCTCGGTGCCAAAGTGAAGTTATGGTGTACCATTAATGAGCCGACGATATACGCCACCCACGTGTACTTATACGCCCAATTTCCCCCCGCCGTAAAGGAACCGCAGAAGGTCGGCATAGTTTTACGGAACCTACTGCGGGCTCATACGGCAGCATACCAGCGCCTTAAAAAACTCGAACCGCAGGCGCAGGTGGGGCTGGTGGGCTCCCTGACCATTTACGACCCTCTGAGCAGGTGGAATTTACTGGATGTGATGCTAGCACGTCGCTTCTGCCGAAGCCTTAACGAATCGCATCTCACCTACCTGGTGAACGGCTATCTTAACTCCTCTATTCCTGGGGCCGCAAGAATATCGTATACAAGCGACGTCAAGGATGCCTTCGACTTTTTCGGTCTGAATTACTACTCGCGTAATTTTAAAAGATTTACTTTCTCCGGAGATGACCGGTCAGCTAAAGTGCGTAAAATGCCGCCGGAAAAGCTGACGGACATGGGATGGGAAATTTACCCGGAAGGGCTTTACCGCTTGCTTAAATTGATATCCCGGTATACCTCAAAACCTGTCTATATCACGGAGAACGGCCTGGCCGATGACAGCGATACCAAGAGAGCCGGATTCATCGAAGAGCATCTGCGCGTCCTGAATAAAGCGGTGACTGACGGCATAAACGTCAAAGGCTATTTCTACTGGTCACTGCTGGACAACTTTGAATGGGCGTTCGGTTTCGAGAGGCGCTTCGGCCTCTATCACGTCGATTACGCCACGCAAAAGCGGACACTCCGCGAGGGGAGTCGCAGATACCAGGAGATAATACGGGAGAGCCACGAGTGATATAACGGCGCTTTATCGATAATTTCCCCGGGGATTTTCGGGAACCGCACGCCGACGTGTCAGGCTTTCTATTCAGCCAGGCTGCAGGCGACCAGATGGTCTGGCTCGACCTCAATCAGCGCCGGCCGGTCCCTGGAACACCCTCCCACCGCGTTCGGACATCTGTCGTAATAGGGACAACCTTTAGGAAGCGCGAATTGCTTTGCTGCCCGTTCTAAACTGCTCCCTTTCTCCTGCCACTTCCGGTCAAGGCGTGGCACGGAAACCATCAGCATCTTTGTGTAGGGATGTTGCGGATTTTTGAATATTTTCTCTGTGGCACCCATTTCCACGACATACCCACGATAGAGAATTACTGCCCTTTCGCTGATGTAGTTGGCCAGCGAGAGATCATGCGTAATGAAAAGGATGGAAAGGCCGCGGGTTTTGAGGTCGGCCAGGAGATTAAGGACATCAATGCGGGTGGAGGCATCCAGCATGCTGATGATTTCATCCGCTACCAGGAATTGGATGTCCAGCAACAGGGCACGCGCGATCAGGAAGCGCTGAAGCTGCCCACCGCTGAGCTGGTGTGGAAATTTATCCAAGACGTGCTCGGGATTCAAGCCGACCGCCTTAAGTGAATTCTCCACCTTCGCGTCCCATTCCTGGGCCACGGTCTGCGGATAGAACTCGTCATGGATTATCTTAAAGAGCCGGTCGGCCTTGAAGATAGGATTAAAAGAGCTAAATGGGTCCTGGAAGACTCCCTGTACTTTGCGGTAGTATTCTTTGAGCGCATTGCCTTTGAGCGTGGAGATGTCTGACCCGTCGAGCAAAATCGTCCCATAAGTTATTGAAATAAGACGCAAGATCATCTTCCCGATGGTACTTTTACCACTCCCGCTCTCAC
>CAZEUJ010000226.1:0-2154 GCA_964514525.1 uncultured Dehalococcoidaceae bacterium
GCCCTTTCAGCGAATGGGGCATGCCGACGACCGCCGCCTCGGCGACCTTGGGATGAGAGACCAGGCTGCTCTCCACCTCGGCCGTGCCGATGCGGTGTCCGGAGACGTTAATGACGTCGTCGATACGGCCCATGAGCCAGTAATAGCCGTCCGGGTCCTTGCGGGCGCCGTCGCCGGTATTATAGTAACCGGGGAACTTGCTGAAGTAGGTCTGCTTGAACCGCTCGGGGTCATTGAAGATGGTGCGCATCATACCGGGCCAGGGCTTCCTGATACACAGATAGCTGCCCTCGTTGATGGCGGCCTCGGTGCCGTTTTCCCGCAGGATAATAGGTTCGACGCCGGGGAACGGCAGAGTGGCCGAGCCGGGCTTGGTGGGAATTGCGCCGGGTAAAGGCGTTATCAGTATACCTCCGGTCTCCGTCTGCCACCAGGTATCCACGATGGGGCATTTCTCCCGGCCGATGACGCGGTGGTACCACATCCAGGCTTCGGGATTGATCGGCTCGCCGACGCTGCCCAGCAGTCTAAGACTGGAAAGGTCGTGCTTGTTGGGCCACTCCTCCCCTTCCCGCATCAGAGCCCTGATGGCGGTGGGGGCGGTATAGAATACGTTAACGCCGAACTTCTCGACAATCTGCCAGAAGCGGTCGGGCTGGGGGTAGGTGGGAACGCTCTCGAACATCAGACTGGCCGCCCCGATGGACAGCGGGCCATAGACGATATAGCTGTGCCCGGTGACCCAGCCGACATCGGCGGTGCACCAGTAGGTGTCTTCTTCTTTGATGTCAAAAATCCACTTCATCGTCTGGTAGCAGTGCAGGAGATAGCCTCCCTGGGTATGCACCACGCCCTTGGGCTTGCCGGTGCTGCCGCTCGTATAGAGGATAAACAGGGGCGCGTCGGCGTCCATCTGTTCCGGCTCGCAATCGGCGGTAATGTCCGGGGCGTTCATCTCGTCCTGCCACCAATGGTCGCGGCCCTCCATCATCGGGATATCTATGCCCAGCCTCTTCACCACGACGACATCCGCTACCTCGGGGCATAAAGCCACCGCCGCATCGGCGTTTTCTTTACTCTTTATCTGGCGGCCGCTGCGGTAATAGCCGTCCGCGGTAATGAGAATCTTCGATTTACCATCGAGAATGCGGTCGCGCAGGGCCTCGGCGCTGAACCCGCCGAAGACCACGCTGTGCACCGCGCCGATACGTACACAGGCGAGCATGGCGATAGCCAGCTCGGGAATCATGGGCAGGTAGATGGACACGGTATCGCCCTTCTTAACGCCCAGCTTCTTCAATACGTTGGCGAACCTGCATACCTCGTGGTGGAGCTGCTGGTAGGTATATACCCGGGTATCATCATCCGGCTCGCCCTGCCAGATAATGGCGGCTTTGTTCTTGTGCCAGGTATCGAGGTGGCGGTCCAGGCAGTTATAACTGACGTTTATCTTGCCGCCGATGAAGTAACGCACTTCCGGTTTATTCTTGAAGTCATACTCCAGGAACTTGTCCCACTTCTTATACCAGTGGAGCTGGTTGGCTACCTGGCCCCAGAAGCCTTCGGGGTCTTTAATCGACCAGTTATAGAGGGCTTTGTATTCTTCCAGGCTCCGGAGCGCGGCGGCTTCCGAGAACTCCTTCGGTGGATGGAAAACGCGGTTTTCCGCCATCATCGAAGCGATTTCCTTGCCGGAAATCTGGCCGAGTATTTCCTCCTCAGTCCGGGCGGTGTCCTCGGTAACGGCGGCCGCGGCCGGTTTTTTTTCTCCGTAAATGGCATGGTGGATGAGCTTCTCCAGCTCTGCGGGGTCGAAGGGCTTTACCAGGAAACCGATGGCGCCCAGCCTGATGCCCCGCGTCATGATATCCACCGATGGATAGCCGCTGATGATGATGTACTTGAGGTCGGGGTGTTTTTTCTTCGCCTCTTCCAGAACGGTAAGGCCGTCCTTGCCGGGCATGCGCACATCCAGGACGACAACTCCAAGGTCCTTACCGTTCCTGAGTATCCTCAGCGTCTCTTCGCCGCTGGCGGCGGTGATGACCGGATAGCCGTGCTCGGTCAACCAGTCCGTCAGCGACTCCCTGACGATGGTTTCGTCATCGGCGATTAGTATTTTCCTTTTTTCTACCATTAATAATCTCTCCTTTT
>CAZEUJ010000227.1:0-2142 GCA_964514525.1 uncultured Dehalococcoidaceae bacterium
CAGCACGAGTCCGGCAAACTCACGGCGCGGGAGAGGCTCGACCTGTTGTTCGACAAAGGGACATTCCAGGAAACGGATTTGTTCGTTCAGCACCGTTCCGTTAACTTCGGTCTGGAAAAAATGACTATCCCGGCGGATGGCGTTATCACCGGCTTCGGCAAGGTGAACGGACGCACCGTTTGCGCCTACGCCCAGGACTTTACCGCCCGGGGCGGCACCCTCGGCGAGATGCACGCGAAGAAAATCTGCCGCATTATGGACCTGGCTATGAAGATGAAAGTCCCTATGGTGGGCCTTATCGATAGCGGCGGCGCTCGCATCCAGGAAGGCATTAACTCTCTGGACGGCTACAGCAATATCTTCTTCCGCAACTCCGCGGCTTCCGGTGTTATCCCGCAAATTTCCGCCATCATGGGTCCGGCGGCGGGGGGAGCGGTCTATTCCCCCGCCATGACCGACTTCGTTTTCATGGTGAAAAAGACGAGCTACATGTTCATTACCGGGCCGGCGGTGGTCAAGAGTGCCACGAGCGAAGAGATAAATAATGAAGAACTCGGCGGCGCGCTGATGCACAGCACTAAAAGCGGTGTGACGCAGTTCGCCTGCGATAATGACCAGCAGGCAATCGAAGAAATTAAGAAGCTTTTGAACTACCTGCCTTCCAGCAACGAGGATAAACCGCCCTTTACCACACCGCAAGACGCACCGGACGGCGCAGGGGAAAAGCTGAACAACGTCCTGCCGGAAAGCTCGAACAAAGGCTACAACATGAAGGATGTGATTAAAGCCATCGTGGACGGTGGAGAGTTTTTAGAGCCTTCCCGGCAGTATGCGATGAATATTATTACCGCCTTCGCACGGATGAACGGCCATGTCATCGGCATTATCGCCAACCAGCCGAACTATCTGGCGGGCTCCCTGGATATCAACGCATCGGACAAAGCAACGCGCTTTATCAGGTTCTGTGACGCTTTCAATATTCCCTTGCTGACCATAGCGGACGTGAGCGGCTTTCTGCCCGGCAGCCACCAGGAGTGGGGAGGCATTATCCGGCACGGCGCCAAGCTGCTCTGGTGCTACGCGGAAGCGACGGTGCCGAAGATAACGCTGATAACGCGCAAGGCTTACGGCGGGGCGTATATCGCCATGTGCAGCCAGGGGCTAGGGGCGGACTATACGATGGCCTGGCCGCAGGCGGAGATAGCCGTAATGGGGGCGGAAGGGGCGGCAGCTATCATCCACCGCGCCGAGATAGAAAAAGCCGAAGACCCCAAAGCGAAAGAGCAGGAAAAGATCGAGGAATACCGTGAGCTGCTCTATAATCCGTACGTGGCGGCTAAAATGGGGTACATCAATGCCGTGATACAGCCGAGCGAGACCCGGGCGAAGGTCATCGCGGCTTTAGAGGCTTTAAGGGATAAGAAAGAGAGCAGACCGGTCAAGAAACACGGGAATATCCCGATGTAGGGAGAGGTTACCTCACCCCCTTTATCCCCCTCTCCTTTGAAGGAGAGGGGGAAGAGATTTTGAGAGGGGGCTTCGCCCCCTCTCTTACAAAACGCCCCCTTCCCTTGCCAAGGGAAGGGGGCAGGGGGATAGGTTAAAATAAGGAATAAATAGTATGTCAGAATCTGAATTGAGAAAATGGAAAGATGGCGATGTTGTAGAAGAGACTGCAACATATAAAAGACTTGTATGCCCGCATTGCCACGAACCTTCATTATTCTACTCTAAACGTTTCAGAAAAAGAGAGTGCCAGAATATAAATTGTCCCTCAAAATATAATTTAACCAAAGATATTACCAAAGCGTTCACAAGTCCTGAATCTGAAGAATGATAAAATTAAAAAGTAATCTAGAATGGGCAAAACTCTAGCGGAAAAAATCTTAAGCGAGAAGTCCGGTTTTGACGCCAGAGCCGGGGACATCGTCATAGCTAAAGTGGACCTGGCCTTCGTGCAGGATACCACCGGGCCGCTGACTGTCCGGCAGTATCGCAGTAGCGGCTTGGGCCGGCTGGCGAATGCTAAAAGGACGGTGATATTCATCGACCACGCGGCGCCGAGTCCCAACGCCAACCTATCCAACGACCATATTCTGCTGCGGGACTTCTCGCGGCAGAGCGGGTGCATCCTCAGTGAAG
>CAZEUJ010000228.1:0-2100 GCA_964514525.1 uncultured Dehalococcoidaceae bacterium
GGCGGCGCGGCGTAAGGAATACCCTTGAAAATATAAAGGCCGTTTTCAAACTTCCCTTCTATTTTGCCGGATTTTGTAGCCACAACAGGATTTTTTCTTTCATCCATAAGACTCTCCTTCTATTAGGTTATTAGTGAGTAAAATTAATCGTGTAAAGCCTGTTTTAGTGCCCGGTGAATATCCGCAATGAATCTTTTAGAGATATCCGCGCCCGGCACAAGCATGTCAAACGCATGGCAGCCGCCCGGATACACGTGGAGTTCAGTGAGAATACCGGCTTCAATCAGTCTACGCGCGTATTCAATATCCTCCTGGGCAAACAGGTCTATATCGCCAACCGTGATATATGCAGGGGGAAGCCCTTCCAGGCTTTCCGCTCTAAAAGCCGCCGCGTAGCAGGAAATTCCACCGTCGCCCGGCTCACAGCCGAGATAGGAACGCCAGCCTAGCAGGTTATTTTCCCGGGTCCAGAAGAGCGTATCCAGCAGGACATCGCTGGGGGGAGCAACGTTATAATCGTTAATCATGGGATAAATCAGCAATTGAAAAGCCGTCTTGACCTCCGCCCGGTCGCGTGCCAGGATAGACAGTCCGGCGGCAAGCCCGCCGCCCGCGCTCGCACCTCCGATGGCGATACGGGAGGGGTCAACTTTAAGGTCACGGGTATGAGCTGCCAGCCATTTGAGCGCGGCGTAACAGTCTTCCAGAGGGGCGGGATAAGGGTGCTCCGGCGCCAGCCGGTATTCCACGGAAACGACAACGCAATAACCGGCTAAAGTTAATTGTTTAGCGGGGAAATCCTCCTGGTCAATATCACCAACCATATAGCCGCCGCCATGAATCCAGAGCAGGGCAGGGAGTAGTCCTGATTGTTTTTCTGGCCGATAGATTCTAACCATAACGTCGGGTGCGCCTTTGGGACCCGGTATAGTTTTATCTTCGGTAATGACACCCGGGATGACCGGCAATTGTGATTTCATGGCTTCCATCATCTTTTTGGAAGCGGCCCGGGCGGCCGGCAAATCGTTGAAGTTATTCGGCGGCATCTGGCTTAGCATCATCTTGATGGGCCCTTTGAGTTCAGAATCCAATAGTTCGGTAAGATCAAGATTCATGTGTTTGCTCCTGAGTTTTTTGAATATCTTTAACAACCTTGCGTACTTCTATAAATAATGTCGTCCTGGATTTCCGGAGAAAGCATGACAAAGTAGGCGCTGAAGCCTCCCACCCTGACCACCAGGTCTCTATGTTTTTCAGGATGTGCTTTCGCATCAAGCAACTCCTCGGTATCCACCATGTTGAACTGGATGTGCTGCCCGCCATTCCTGAAGAATGTATCGATAAGTATCCCCAGTTTTTCCCGGCTTTCCTGGCTTTGCATGACCGTCCCGGAGAACTTCTGGTTCAAACATGAAGCGTAGGACTCTTTAAAACCGGCTTTGAGCACCGACCTGATTACGCCGGTGGGTCCCAGTCTATCCATGCCTCGCATCGGCGATATCGAGCCGTCGTTTAGGGGTTCCCTTGATTTACGCCCGTTGGGCAATGCTCCCACGCCCAGGCCGCCGAAATAATGCCAGGACAGCCCTTCCCGGGAGATCTTACACGGTACGTCAAATGGATTTTTATATGACATGATGACACTTCCGGAAAATATGCCCACGTCACGAACCATCAAGTCCGCCTCATCGATATCGTTACCGAACTTGGGCGCCGCCAGGCACATCTGTCTTATCTCTTCACCTCTTTGGCCATTAAAATTGGTGTCAATGGCCTTCATGAGTTCGTCCATGGTTACTTTCTTCTCATCGAAGACTAATTTTTTAATGGCGGTAAGGGAATCTGCCGTATCAACGATTGCCCGGTCGCTGATACCATAACTGTGATCCGCGTCCGTAATAAGGATATCCTGGCCTTTCTCCATGCATGAAGGGCCAGTAATGCAAGAATTGAATGGGAAGCGCAAATACTTCGGCTCAATACTCTGGGCAAGCGTCCCAAGCCACAAAACCCGGTTGACAACAAACTTATACTGTTTTTTAAACGCTTCATACAGGTCTTTGAAAGTATTGAAGTACCGCGGGTCACCGACATCAATAC
>CAZEUJ010000229.1:0-2085 GCA_964514525.1 uncultured Dehalococcoidaceae bacterium
AACCGGAATAAATTACTGGAAGAAATCGTTTCCGGTGAAAATATAGGGCCTGAAGACGGTTGGGTGAGAATACACGCAGTTGGTGTAGAGGAAGTAAAAACCTTGCTTGGCCGGGTCCCTGAAGGCGAATTCGTGTCCTGGTGTGACGGGGGATTCGTCCTGCCGACGGAAGAGGCGGTTGTTAAGTTGGTATTGCCGCCGGAAGAAATTATCAACGATATTAAAGACCATGCGGAGCAGTGCGGCCTGGACTTTCTAGGGCCTTTTTATTAGCTCTTTTATCCCTTGAGCTTCTCTATCAACATCGGCACCACCTGGAAAAGGTCGCCGACGATGCCGTAGTGGGCTACCTGAAAGATAGGCGCGTCCGGGTTATCGTTGATGGCGACAATGCAGTCGGACGTCTGCATGCCGGCCAGGTGCTGGATGGCACCGGAGATGCCGCAGGCTATATAGAGCTTGGGGCAGACCGTTTTGCCCGTCTGGCCCACCTGGTGGCTGTAGGGGATCCACCCCTCGTCCACGGCCGCCCGCGAAGAGCCTAGGGCCGCTCCCAAGGTATCCGCCAGTTCGGCTAGCAGTTTAAAGTTTTCGGCTTTGCCCAGCCCTCTACCGCCCGAGACGATAATATCCGCGTCTTCGAGTTTGACCGCCTCAGTAATGTCCTCGATAAAATTCAGCAGTTTTGTTTTCGCCGTGACGCCCTCTTTTTTAAAATCCACTTTAATTATTTGCCCTTTACGGGCGGGGTCGGGGGCATTCTTTTTAAAGACACGGGGTCGTACCGTGGACATCTGCGGTCGCTTGTTAGGGCAGATAATGGTCGCCATGATGTTCCCGCCGAAAGTAGGGCGTGTCTGCCAGAGCAGCCGTTTCTCCATATCAATGTCCAGTCCGGTGCAGTCGGCGGTAAGCCCGGTATTAAGGATGGCCGCCACGCGGGGGATGAAAGAACGACCCAGGGCGGTGGCGCCGGCCAGGACAACCTCCGGCTGATGTTCCCGGATAAGCCTGACCATCTCATGGGTAAGGTAGTCTTCCTGATTATCGGCCAGGTCGGGACTATCTACTAGGTAGACCTTATCGGCGCCGTAAGCGATAAGATGGTCGACGTCGACGATATTATGGCCGAGGCATACCGCAGACAGTTCCGTCTTTAACGTGTCCGTCAGTTCCCGACCTTTAGACAACAATTCGAAAACGACGTTTTTCAGGTTGCCGCGCCGTTGCTCGGCGAAGACCCAGACGCCGCGGGCGTTACCGCTGACGGCGGCGGTCTTCTGAGGCGCTTCAATGGTGATGGCGTAGTAGTCGCAGGTGTCCACGCAGGCGCCGCAGAGATTACAGCCCTCCTTGATTACAGCCTTGCCCCCGATAATTTCTATCAGGCCGAAAGGGCAGGCTGGGACACAGTCACCACAGCCGGTGCACTCTGCGAGATTAATTTCTATGCCCATTTTCCAGGCTACTCTTTCTTTTTTTGGTTTTATCGTCTACTAAAGTGATTGCACGCCAGTGGCACTGGTCCACACAGAGTCCGCAGGAAATACAGCCGTCTTCCACGCGGCACTTCATATCCTCGACCAGCAGCACGCCGGCGGGGCACACAAAAACGCAGGCGCCGCAGCCGGTACACCGGAGCGTATCAATTTTGACTCCCATGAAATATCGTTCCTAGCACAGGCCGGCCTTTTTGAGTCGGTCGACCAGTGTCTCCACCTGCTGTTCCAGATTCCCCGCGAGCATTTCAGCCTGGTGGACCCTCTGTGGGAAAAATATCTTAATAACCTGTGTAGAGGAGCCAGCCAGACCGACCATAGATGAATCGACGCCCAACTCCTTAATGCCCCAGGTTTCTACCCTAACGCTTTTGGATCTCATGATGCCGCGCAGGGAAGGCAGGCGGGGCACATTAATTTCTTTGGCGACGGTGATGACGGCGGGGAGGGTGGTCTCGATAACCTCATGGCCTTCCTCGACCATCCGGCGCACGCGCAGGTATTTTTCTTTGATTTCTTCCATCAAACTGACATAAGCGATGAAAGGAATCTCGAGCATCTCGGCAAGCTCCGGCCCTACCTGCCC
>CAZEUJ010000230.1:0-2068 GCA_964514525.1 uncultured Dehalococcoidaceae bacterium
CCTCCGCCGCTATTGATAATTACCTGCGGGTTAGTTTATCACTGGCTATCGTCCCCATCATGCAGTACGGCACGGAAGCCCAGAAACGGAAATACCTGCCGCCCCATGCCCGCGGCGAAAAGATGGCCTGTTTCGCTCTTACCGAGGCCGGTGCTGGCAGTGACCCCACCCGCCTCCAGACCACCGCCACGCGCCGTAAAGACGGCTATGTCATCAACGGCAACAAACTGTTCATCAGCATCGGAGATAAAGCTCAGATAGTAGTCGTGTTTGCCACGATTGATAAGTCTCTCATGCAGCGCGGGATTACCGCTTTCGTTATAGACAAAGATATCCCGGGACTTTCCGTGGGAAAACATGAAGACAAGATGGGACTCCACGGCTTTACCTCCACCGAGCTCATCTTCCAGGACTGCTTTGTCCCGGAGGCCAACCGACTCGGCGAGGAGGGGCAGGGACTTAAAATCGCCCTCGATGCACTTGACGCCAGCCGGATTACCGTCGGCGCCGAGGCGGTGGGTATCTCCCGGGCGGCTTTCGAAACGGCCCTGAAATACGCTAAGGAACGCCAGCAGTTCGGCCAGCCTATCGCCAGTTTTCAGGCGATCCAATGGATGCTGGCCGACATGGCTACACAGATTGATGCCGCCCGCCTGCTGACCTATCGGGCGGCCTACCTCAGCGACCAGGGCAGGCCTTATATCAAAGAAGCCGCGATGGCCAAGCTCTTCGCCTCCGAGGTCTCCGCGTTTGTCACCGCCAAAGCCCTCCAGATTCACGGCGGTTACGGCTATACCAGAGATTATCCCCTGGAACGTTACCTCCGCGATGCTAAAATAACAGAAATTTACGAAGGTACCTCGGAAATAATGAGGCTGACTATTGCTCGCAGCCTTCTACGCGAAGGCTAAAACCATAAAAAGTGTTACCGTTATTTTCGCCAAGTTGACAAAACCACTTATCTGGGCTAGAATATAAATACCATCGACCTTTATGGCGGTGAGTTAAACACTGAAACCTTAATAACATGAGTCGCTTGGATCGGAAACGACCGAGACGGCAAATAGTAAAAACCTTAGAATTTTGCCCTCTCGGACATAATCCGAGAGGTTTTTATTTTAGGGGCATCATGATGAAAATAGGTTTTATAGGGGCCGGAACGGTGGGCACTGCCCTGGCTGTCCTGCTTAGCCAGAAAGGCTATGAGTTCATCGGCGCGTCCAGACGGAGTCCGGCTTCAGTCGGGAAATCCACAAGGACAGTCAGCAATCTGCACTTACTGGATAGCAACCAGGAGGTGGCAGATAACGCCGACCTCACCTTTATCACCACCCCCGATGATGCCATCGCCGCGGTCGTCTCACAGGTGAAATGGACCGCCGGCCGCAGCGTCGTTCACTGCAGCGGCGCCGATTCGACCGATATCCTGGAACCAGCCAGAAAATCCGGCGCCAGGGTGGGAGGATTCCATCCGCTTCAGACCTTTGCTAACGTCGAGCAGGCTATCGAAAATATACCCGGCTCGACCTTTGCTCTGGAAGCTGAAGAGCCCTTATTGACCACCCTTAAAGACATGGCTATGGCCCTTGGAGGCCGCTGGATAAGGTTGAAAGCCGGCGATAAGGTCGCCTATCATGCTGCGGCCGTATTTGCCAGCAACTACCTGGTAACGCTGGTCAAAATGTCCACCGACCTCTGGCAGACGTTCGCTATCCCCACCGACCAGGCTACTCAAGCACTCCTCCCCTTAATCCGCGGTAGTCTTAACAACATCGAAAAAATCGGCATACCGCAATGCCTTACCGGACCAATTGCCCGCGGTGATACCGGCACCGTCGGAAAACACCTCAAAACCCTGCGGGAAAAAGCCCCTTCCCTGCTCTCTCCTTACAAAGAACTCGGGTTACAGACCGTCCCTATCGCCCTGGCCAAGGGGAGAATCGATGAAAAACAAGCCATTGAATTGGAAGCGATATTAAAGGCAAACTGAAGAAATACTTTCAGGGGGAAGCACAATGAGAACTATGCTGAAAAGTAAGATCCACCGGGCCCGGGTAACCGACGCCAA
>CAZEUJ010000231.1:0-2061 GCA_964514525.1 uncultured Dehalococcoidaceae bacterium
ATCACGAAAACCCATCACGATAGTGGCAAAACCGGGCGGCGTTTCTCTACTGCCGACCAACTCTAAAAGCCTGTCCAAGTTATATTTCAGACCAAGGTCGCCCTCAACAGTCCTTTTGTAGTAAGGTTCCGGCAGGCCGACCATGAGAATGTCGGGTCGGGCGGGGGCGCCCTTAGCGATGGAATGAACGTCCGTGGTGGCGCCGCCGGGGTCGATAACGATAAGCTCCCCGAAGCCAGCATCGTCTTTAAAACCGCCGGCGACGAGTTTAGCGGCTTCCAGAACGGCGGAGGGGGTGGGCATAATAACGTCTTTAATAATCGACCTGGCCTTGGCGATGCCCTTGGCCTCGATGATATTTTTCATGAAGAGGGCGCGAATTTCTCTATTGCACGGGGCGACATCCAGCACGCCGATCTCCGGCATGACATTACCGGTATAGATAACGTTTTTGGGGCTATTTTTAAAAATGACTTTTATAGCGTTGTGAGCGGACTTGTTACCAGCGATGATGATATTTTTAATCGAGGAGCTGGTGAGAGAGAACAGGCGGGCGTTATGAATGATGACCTGCTCGTCACCGCCATCCGTGCCTCCGGAAAGGAGGAGGATATCAGGGGCAAGCGACTGGATTTCTCGGACTTCGGATTCATTAAGCTTATAAGAATAGCTGCCGATAACTTTGGCACCGGCCCCCAGCGCGGCGAGACTGGCGGCCTTGCTGGTAAGCTCCGGCACAAAGCCAGCACAGACCATACGCAGGCCGCCGGCAGCGCTGGAGCAGGCGAGGGCTTCCTTCTTTTCGAAGTCGGTTATATGAGTTTTTACGGCAATCTGTCTTAGAGCTTCCTCCAGTCCCACAGTGATATCGGTATCCACGGTGGAGGGCACGCGGGCGGTAGCGACCACCCCGATGG
This sequence comes from uncultured Dehalococcoidaceae bacterium, assembly GCA_964514525.1. GTDB lineage: Bacteria > Chloroflexota > Dehalococcoidia > Dehalococcoidales > RBG-16-60-22 > JBFYTX01. The sequence continues at coordinate 918 of CAZEUJ010000231.1, forward strand.
TATCGGGGTCGACGGCGACAATCTTGGTAAAGGTGCTACCGAAGTCGATTAAGAGCTTGATTTCATCCATAAAAGCATATACACATATGATTATATTAACAACTAGCGAACAATTTTGGCGCCCAGACCCTCGGCAAATTCGAGAAAATGCTGCGAATTTGGAGGCCGTTGATGAAAAGCTTTTCTGAATTCGCGATTCGAATATTCCGGTGTGGCAAGCAAAGGGTCAATTTCCCAGGGCCCTCTACTGGGAACCACGATCACTTTTTGAAGTTTGTACTTAATAGCAGAAGCAAAGGTAGTAAACCCATAACTGCCCGATATTCCGAATTTTAAGCCGTCGTTCTTGCTATCCAGGACGAGGTTGGAGATTTCTTCCTTTTTTATAGCCAAATCAGTCAATAAAAACGCCCAAACGGATTCCCCGATATACGGCGCCGTGAAAGAGCCGCGAAGTGGCCAGGTAAAACCCGTCTTTAAAACGGCGCTCATTTCCGCCTGGACCAGAGGAATTCTGTTGGTATTTACAAAAACAATAAAAAAACACTCTTTATCCAGAGCGTAGTAACAATATTCCGAAAAAACAATGGAATTCTTTCTGGGGTACAATAGTTTTACGAGAAAAACGCTGATAAGCGCGCCGAATAATGCCAGCCCAAGTATTGTTTCAGACACTGCCAGCAGTTTCCCGATACCAACCGGGGAATAGGTGCTGTATTCCAGGGTCAGCATATTGGCAAAATTATAGAAAATATAATCTTTTAAAGTTATCGCGCTATCAGCAGTGTTATATGGTCCTGCCTGCGCAACCAGCATATTACCGTTGGTGTTGAACGCATTGAATATCCCCGAAAATATTAGTGGAATCGCACAATACAGCACCAAGCCAATAAGAAATATTGTCGGTGAGCCGAGCTTATTCACGAGCCAGATAAGCGAATTAGTCTTACAAAAAGGTAATCGTTGGGAACCTAAATACTTTGGCACAAATACTCACTCCCTTCGAATATAAAAATACCTTTAGTATTTGCGGTTACATCTTGCCTCTGGCTTTTAAGTCTTTTTTCAGGTCGGCGATGCCGATTTCCGGGTCTATCCCCGGCGGGTAAACGCGGTCGAACCCCAAGGCTTTGAACTTCTTCTC
>CAZEUJ010000232.1:0-2036 GCA_964514525.1 uncultured Dehalococcoidaceae bacterium
AGCATCTCCACGATTTCCTTGCCCGCGTTACGGCATTCCTCCATCGCCGTTACCCCGATGCCGCCGCCGACGCCGGTCTTGACCTCGCCTTTCCCCGGCCCGTAGCCGATGGCACCCCTTAAGGCGATCATCCCCTGGGTGATGAACCAGCCCTGTACCTGTACGCGCGTCTGCCCGGCGCCTATCCTCCGCAGCGCCAGGACCGGTGCTGCCACTTTGCCGGCAAGTTTATGTCCGAACAGATAGCAGAACGTCCGGTCGATGATTGCCTTGGCTTGCGCCGTCACATAATTAAAATAGACCGGGCTACCGAAAACGATGGCATCCGCCCACTCCATCTTCTTATAAAGTACCTGCATGTCATCTTTAATTTTACATTTGCCGGTCCGCGCACAGCTTCCACAGGCATCGCAACCGTTGATAATCTTATTGGCGACGAGAAAGATATCGGTCTCGGCACCGGCCTGCTGCGTGGCCGCCAGGACCTCCTCGACCATTATCTCGGTGTTGCCGCCCGGTCGCGGACTGCCCACGATACCCAGAATTTTCATCATTCCTGCCTCCTTTGTGATTAAAGTATACGTCGTTTACGAAACCTTAATCAAAATTTTATCAAACCTTAATGATTTTTTATTCTCCATATGGCGAATTAAGAATATAATCGAGGCATGGAATGCTCTTACCGGCGCATGACGTATATATTTGCTCTTTTCCCGGTCATCCTGTGTCTCGGCCTGGTAATTGCTCAACTCATCTCGATGGGATTCCCGGAAGTACCATCCCGTTCGGCCAACTTCGATTGCGATGACAGCACACTGGCAATGTACCGGCATTTCCAGAGCCTCGGCATCGAGTCCACACCGATTATCGGTAACCTCAAGATGAGCGATGAACCCTATGCGGAAAGCAACCACGTCTGGCTGCTGGTAAAAAACGGCGGGATGGAAATCGCCTACGACTGGGGCACTCCCCGCTTCGACCGCCAGCACTACGAAGGCTATACCATCAACCTCGATTACCTTTTACAGGCCGTCCAACAGGACCGGCAGGCCAGTGGCACGCTGGCTTCCACGGGCCAATAACCAGAGATTCAAGACAAGTTATATCTCACCTCATGAATCGCTATTTTTGGCACGCCTAGACTTTATGTAAACTCCAAGGGAAGTGGGTATTGACTTAAGTGGGCTCGCCAGGGATCGAACCTGGGACCAACCGGTTATGAGCCGGCCGCTCTGACCGCTGAGCTACGAGCCCGGCACGTCTCCTCTATTTTACCCCCATAGTCTTCTCAATATCAAGATAACTCGTTTGAATTCCCATTTGATAAATAGTAAGATGAAAGTGACTCATTCACGGGATGGTACGATTGAATAAACCTGACTGGGAAGTCACCGCGACGACCGTTTACTGTGATACTGTTGACGATGAGGTAACGCTTATAGTCTATGCCGACGGCACCTCCAGGTGCACCGGCCGCCAGCAGTATACTAAGCCCGACAAGGATACATCTCGATCGACTAGAAAAAATAGTCGACAGCATGGAAAGCAGTCCGAATGCAGTGAAAACGATTGTCCCACATTAAATAAATACCGTGACAGCCTTTTGAAAAGCCAGTGACAACACAAAACAAAGAAACAATCCAAAACAATAGCCCCCATGACGTAAGAATAAAGATTGAAAATCTTTCTCTATCGTTCGGCGGCGTCCGCGCTCTGGTCGATATCAATATAGATATCAGGGACGGAGAAATCCTGGCCATCATTGGGCCCAACGGCGCGGGCAAGACCTGTATCCTGAACTGTATCAATGGCTTTTATAAGCCGCAGACCGGCGATATATCATTCGATGGTAAAAAAATCACGCGCATCCGCCCGGATAAAGCCGCCAGGTTGGGCCTAGCCAGGACTTTCCAGAATATCGAGCTATATACCGGGCTGAGCGCCCTGGATAATATTATGGCGGCCCGGCATGTCCTGATGAGGCAGAATGCCCTCGCCAGCGCCCTTTACTTCGGCTGGGCGCACCGGGAGGAAAT
>CAZEUJ010000233.1:0-2021 GCA_964514525.1 uncultured Dehalococcoidaceae bacterium
CCGGTGGTCTTTATCAACGTGTCCAGCCACTCTTTATAGAGGGCGTCGGTCTCTCCCTTATTTACCTCGTACGGGCGCCTCTCCAGCACCATTTTTTGCATCGAGTCGAGTATGCTGATCGCCCTCCAGGCGTGGAGGCGGAAGCCCCGACCCAGCGACGCCATGTCTCGGTGATAACCCCCGGTCTGGTCGAAAACGAGGATGGGCACCTGCTGGAGTCCCAGCTCGTCGAGTATCAGCCGGTGCAGTCGGTTGTATTGCCCGAAGCGGCAGGGGCCGCTGGCGGCCGGCATAAAGAAGGCGGCTTTTTCGGGGTCGAAGTCCGGCGCCATTGTCTTCTTGACGATATCGCCGGTGGTGATGATACTCGGGTAACACTCCTTGCCCGTGGTGTACTTGCGGCCCGTCTCCAGGGTCAGGTGGTCGGACTCCGGCAGGGGTTCGGCATCGACGCCGCAGTGCTTCATCGCGGCCGCCAGTATATAGCCGTGGTCGATCATATAGGGTATATAGACGTGCCGGTGGCCGGTATGGTTGGAGGAAATACTGACCAGCGGGATATATTTGCTGGTGCCGCGCGTCCTGGCGTTGCGTATGGTATCGATGAAGGCTTCGCAGCGCGTGATGATACCGGCGTCGGCGGAATGCTCGTCGATTTCTATCGTCAGGAAGGGCTTGCCCTCCGTCTCCTTGCTGAAGAATTTTGTTAAATATGAATCGGGCCCGCAGGCGAAGTTGGTCACGTAGAGCCCGAACAGCCGCGGGTCCCGCGCGATGATTCTCCCGGCGCAGAGTATCTTCTGCCCGGCCTTCCAGTACATGTTGGGGTGGCTTTTACTGACTTCCCCGGCGACCGATTCCAGCGGCAGGAAATCGAGCGGTATCGCCAGGACGTTCATATCCCGCAGCTTTTCGGGGATGTTGAGCGTCATGGCCTCGTCGTAGGTGTTATAGGCCCGCCCGATGACGACGATGGCTTTTTCGCCGGTCTTGAGTTGCGAGAGTACCTCCTCGCCCCTTCTCCGCTGCCAGTCGTTGAAAGCGTCCAGCGACTCCAGTCCTGTCTGTATGGCTTTATCGATGAGGGCTTTCGAGGTAATTCCGGCGTCCCTGGCGGACTTGCCCAGGACGCGTTTCAGCCACTCCCGGCCTCGGTCGGGGTGAATGACCGGCTGCAGTACCTTGGGCTGTTTGCCTTTCGGCGTATTCAGGGCTTCTCTGATGCGCGTGGAGCTGAGCAAAATGTAAGGCAGACTCTGGGTAAGCGGGCAGTTCCACGATTTATGGAAGTCGTCGGATAGCTTTTCCATGGTGCACTGGACGGGCAAAAAGATGAAGTCCGGGTCTTTTTCCAGGAGGTTGAGCACGTGACCGTGCGCGAGCTTGATGGGCAGGCATGGCTCCTCGACAATATTTTCGATACCTTGTCTTATAATGTGGCGATTGGTGGGATCGGAGAGTACTACCTGGAAGCCGAGCTCGGTGAAGAAAGCTTTCCAGAGCGGGTAAAGCTCGTGGAAGAACAGGACGCGCGGTATGCCCACCGTCTGGCCGTTGGGACTGTCCGGCTTGTCTTTAGGATAAATGTTAAGCAGCTTTTGCGCCTGCTCTTCGAAGAGGCGCGGTATTTTCGAGAACTGGCGTTTCTCTTTCTGCTCCGTGCTGTCCCACTTGCCGCAGCGCGAGCCGTAGAAAAGTGGCTTTTCCCCCTCGAAAACGACCTTATGGATTTCGCAGCGGTTGGAGCAGCCCTGGCATTCGAACGACGATAGTTCGTAGTTTCGACTCGCCAGGTCGAAGCCGAGGAAGCGCGTCTTTTTGCCGCTGTTCTCTATCTCTTCTTTCGCTAGCATGGCCACGCCGATGGCCCCGAGGATATCATGCTGGGGCGGCACGGTAATTTTTTTACCTAGGACGGCCTCGAAGGCGGCCTTGACGGCGCGGTTGAAGGCGGTGCCGCCCTGGAACAGGATATGCTCGCCGATTTTCCGGTCTTCGACGACCTTGGTCAGGTAGTTTTT
>CAZEUJ010000234.1:0-2019 GCA_964514525.1 uncultured Dehalococcoidaceae bacterium
GCCGCCCATAAACTGCCGCTGAAGACCCGCTTCGTGTTTAAAGAGTCCCTCGCTGCCCTCGGCGATACAGCCAAATAGGAATGAGACATGGCGAAACTAAAAGAGTTGAGAGACCTCAGCACCGAAGACATTAAAAAGCAACTGGAAGAATCGCATCAGGAGCTTTTCAACCTCCGCTTTCGCCTTACCACCAAGCAGTTGGTGAACCACCGCGAGGTGCGGAGGGTCAAGAAGAACATTGCTCGATTGAACACCCTGCTCACGGAAAGAGAACTGGGGATAAGGTAGGTCGGGAGAATATGGAAGGAAAGCGCAAGACCAGGATCGGCGAGGTAATCGGCGATAAAATGGCTAAAACGGTAATCGTCGCCGTTGATACCCCCAAGAAACACCCGCTTTATAAAAAGACCATCCGGCGGACCGTGAAATATTATGCCCAGCAGGATGGAAAAAAACCGTGCAAGGTAGGCGATACGGTAAAAATCGAAGAGACCCGCCCTCTTTCCCGGTTGAAGCGGTGGCGCGTGGTGGAGATCGTCACCAAAGGAGAGGTGGCTGAAATTAAACCCGGTGAAATCACAAACTAGTTCTGGTGAAAAAATATGATTCAAATGCAGAGTAGACTCAGGGTTGCGGATAACTCCGGCGCCCGGGAAATTATGTGCATCACCGTGCTCGGCGGTACCCGCCGGAAATACGCCTATATCGGCGATACTATCGTCGCTTCGGTGAAAAAGGCCATACCCAACGCCGCCACTAAAAAGGGCGATGTAGTGCGGGCGGTCATTATCCGCACGGCGCACCCCTACCGCCGCCCCGACGGCTCGTATATTAAATTTGACGAAAATGCGGCCATTATCCTTTCCGATAAGAATAATCCCAAAGGGACGCGCATCTTCGGGCCGGTAGCCAGGGAGTTACGGGACAAGCAGTACACTAAAATCATATCGCTGGCGCCGGAGGTTTTATAAAGGCAGAAAAGGCTATGAAAATACATAAAGACGATACCGTGCTGGTTATTGCCGGCAAAGACCGGGGCAAAAAAGGCAAGGTCCGCTTTGCCTACCCCCGGAAACAGCAGATAATTGTGGAGGGCGTTAACTTTATTAAAAAGCACTCCAAAGCCAAGGGCGCCGCCAGGCAGGCCGGTATTATTGACCTGGAAGCGCCGCTCGATATCTCCAACGTGATGCTGGTCTGCGCCAAGTGCAATAAGCCCGCCCGCATCGGCTATAAAAAGCTTGAAGACGGCAGGATGGTAAGGTTCTGCCGCGCCTGCCGTGAGGTGGTTGACTAAAATGGCCAGACTTAAGGAAAAATATCGCAAAGAGGTCGTGCCCCGCATGATGGAGCTCGCCGGGTTCGTTAATGTTATGCAGGTGCCGCGTTTGGAAAAGATCGTGCTCAACATCGGCCTGGGCGAAGCCATTTCGAACGCCAAGGCGCTGGAAACGGCCCAGCAGGACCTGCAGACCATCGCCGGCCAGCACGTGGTCATCACCCGCTCGAAAAAGTCCATCGCCGCTTTCCGGCTGAGGACGGGGATGCCCATCGGCCTTATGGTCACCCTGCGCGGCGACCGCATGTACGACTTCTTCGATAAGCTGGTCAATGCCGTGCTGCCCCGCATGCACGAGTTCCAGGGTGTATCCCCGGATTCATTCGACGGCCGCGGCAATTACAGCCTGGGATTTAAAGAGCAGATACTCTTCCCGGAAATCGAATATGATAAAATTGACAAGGTGCGCGGCCTGGAAATATCGATTGTCACCACGGCCAGGAATGACGAGGACGGCAAACGCCTGCTCGAACTGTTGGGTATGCCCTTCGCCAAGGATGGAGATAGTTAGTTATGGCTAAAAAGTCGATGATATTAAAGTCGCAGCGCACGCCCAAATTCCCCGGGCGGAAGCACAACCGCTGTAAAATATGCGGGCGGCCCCGCGCCTATATACGCAAGTTCGGCATCTGCCGGATATGTTTCCGGAAACTGGCTCTGGATGCCCAGCTCCCGGGAGT
>CAZEUJ010000235.1:0-2016 GCA_964514525.1 uncultured Dehalococcoidaceae bacterium
CTGCTGGACATGGCCCACGAGGTGGGCGCGGTGCGGCCCGGCGTGGGCGTTAACCACGGCGTGCAGGAGTACCTGGCGCGGCGTACTAAAAGAAGGCCGGTCACTTACGACCACCCCCTCGAGCAGCGGGCCCTGGAGCGCACCCTCGGCGTGGTGCTCTTCCAGGACCAGGTCAACCAGCTCGCCATCGACGTGGCCGGGTTTGCCCCCAGCGAGGCCGACCGCCTCCGCCGCGCCTTCGGGCGGCGGCACAACGACGAGCTTATCGAGCAGTACCATCAAAAGTTCATCGCCGGGGCCAGAGAGCGCCACCCTGACGTGGAAGCCGCCGAGAAAGTCTTTAAAAAATTCAACGGCCAGTACATGTTCCCGGAGTCGCACGCCTTCGCTTTCGGGGTTACCGCCTACCAGGCGTCCTGGCTTAAATATTACTATCCGCTGGAGTTCTTCGTGGGGATTTTCAACCAGCAGCCCATGGGCTTCTATAACCTGGAAACGCTGAAAGAGGACGCCCGGCGGCACGGCATCACGGTGCTCAACCCGGATATCAATAAGAGCCAGTCAAAGTGCGTGATAGAGATAATTCACAATTGTCATCCTGAGCGAAGCGAAGGATCTCGGGGTGGGGCTGTAACAACCCCCCTTCCCCGAGATTCTTCGGTCGTCCCGATTATATCGGGACTCCCTCAGAATGACAGCCTGTATGCCATTCGCCTCGGCTTCCTGAACGTCACCGGGCTCGGCGAGGCCTTCGCTAAAGCTATTGAGGAAGGGCTGGCAAAGCACGGGAATTTCAGGACCATCGGCGACTTCTTAGAGCGCACCGGCGTGCTGGAGGAGGTCGCTCTCAACCTAGCCGGCGCCGGCGCCTTCGATAGCCTTGAACCGAACCGTCGCAAAGTAAAGTGGGAAATCGGACTCCGCTACCGCCCTGTTAACTCTCAGCTGCCCCTCCCTCTCCCCGTTTCTCAGGATATCGTTGAGCTGGCCGCCCCGACTGACTGGGAGCGCATGAAGGAGGAGTACAGCATCCTCAGCCTCTTCCCCGCCGGTCACATCATGGCCAGGCTTCGCTCCCGCTTTAACGGTGGATTCCATACCAGTAAGGATATCGATAGACTGCGTGACGGCGCGGCGGTGAAGGCCGCCGGACTGGTCATCCGCCGCCAGCGGCCGCAGGGCAAGGTTGTCTTTATCACCCTGGAGGACGAGTTCGGGCACATCCCGTGCATGGTCTTCGGCCAGACCTACGAGCAGTACGAGCACACCTTCCGCTCGCCGTTTCTTATCATCAGGGGAAATCTCACCCGCCGCGAGGGCACCTGCAACGTGGTCATAAATCACGTTGAATCCTTCAGCGCCCTGGAGAAAGTGCCGCAGTCTAAAGACTGGCACTAAACGCTGACGTTTTCTACGCCAGTTTTTCGCCCTTGCGTAATCTGCCCTTTAATTCTCATTATCCCTGAAGTATAATGCGTAAAACAGGTCACATTATTACTTTTTTATACAGGAGGTATTCATGGCGACACTGGAAGAATTGCAGAAAAGGATCCAGCGCCTCGAAGACATCAAGCAAATCGAAAAGCTTCAAAGGATCTACGGCTACTATTGCGACTACGGCGATTGGGAGAAGGTGGTCGACCTTTTCAGTGATAAAGCCGAGTCCGTCGAGGAAGCCGACTATGGTGTCTACAAAGGCAAGGAAGGCATCAGGCGGTATTACATCGACCTCCTCAAGGGCGGTAAAGACGCCAAACCCAGGGTCGGCTATATGTCCATCGGCATGCAGATCCAGGGCGTCGTTACCGTCGACCCCGATGGTAAAAACGCTAAAGGCCGCTGGTACGGCTTTTTCGTGGAAGCCCGGCCCACCCTGAGCCTGCACGAGGGTGAGCTCAGGCAGCTCTGGGCCCACGGTATCTATGAAAACGAGTACGTCAAAGAGGACGGCAAGTGGAAGATTAAAAAGCTCCACTTCTTCCTGAATTTCCGCACCCCCTATGAGGACGGCTGGCT
>CAZEUJ010000236.1:0-2004 GCA_964514525.1 uncultured Dehalococcoidaceae bacterium
TGATTTCAATTAAAAATGTCACTTAAAATTTACCCCGTAATATAATCTAAGTCAACAGCTTGAACCAGCGATCCTTTTCCATAATATCGACCAGAAGATGACCTGCCCCCAATAGTGATACCAGTTGTTACCTCGTTGCCATAGTTAGAATAGCCTCAGGAACTGGTGGCTGATATCTGAGAGCACTATGTGAACATACTTGATAATATTCGCTCCTAGCTACGTAGGACTCAACAGTGATACCAGTTTCCATTCGAAGATAATGATTAAGTATTTTGTTGGCTAACAACAATTTGAAATGTACAACTCTCCTGCCCAGGGAATTGACTTAAGGTACCCTTTTTCCTATAATCATTCTGAAAAGGAGGCAAGCGGCCTCCGCCTTTTTCACGGGCTACATGGGGTTCAGAAGGTCGGCAGTTCAAATCTGCCCGCCCCGACCAGCAGTGAAATGCCAGCGATAGCGCCTAAAAAAGAAGGGTCATTGTTCCGGATGCTTCCGATAGAGTTTCCACAATGTCACTCATCGACTGGATATTAAAGTCGTCATCGGCACCGGTCTCAAGGCGGTGGCGGGTACGTAAAAGACTGGTAATATCCGCTTCAACCTGGTCGGCGTACTGCTCTTCGGCTACCGTCAACGTTATCGATGAGACGACCTTTTCTCCCTGGGCGGTACGCGTCTGGGAGACCGCCTGCTGCAATAATGTAAGCGGGATGAAGACAGCGTCGTCCGAGGAGTTCATCATGCCGCCTTTGCTTTCCAGCACGCCGATGACGGTGACAATCATATCGCCCATGCGTATTTTTTTTCCTAAAAGTGATGTTTCGCTGAAGAGCGTTTCGGCAACATCAGAGCCGAGAACGGCTACCTTAGCAGCGCGCTCGTATTCTTCTTCCGAGAAAAAAGCTACGCTGGCATTGAGCGCCAAGCAATTGGTCGTCAGCAGTGTTGTCCTGGTGATGTTTTTCCCCTGTATCGCTACCTTCATCGTTCTGCTGAGAGAGCTGGGTGTGGTTAGTTTATTAAAAGCAGTCGGGATAATGGTTGTTACCTCGTTAATCATCGGCGGCCTGTTGAACCTGCTCCTGTAACTTTTTTATCCAATGAAAATCTTTCTATTCTTTTTAATATATTTCCCATTGATTATTGGTGCGGCTGGAAACACAAAATCTCCAGACCACACAATGCCGAAACTCCGGCTCCGGTAACTCCAAAAATAATCAGCCGCTTACCTTGTGAGATAGCTATCTCTCGTATTTCATCAAATGTATTGTTAACAATAGTGCTGCCGGTGGCGAGCACAACGTTACTCCACTTTATCAACCTCTCGGTTTTTGTTCTGCCATCCCAGATTTCGGCTCCATATTTTCTGGCACCTATATTATTGGGATTGAGGTCAGTGCAGCATACATTATCCTTCCCGAAGGTAAGGACAAGATTTTCCAAGATGGCCGGCTGAAGTCCTATGAGACCAACTTTAACCTTACCTGCATCACCCAGGATATATTGCGCAATCTGAGAGGCGCATTTTTCCGGTTCTTCATCGCGGCAATGACGCGTCCCGGTAACCATATTCAGGTGCGCCGTAACCGCATTGAGGGTAGCGATGAATATGGCTCTATGATCGTTTGTGTTCAGGCTTAAGCCCAGAACGTCATTAAGCGAACCGTTGAAAACGTTAGGCGTATCGGTGAATGCCTGGCCGTAACTTCCCAGAACCTGCGCCTCAATCATGACTTCCTTGCCTTGCAGGAGAGGGAAGTCCTGCCGCCTAGGGCTGCCGATAGCCTGCTTGACGGACAGCGTCCCGATAGTCACCCGCACTGCCGCGTCGCCCAGGTGGTGACTGGCCACAATTTCCTGGAACTTTTCTTTTACTTCTTTAAGTACAGGTTTTATTGCCAATACTTGCTCGCCTCCTCAGCATCTGTTATATAGCCATTTTTCTTAAATATCTCTTGGCCTTCCGAAGACGCAAGAAAGTCGATGAATTTCTGTGC
>CAZEUJ010000237.1:0-1996 GCA_964514525.1 uncultured Dehalococcoidaceae bacterium
ATAAGAAAAGCCCCACATACCAACTTTCCCGCTGCAGTAGGGTCGTGCGGCGAGCCATTCAATCACTTCTCTGGCATCAATGGCCTCTTCCCAGTTCCAGTCCCCAAGCCGGTGGCCGAAGGACGCACCCGCACCTCTGGGGTCGAGTACTGCCACGACATAACCATGCTCAACCCAGTCGGTAATCAGAGACACGTCAGTCAATGGTCCTCTACGCTGATAACGCTTATTTTGTAAGATAGCGGGATAAGGTTCTTCAACGGCTACGCCATTCTTTGCGGGGCGGTAGATATCAATAGCTAAATTACTACCCCTGATGTAGAGATAGCGCGAAGCACGAACGACTTCAGTGTAAATCTTTTCCGAGTAGCCACTATATTCGCCGGGCCGAGATACTTTTTTTGATGCCATAACTTAGTCCAATAGTTATACCGAGTCTTATGTTAGAACCATTATCATAATAGTTTCAGGCGCTGGTGGTGGATTATCGCTAGCGCTATAACTATCATACCTGATTGTACTCCCTCACCCACTGTTCAATCAACATTTTCGCTTCAGTTAAAGTGGTAAACACCTCCCGATTCAATAGAGCGTCTCTCAGCTTCCTTTGGTAAAATCACGTGCCTCGCTTAGGCCCGTTTTCGGATGGTTTGATATGCTAAAAGGCGCACTTTATCCCCGAAGCGCTTGTAATACTATATTAACAAAACATACTCAGTTTGCCGTATTCTTGAGGATGATAGAAAAGAGAGAGCATTAATAAGCAGAGAGGAAAACTAGAGAGCTTGGCCGGAGTTCGGATATTTTGAACTCCTTACTGGATGGCCACCGATTTAGTTCTCCGAGCCTATACAATAATCCAATATATACCTACGTACCTCCTTCAACCCAGGCGTTGAAGCGTAAGCCAGAAGCTGGGCCATACTCTCTTTTAAAAGCTTCAGGATAACGTTTCTTCCATTCTTCCATTTGCACCATGGACACCATTTCCACTTCAACCAGAAAGCCGCTGGTCGCCTGACCTACGCAGTTTTTGGAGGTGATGCCCCCTGGAGCTATCAGATTGATGGCGCCACCTCTATCCAGCTTACCGGGTATTATCCAGTCGCATCTAGCTCCATGGTCCACATACGCCACGCCAGGCATCAGCCGCTCGGTAACGTAAGCGCCGCATAGGACGGCCCCTCTTTCATTGTAGACTTTGACGATATCTCCGTTTTTAATGCCTCTTTCGGCGGCGCTGGTGGGATTAATCCAGAGAGGCTCATACAGATAGCCATCCCATCCCTTAACTTTGCAGGTCGGGGCTTCTCTGGTCCAGGAAATATCATCAGCCTGGGCATGTACCCGCCATCTGCCGTGGTTGGACATCATCAGCAAAGGGAACTTTTTAGCCCTTTCACTGAAGAGACTCTCATCGTGTGTGATACCCTTCTCGATCCACTTTGGTATAGGGGGTCTTTCCTGGTCGTCGGGGAAATATTTAGCCAATCTTTCCGAATAAAATTCCAATTTGCCTGAGGGGGTGGGAAGAGGGTACTTCTCGGGGTCTTCATAGAATTTTCTAAGGCCGGGCGACTCTTTTTCCCAGTCTTTGCGTATCGGGTAAACGTAATAGCCTTTTTCCTCGAATTCTTCCCAACTCATTATCTGCGATAGGTTACCTTCGTAAACAGATTTAATCCTGTCCTCTACGCTAAAGCCGCCGCTCACTTCATCATCAAGGCCGAGCTTTTTAGCTATTTCCAGAACTATCTCGTAGTCGCTTCTGGACTCGCCTATCGGTTTAATAGCCTGTCTCTGGAGCGCTATGGACAGGAATTGCACGCCTGACCGGCTGTTAGTGACGATATCGTCTACTTCCAGCGTGGTACTGCCGGGGAGGATGATATCAGCCAGAAGCGTATCGTTCTCAAGCCAGGGATGCTGGGCGACAATACACTCTATTTTAGTACTTCTCATGGCATTTATCGTTCCATTGCCATCGTTCCAACAA
>CAZEUJ010000238.1:0-1980 GCA_964514525.1 uncultured Dehalococcoidaceae bacterium
TAGGCCTGGAAGCGTTCCACCACCCTTTCCTCGCCGGGCTTGTTCTTGGCCAGCGGCGACATGGAAACAGGGTAGTCGTAAACGATGGTGGGCTGGATGAGCTTTGGTTTTACAAAAGTCTTGAGAAGCTCGTCGACCAGTCTTGCCCAGTTATAGTCGGGGTCAACCTCGATATTCAGCGAGCGCATCCTTTCCCGCAGGCCGCTGGCGGTAGGGTATATCACGAAGTCGATGCCGCTGTACTCCTTGACGGCGTCCCGCAGCGTGACGCGACCCCATGGCGGCTTCAGGTTGACGTTATTATCGCCGTATTTAATCTCCATCGTGCCCAGCACCTGCTGGCTGACCCAGGAAATCATTTCTTCCAGCATTTTCATCACATCGGTGTAGTCGGCGTAGGCCTCGTAGGTTTCCAGCATGGTGAACTCCGGCGAGTGCGTGGTGGAGATGCCTTCGTTGCGAAAAATACGGCCTATTTCATAGACTTTATCGAACCCGCCGACGATGAGCCTTTTCAGGTGCAGCTCCGTAGCTATGCGTAGGTAAAAGTCCTGGTCGAGGGCGTTGTGGTGGGTGATGAAGGGCGCGGCCAGAGCGCCACCGGCGGATGGCTGGAACACCGGCGTCTCTACCTCGATAAAGCCGCGCTGGTCGAGGAACTGGCGCACCGCTGCGATAGCCCGACTGCGCACCTTGAAGATATCTTTAACTTCGGTGTTGGCAATAAGGTCGATATAGCGCTGGCGGTACCTGGTATCGATATCGCTGAGTCCGTGCCACTTTTCCGGCAGGGGCTGGAGCGACTTCGCCAGCAGCGTGAATTCGGTTACTGAGATGGTGGGCTCGCCGGTGCGGGTACGTAGCAGCGTGCCTTCCACCCCGATAATATCGCCGATGTCCAGGTCTTTTAATAGTTCCTGCTTGGCTTCGTTATAGTTAGCGGTCTGAAACAGCAGTTGTATTTTGCCGGAACCGTCGCGGATATCGATAAACGATGCTTTTCCCATTTTCCTGACGGCCATGATACGCCCGGCCACTTTGACGGACTCCTTTTCCCGGCTCGCCGCTCCCTTTTCCGTCTCGCGGGATTCCAGCATCTTGATGGCTTCCTGCGTGGTGTGGGTCTGCTCGAAGCGGTGAGGGTAGGGGTCAATGCCCCGCGCCCGGAGCTTCTCAATCTTTAATCTTCGCTGTTCGTTGATGTCGTCCAGTCTCGATGGCATATCTACCTGCACCAATCTAGAAATTACATTTTCCCGGCGTGTGTTACGACTAATTATATGTTATCCGCGCTTTACCGTAAAGGGGAGGATGACGGATTCTTAACGACCTCACCCCCTTCTCGCTACACTCTTCTTTTTAACTCTGATTTAAACCGGGGCGTTTAAGAGGGGTCACGACCCCTCTTCCTATTTTCCCCCTCTCCAAACAGAGGGATTCCGGCATATTCCAAACTCCGGTTTGGAGAGGGGGTAAGGGGGTGAGGTTCTAGAATATCTAGTGATTTAACTGAAGCCTTTGCTCTCTTAGTGTATCCAGCCAGACGGCAGACTTTACTTCTCTTTCCAGCAGGTATTTAATATATCCACCGATGACGTTCTCTATCTCGGAAACAAGTGCACTATCTATATTAACGTGACTGGCTTCGGTATAATCTGAGCCCTGGAGGAGTCGCAATACCTTCTGGGCATTAACTGATAGCGAATAGGAGAAGGGCTGATTTGAATTACAGGCGGGGCAGAGCAGGCCGCCGGAAGCAGGGCTGAAATAGTTAGTGGTCTGCTCCAGAGCCTTATGGCACGTAACGCATATTTTTAGCTGAGGTCGGTAGCCGGCGCATTCCAGCAGGTGCAGCTCAAATGAGCGCAGGACAAGCTCTTTGTTATCGGCTCGGCAGAGTCGGTCTAAGGTATCCAGCGTTATCTGGAATAGCGGCAGGTTCTCCTGGCGCTCGGCGGTGAACTGGTGGACAAGCTCGGC
>CAZEUJ010000239.1:0-1935 GCA_964514525.1 uncultured Dehalococcoidaceae bacterium
TTATTCTGGTATCGCAAGAGCAGAAGAAAAAGCTGGAGTGCGAAAAGGCCGAGGTCATCCCCTGCGGCATCAACTTCGACCTGTTTAAGCCAGCGCTTAAAAACAAGGTTAGAGAGCAGTTGAACCTGCCCCGGGACAAGAAGCTGGTCTTATGGCTATGGCAGCCTACTCGACCGGAGAAGAGGTTTGACATTGTCCAGGCTGCGGTAGCCCTGGCCCGGGAAAAGGACCCATCCATAGAGTTGGTGCTGGCCTCAGGTCAACCTCATGAGTTGGTGCCTGTATATATGAATGCCTGCGATGTGCTGCCCTTAGTCTCCGATGGTGAGGGCTCTCCTATGGTTATCAAGGAGGCCATGGCCTGCAATTTACCTATAGTGTCTGTCCCTGTAGGCGATGTATCTGAAGTCATCAAAGGTACTGATGGTTGCTATTTATGTAGCCAAGAGCCTTCCGACGTGGCGGAGAAACTCCTGCTTGCTGTGAACTATCCGGACCGTACGAATGGGCGAGAAAAGATAAAACATCTGGACCAAAGCGTTATCGCCAAGCGAATCATAGCGGTGTACCAAGAGGTGCTTCATGAGAAATAAAGAGGAGTTGGAGCATCAATCCTATCAAAATCAAGATAAAAGAGCAAAGCGCATTTGCATGGTCCGGAACAGCTATTATCTCACCATGATTCCTAACAGAAGGAACGCCGAGACCCTCGTGGCCAACGGCTATGAAGTAGATGTCATCTGTCTGAAGAAGAAGGGCGAAAAAGGCGAAGACATAATCGATGGGGTGAAGGTGTACAAACTCCCCTTAGAACACCACCGGAGTGGCATCCTGAGGTATATATTCGAATATTCTGTTTTTTTCCTCCTGGCTTCATGGAAATTGGCCTGGCTGTACCTGAGAAGAAGATATCAGGTAGTAGAAGTGAGTGGTATCCCCGATTTCATGGTCTTCACTGCCATCTTTCCCAAGCTCCTTGGAGCAAAGGTTGTTTTCTATGTGCTCGATCATACGCCAGGGTCTTTCGTGGATAATTTCAAGGTCGACTCTGAGAATGTGATAGTCAAATTGCTGCGTATGGTAGAGAAGGCAAGTGCACACTGGGCCGACCATATAATCAGCACCCAAAGTACCAGTAAGGAAATCATAGAGAATGGTGGTGTTCCCAGCTCAAAGATCTCTGTGGTACTGAACACGCCTGACGAAAATGTCTTCACGTGCTCGTCTTCTCCCAGTGATAATAACAGCCGTTTCTGTCTGATCACTCACGGGAGTCTTTTAGAAAGATACAACGTGCAGTCTCTAATAAAGGCAGTGCCCCTTTTAACGCAGGAGATTCCGGAATTGGAGGTAAAGGTGGTGGGAGATGGAGAATACCGACCGCAGTTAGAGCAACTCGCACAGGCTCTTGGGGTTATGAAATATGTTGACTTCTCCGGTCGGGTACCTCAGAGTGAGGTGCCTGCACACATCGCCCAGGCTAATATTGGCGTTGTGGTTATCCCTGCCGGTGTAAACCCGGCAATGCCCAACAAGCTACTTGAGTATCTGGCTATGGGCAAGCCAGCGATAGTTACGACCATTCCCACAATAAAAGCCTACTTTGATGATAACTCAGTAATGTATTATGAACCTGATAACGAGCGTGACCTGGCCCGCTGCATCCTGGAGCTCTACAGGAATCCGGAGAAAAGGGCGGCGCTGGCTGAAGCTGGCTCGGCTGTCTACCAGAAATACCGCTGGTCTGTAATGAAATACGAATATTTAAAGGTTTATGACAAACTAGTAAAAGGGAGACCCCCTTAATTTCTTGAAAAAATCGGTACGCGTTGAGCCAATATCAAAAAAGACTCAATAGTGGTGAAGTGTAATAACAGGGTGAAAGAATTAAACCGGGGAAGATAAAACAATGCTGGAGACAGAAGCAATTACATA
>CAZEUJ010000240.1:0-1924 GCA_964514525.1 uncultured Dehalococcoidaceae bacterium
GGATAAAGGTCATCGAGCCTCAGGGCACCTACCTGCTCTGGCTGGACTGCCGCGGCCTGGGGATGGACGATGCGGCCTTGCAGAAATTTATGAGGGAAAAGGCGCGGGTGGGCTTTGATGATGGATTCATGTTCGGAGAAGGTGGCTCGGGCTTTCAGCGGATGAACATCGCCTGCCCGCGGTCCATATTACGGGAGGCTTTAGGGAGGATAGAGAAGGCGGTAAAGTCGCTGTAATGTTGTTATCTTATAAATAGAATGGAACAAATTAAGGTCTACGGCACGCGATGGTGCCCCGACTGTTTCCGGGCGAAGCAGGTTTTCGAGCGGCTGAACGTTCCTTTTACCTGGATTGATGTTGAGACCGATGAACAGGGGCCAGCCTACGTCCGTGATGTGAACGGCGGATACCAGAGTGTGCCCACGATAGTTTTCCCGGACGGCTCTATTTTGGTTGAGCCCGGCAATGCTGAGCTGGAAAAGAAACTGGCGGGGATAAAGTAGCCGGGTTAAAAAAACCTCACCCTTCTGTGCGCCGCAGGTACTTTTTGCATCAGGTTATCCTAACCCCTTAATCCCCTCTCCAGCCAGCAGCATGGTTATATTTCGGAGTTGATTTTGGCTGGAGAGGGGAGTTTAAGAGAGAGGGGGCTTCGCCCCCTATCAAATTCTTTCCCCCTCTTGAACAATATAAAATCCGTGTATTGAGAATAATCCTGTTCGAGAGGGGGAAAAAGGGGGTGAGTATGAAAACCAATTTATTCCCAGAGCTTTTCGATGTCTTTATCGGTGTGCTCTTTAGATTTTTTGTCGCCGGAGGTCAAGCTGGAGTAGAATTTCGTATCGTAAGCGACGGGCTGGAAAGCCACCGGCATGGGCACCGCGTGCCCAAAAATGAGCGCCTGCTGCTTTGGCGCCAGCCGGGCTAAAACAGCTTTCAACTCGTTCTTGCCGGAGACGCCCGCCAGAACGCTATCGATATCCCTTTCGTTATCGAGGAGGCAGGTTATCTTGGTGCCCAGTTGGGACATAACGTCCTCGCTGATGCCGCTGGGACGCTGGTCGATGACCAGCAGCGTGACGTTATATTTACGCATCTCGCGGGCGATGGTGCCGAAGATGGTCTTGTCCGCCACCTCCGGATTGAGGAACTTGTGCGCCTCCTCGATGGTTATCACCAGGGGTTTGGGCTTGAGGGCGTCGTCGCCGGCGGCGATGGCTTCCTCCATCTGCTGCTGGTAGCGGGCATAGATGCGGCGGGAGAGCATATTCGCCACGAGAAGATATGCGTTGATTTCGCGGTAGCGCCCGAACTCGAGGACGACATCGGTGCCCCGCTGGAGATAATCGAGGATGCGTTTGACGGCGTCCTCCGGGGCGTCTTGCTTAACGAAGCCTAGCCGGCCGATGGTGCCGAGTCCGCGCTTGAGGCTCTGTAGCGAGCTCTCGTGGATGTTGGCCTCTTTAATTCTTTCCGCCATCTCTTCTTCACCGAGCTCGAGGGTCTGACGCAGCCAGCTCTTGCCGAAGATTTTACGCAGCTGGTAGGCGGCTTCCACCGCCAGCTCGGTGAGATTCAGGGTGGGGCGGAGGATAGCGATGTCCTCCGGGGTAATTTCATCATAGCCGATGTTAACGGTAAAATCGGTGCTGACCTTGCGCCGCCGGGAGCTTTCCTCGTCGAGGGTAAATACCGCCACGCGACTGCTGAAAAGCTGTTTCAGTCCTTTCACGGGCGGGCCGCCCTCACTGGTACCGGACCAGCCGTACTCGTTGTGCATATCGAAAATAAGGTTGACAGCCTTGCTTTTCTGGAGCATGCCGATAAGAAGAATGCGGGTGAGAAAGGTCTTGCCGGTGCCGCTCTTGCCGAAAATGCCGTTGGAGCGCTTAACGAATTCTTCGAGGTTGAGGCAGAGCTTTGT
>CAZEUJ010000241.1:0-1924 GCA_964514525.1 uncultured Dehalococcoidaceae bacterium
AGTTTATCCCGTCCGGTTTTACCGGGGGCTCAGGAGTGCAATATTGGCGAAAGATACTCTCGAGCTCGATTATTCTCCTCTCCTTTTTAGGCAGCATAAGCTGTTTGCTTATGCTGCCCCATAGGAGTTTTTAAGGGAGGACTAGATAGAAAATAGCTAACATTTAGCTAACAGACTAAATCAAACAAGAAGGCACTAAACGATATTTTACGCACAAATTAAGTTTTTCGGGGAAAATAGAAAAAGACCATTTTAGCTACAAAAGGACGGGTTAAGACTCCATCTTACAGATTTCAAGACCGTCACCATAGGCCACTCGGACACCCCTCCAGAGTTAACATAATGTATATGCTGATTAGCCGTATGTTTATTATACTGGGTAGTCAATACCCCGTCAAAGCCTGGATAGGGCTTCTTCATTCGTAAAAATAAACGGAGAGACGGTACTTTTTCTTTGCCTCGAACCGGGAATTGATTATCCGGCAGGGGAGGGAGTAAAATCATTTAGTCCGAATAAAAACACCCTGTATTTATAATAAATTCGTCTAAGGAGGAACCCGGTCATGAAAATTGCTTTTATCGTTGCCCCTAAAAAATTCGAGATAAGGGAAGTCCCCATCCCGAGAATCAGCGAGGATGAAATACTGGTGAAAATAGAAGCCTGCGGGGTGTGCTCCAGCGATATGCCGGCATATGTGGATTCACTCAGCGATGAGATGAAAAAGCAAATGCCCTTTCCGAGGCGGGCCGGCCATGAGCCGGCGGGCACGGTAGTGGAGGTGGGTAAAAACGTCAAGGGATTCAAAGCGGGCGACCGCATAACCGGGTTTTTTGCCAGCGGTTGTTATGCCGAATACGTCACCTGCGACCCCGCCGACAGACTCGCCAGGGGGCATGGCTCTATTATCGAAAAGATTCCCGACGGGATTCCTTTCGAACATGCCCTGGGGGAACCTTTGATGAGCCTGGTGTCCATCGCCCGGACCGCTACCCCGGAGCTGGGCGACTATGTTTTCCAGGTGGGGTGCGGTTTTATGGGACTGGGTATCATTGCTGGAGTAGCCCATCCTAAGATCAGGGAATACATTGTAGCTGACCTGGACGACGGTCGTCTTAACCTGGCTAAAGAGTTGGGCGCCACCAGAATATTGAACCCCAACAGGGTAAACGTGGCCGCGGAAGTGATGAAGATAACGGGGGGGAGGGGTGTCGACGTGGCTATAGAGGTGGTCGGCCATCCGCCGGGTGTAAAATTGGTCGGCGAGGTGATAAAAAACAACCGTGCCAAGATCATCATGGTGGGCTGGCACCAGTCTCCGGATGTCTATGAGCTGTTTAACTGGATTAAGTCGCCGATTATCTACAGTCCGCAGGGCATCGGCATGTCCACGGACTATCAGAGCGAGCTCAAACGTGCCATGTGGGCTTTGCAGAAAGGCATTTACCCCATGAATAGACTGGTCACGCACCGCTATAAGCTGGAAGACATCGACCAGGCTTTCCAGGACAACTTGATACGGACAGCGGGCTATATCAAGGGCGTGATTGTACCTGGTCTGAAATAGGGGCGTTCAAGAGGGGCGAAGCCCCTCTTCCATATATATCCTCCCCTCTCCTTTAAAGGAGAGGGGGACACCGGGGGTGAGGTAATTATTGCTCACAAATAGTTTGCCGCGCCTTAACGGCTTCGCCGTGATTGAACTCGTAACGACATTATAAATAAAGGAGGCATTATGAAACTCGGTAGATTTATCGTCGATACCCATGTTCACTCCCAGCGCCATGCCGCCGGGAAAGCGTTGAAAGGTTCCAAGGACTTCGATAAGCTCGGGCAGGTCATGGGTCAGATGGAAGCCTACGACAACTCACCGCGGTTACTCTACGACATGCAGTGCTACGGCGTCGATATGTGCATCATCGAGCC
>CAZEUJ010000242.1:0-1049 GCA_964514525.1 uncultured Dehalococcoidaceae bacterium
CGTTAGATTTCCGGTAGACAGGTGATTATCTGCGGTCATTACCGTTAAGAACTTGGGGGCGATTACATTGATGGTAGGCCGGATAATCGCATAACTGAACTCGTGGTTGTATAGCCCCGCGTTACTACTGATAGTGTAGGAATAATCCCCGGGTGCTGGCTCGAGCATCTTAATTTCCATTCTTTTAGTCGGGTTGCTCTGGGGAACCAGCTGGGTGAGGATGTCATTGGTCATAGCCAGATACGGCGGAGTATCACCGGATTGTTCGTTTTCCTCGTCGCTAGCTTTATACCACCAGTTGACCTGCTGCGCTGTTGGCGATTTAATGTCGTCGAAGGTAACAAAGTACTGAAGGTCAGGGAAGAAAACTATGTGCCGTACCCATTTATCCAGATCGCCAGAAGAAAGCATGGGCCAGGCAAAGGTTTCAGTATTAACCTCTCCTGTATAAAGAGCAGAGGCGTCTCCAGCAACATGGTAATAAACATCTGTAAAATTGGTAGCAATAATATTCCCTCTTGTCCCCATAGGGACTTCATCGCCTGCAAGGTCTCCAGGCTCATGCGCTTGACCGTAACCATATAGTTTCCCGTCGTTTCCTAAGTTACTCCCTACCGTTATGCAGTTATTAAACTGAGTAACTTTATACTCCGTCCATGACGAAGCGTAACCTGCCGGGGCTGTTATCGGTCTACCATTCTTGTAGATGACGAAGGTATTTTGATTGGGGTAGGCGTGACCCATGCTGCGGCCGGACTTGAACAGGAATATCAGGTCGTTATCCCCCCACCCAGCTTTCCATATCTCGTAGCCGATACTGGTAAATGTATGTCTAAGAGGCAAATCAGAAATAGGTAAAGCTGAGAGGCTGGGGTCCTTCCAGATATAGGCGTGAGATAAATTGGTCGAGCCAAACTCTTCAGCCTGCGTTTCAACGTACCCGTCATCATACAAGTTAGCCAGTTTATACAAGTAATCGGAAGGTTTACCGCTGCTATTCCAGCTAGCCCCTGCCGATATGTCTTCCAATTGTAATATGGTTGGCCCGC
>CAZEUJ010000242.1:1059-1868 GCA_964514525.1 uncultured Dehalococcoidaceae bacterium
GGCATGGGAAAAGAAATTACTATAAACGGCAAATAAATCCGTGCCTTCTACACGCTTCATGGCATCAAGGAAAGGAACGATAGCATACATTGATGTCTGATAATAGTGAGGGCCTTCTGCCCATCCTCCGTCTCCACCACCAGCTCCATTAAAAGCGAGGGCATAGTTTAGACATTGTTTAGCGAATGATAACCATGCGGTGCTGTTTGCCGAGTCAGCACCTAATGCCAAAGCTGCGATACCGATGCCCGCCCCATACTGGGATTCGGTATTTGGAAAAGCTGAGGGGAACCAGCGGCTTCCCCAGGGTTCGTAGCGGTCAAAAACTTTATTTACTTCCGCTATGATACTGTTCTTGATAGAAGTACGGTTTCCGATATTCATATAGTCATATAGTCCATAATAGCCTGCCGACATACCGAAACTTATCATTGATATAGTAACGTACTCTCCAGATGCTCCTGAAAACCAGTTAGGCCACGCAGCCACAGCCAGCATCCAGTTTACAGCAGCGTTAGCGTAGGTGACATTGTCGGTCATATGGTACATAAAGACCATGTTCTCGATATATTGTCTGACAAGAACATGACTGTCTGTTACACCGTAGGCCACTGGAGTATCACCAACGTGAGCATTCGCCCATGATTGCATATTGTTCCAGAGAGCGCTGTGGCTGGGCGCCGTCTTTAACGACTTTAAAATATCCAGCTCTGCCTGGGTGTAATAGAGACTGGGATGAACCGATGCCTGCGCAGGACGACTTCCAATACCGGCGGACATAACCAGAAATATTATCAGCAGCGAGATGA
>CAZEUJ010000243.1:0-1859 GCA_964514525.1 uncultured Dehalococcoidaceae bacterium
CCACACCGCCATCGAGCACCCTGAGGCTGCGTTCCACCTCGGCGGTGAAGTCCACGTGCCCCGGCGTATCGATAATATTGATGCGGTGCTCGCGCCAGTAGCAGGTAGTGGCGGCCGCGGTAATAGTGATGCCGCGTTCCCTCTCCTGGTCCATCCAGTCCATAACGGCGGTACCCTCGTGCACCTCGCCCATTTTATAAGTGCGCCCGGTATAGTAGAGTATCCGCTCGGTGACGGTGGTCTTACCGGCGTCGATGTGGGCGATAATACCTATATTGCGTAAGTCCTCCAGAGGAAAATCCCTGGGCACTCTCTTATCTCCCGCTGCTATTGTTCTGGTTGTTTTTGCACTGTTAGTTGTCAATTATCCCCTTACCATCTATAGTGAGCGAAGGCCCGGTTGGCCTCGGCCATTCTATGCGTATCTTCACGTTTTTTAATCGTCGTTCCCTGGCCCTGGAAAGCTTCAGAAAGCTCGTCGGCCAGTTTTTCCTGCATCGCTTTGCCTTTGCGGGTGCGGGCGGAACTCACCAGCCACGTCAGCGCCAGGAAGAGACCTCGGTCCGGCGCCACTTCCACCGGGACCTGATAGGTAGCCCCGCCGACCCGCCTCGGCTTCACCTGGAGGAGCGGCGTGGCGTTTTTTACCGCCTGTTCCAGCGCCGCCACCGGGTCTTTGGAGACCTGCTGTCCCAGCTTCTCGAGGGCGCCATAAACAATGCTTTCCGCGGTTCTCTTCTTCCCGCGCTGCATCACTTTGGTAATTAACCGTGATACTGTTGCGCTGCGGTACTTGGCGTCCGGGCTGACTTCTCTTTTAAATGACCTGGCTCTTCTCGGCATATTAATTCCTTAAATTATGTGGCGGCTGCTGGTGCTGCTGCTTCGGCGGCGGCCGCTCCTTTTTTGCCTCTCTTGGCCCCGTACTTGCTGCGGCCCTGATGGCGGTTGGCGACGCCGGTGGTATCCAGCGCCCCCCGGATGATATGGTAGCGCACGCCGGGCAGGTCCGGGACGCGCCCGCCGCGGATAAGGACGACGGAGTGTTCCTGTAACTCATGCCCTTCGCCGGGGATGTAGGCGGTTACCTCGACGTGATTGGTCAGCCGCACCTTGGCTATTTTGCGCAGGGCGGAATTGGGCTTCTTGGGGGTGATCGTCTTGACCTGTACGCAGACGCCGCGTTTCTGCGGGCAGCTTTTACCCAGGCTTACCCGGTTTTTCAAGGCGTTAAACGAATAACCCAACGCCGGAGTCTTGTCCTTCTTGAAAGACTTGCGCCGCCCTTTGCGAACCAACTGATTTATTGTCGGCATACTCTTTTTCTTCCCCCCATACAATTACAATGGATGAGCGTTAGCTCATCCATTCCAGAATTCTAGCGATAAACTGAGGTATTTAGCTCAATCTATCTGCTAATTACTGAATTCTGAGCACTAAATATTAAATTTAGCACATTTGAGTACTGTCTGTCAACATTTTTACGGGCGAATTTATATTTATCTCCTGGAAGCGGTTCGCTACTTGTTTTGGTGAAACGGTTGTGCTATTATCGGGGGTGAGGCGAACGATGATCACGGAAAGAGAAAAAGCACTGGAACTGGCGATTGGCCAGATAGAAAAGCGGTTCGGCAAGGGCTCCATCATGAAATTCAGCCAGACTGCCGGACTGCCGACAATCGAAGCCATTCCTACCGGCTCACTGGCATTAGACCTGGCCCTGGGTATCGGGGGGATTCCGAGGGGACGCATCACGGAAATATTCGGCCCCGAGTCATCCGGGAAAACCACCCTGGCTCAGCACATCATCGCCGAAGCACAAAAAAAGGGAGGTACGGTTGCCTATATAGATGCGGAGC
>CAZEUJ010000244.1:0-1828 GCA_964514525.1 uncultured Dehalococcoidaceae bacterium
CCGTGGTCTCCTCCTTGAGAGGGAGGTGTCCTAGGCCGCTAGACGAATGCGCCGCGCGCTGTTCCTCATTATCGCCTTTTTCGCGTGGCGCGTCAAGCTAAAAGTCCTCCAGTATGGCGGTCATCTTTTGGCGCATCCTTTCCGTGAGTTCGACGAGCCGCTTTTGCTCTTTTTTATCGAGGCTGTCCATGACCTTTCTGGCGCGCTCGTTGCCCCGCGCGAATCTCTGTCTCAGGTGCTCCAGACCGGCTGACGTCAGCCTGACGGACGTTACCCGCCGGTCTCGGTTCGTGAAGTCCCTGACAATCAAGCCCTCTTTTTCCAGACTATCGATTATCTTGGTGACGCTGTGTTTCGAGCGCAGCATCGTATTGGCCAGCTGGGTGGGCGTCGATTCGCCGCCGTTGAGGAGTAAAAAGTAGAGGGCCGAGCCCTGCAGACGGCTGACGACGCTATCCTGTTTCATGGTGATTTCCAGGTATCTGATGAGCGTGTCCGCGAACTGTACGCACCGCCAGAAGTCCGTTTCTTTAATCTGATTTAGCACGCTTTTAGCGTCCCGGGGGAGAGGCTGTTTCGTCGGTTTGATGCTAGATTTTTTCTTTGCAGGCATTTCAGGTCGGCCTTTCTCTAGGCTTTCACCTTGACGCCATGCCCCCGTCGATAGGCATCGCGTGCCCGGTGATAAACGATGCCGCGTCCGAGCACAGCCACATGACGGCTTCGGCCATGTCTTCCGGCGTGGCGACCCGTTTCATGGGAATCATGTTCATCATTTTCTCCCTTTCGCCGGGCTCCGCAGCCGTCAGATTTTCGAATAAAAGAGTTCTTTCGGTGGGACCCGGCAGTATCGTATTGACCCGGATGCCGGCCTCGGCGCATTCGAGGGCCGCGGCTCTGGTCAGGGCGATGATTCCGCTTTTACTGGCGACGTAGGCGCAGAAACCCGTTAGCGCTTTCAGCCCGGCCACCGATGCTGTATTGACGATAACGCCGTATTTTTGCCTGAACATCTGCTTCATCTCGTATTTCATGCAGAGGAAAACGCCCTTGAGGTTCGTATCGACGGTGCGGTTCCAGATTTCTTCCGGGCAGTCGACGATGTTGACGACGGGCACGCGCTTGCCGTCGGGCCCGATGCCGGCGTTGTTAAAGGCGTAGTCCAGCCGACCGTACAGCTGCACACATTTATCGACCATCATCTCAACATCTCTCGCGATGCGGACATCGCACTTGACGAAAGTGGCTTCCCCACCGGCCTTTTTAATGAAGCTTACCGTCTCCTCGCCGCCTTTGATATTGGCGTCGGTGGCGACGATTACTTTAGCCCCTTCGCGCGCGAAGGTCTGGGCGGTCACCCTGCCTATCCCCGAGGCCCCGCCGGTCACCAGAGCTACTCTACCTTGAAATTTCTTTGGCATTTCTTTCTCCTTAAAAATATTATATCATACTTAGATAATATAACTATTATACTATTTTCTTTTTCGTTAAAATAGTGCTAGTATAATGGGGATTGATGGTATTGTCAACCTGTTTATCGCTGCTTGCTTTAGATCGTATGGGTATTATACATTAAGGAATCGATATTTAAGGAGGCCGAGAGTGTTGCTGGAAAACAGAGTGGCTATCGTTACCGGGGGCGCCAAGGGCATGGGACGGGCTATCGCTCTGAAATTCGCCGAAGAAGGCTGTGACGTTGTCGTGAACGCCCTGCACATCGAGGGAGCCCGTAAAGTCGCCGCTGAAATTAAGGCCCTGGGTCGCCAGTCCTTGGCGATTAAAGCCGATATTTCTAAAAGCGCCGAAGTCAACGCTATGGTGGCTCAGA
>CAZEUJ010000245.1:0-1771 GCA_964514525.1 uncultured Dehalococcoidaceae bacterium
TTGCATTCCAGATAAGCCTGTCTGCTTCCGAGGCGCTCCTGACAAAACATGGAGTGCTTCGCAGAGGGGAGCTGCCTTTTTCAAATCCGATTACGAGGTCGACCCTCTTCTCGTCAAGCAGTTTCTTGGCTATATCTCTTACGGCAACAGATGTATTCAACATGAACCTGCCTTAACCCTGTTTCCTAACCAATCTCGTGGCTGGCCCCAAGGCCCTTACCTCTTCGGTAACCTTTTGGACAAGCTCGGCAAATCTTTTCCCTTCAGCTGCCGATACCCAGGCGAATTGCACTCGCCCTTTCTCAATACCTAAATATTCAAGAAAATTACTTAGAATAGCAAACTTTCTTCTAGCTACATAGTTACCGCTGATATAATGACAATCGCCAGGGTGACACCCTGAAACAAGAACACCGTCAGCCCCATGCTGCAGGCATCTCAGAATTAGTAACGGACTGATCCTGCCTGAACAGGGAACGCGGATAATCCGGGTATTGGGAGGGTATTGAAGGCGGCTTACCCCGGCCAGGTCTGCCCCGGCATAACTACACCAGTTACAAAGAAAGGCGATTATCTTAGGTTCCCATTTGTCTACTTTTTCCGTAGATTGTTGCATTTGATTTTCCATTGTGTTGAGTTCCATTTCATAAGCTCATCGTAAGTACTAAGCGGCATCAATCTCAGCCAAAATCTGAGTATCGCTGAATCCCTTTATGTTTACAGCACCGCATACACAGGAGGAAACACAGGCTCCGCATCCCTTGCATAGAGCCTCATTAATCACCGCTATCTTCTCCTTATCATCAATCTCTATTGCCTGGAAGGGACAAATCAATTGGCAAATGCCGCAACCACTACACTTGTTCTTATTGACAAACGAGACTAATCCGCCTACTTCAATTACGTCTTTAGATAAGATAGTACCAGCCCTGGATGCAGCAGCCTTAGCTTGGGCAATACTCTCATCAATAAATTTAGGGCTGTGAGCGAGACCGCACATAAACACACCTTCGGTAGCGAAGTCCACAGGGCGTAGCTTTACATGGGCTTCTAACAAAAAGCCATCCTCGTTTAATGGCACCTTGAATAACTGGGATAGTCTTTTATTATCGGCGGCAGGAAT
The DNA here is from genome assembly GCA_964514525.1 of uncultured Dehalococcoidaceae bacterium. GTDB lineage: Bacteria > Chloroflexota > Dehalococcoidia > Dehalococcoidales > RBG-16-60-22 > JBFYTX01. The sequence continues at coordinate 1,124 of CAZEUJ010000245.1, forward strand.
ATTAGCCACCCCCAGGGCCAGTATGTCCGTATCTATGATTAAATCCTCGCCGGATAGCGGGTCTTTCGCAGTAACCCTAAGCAGATTCTTATTGTCTTCTGTTATGGTTTCTACCCGGGGTTTATTATCCACTTCATAACGGATGAATATCACCCCACGCTCCCTGGCCTCCTTGTAGTAATCTTCCTTAAATCCGTAGGTTCTGATATCCCGATAGAGGATATAGATATTCATCTCCGGGTTCACATCTTTTAGTTTCAAGGCGCATTTTATCGACTCACTGCAGCACACCCTGCTGCAATAGGGTCGTTCACCTTCCCGGGAACCCACGCATTGAATGAATACCGCGTTATTACAGTTCGTAATCCTGCCATTGCCTTTAGCGAGCTCACTCTCCAATTCCAGCGAGGTCATTACCTTGGGGTCTTTGCCATAAAGGTATTCACTGGGTTTATACTCCTCGCCGCCGCTAGCAATAATAACTACTCCGTGCTTGAGTTCGTGGGAATCTTGGTTAGGCCCAACCGATATTTTGGTGGTGAAATTCCCGACATAGCCAGTGGCTTCCACAATATCCGCATTGGTATATACCTGGATTAAGCGATTTTCAGAAACCCTGGTGATAAGGTCCTGAAGATAGGTCTGGAC
>CAZEUJ010000246.1:0-1765 GCA_964514525.1 uncultured Dehalococcoidaceae bacterium
CCGCCGCGTTTGTACGGTAAAAAGTGGCGCGGCACGATATACTCTATCAACTGGATACCCTTCGGCGGCTTTACCAAACTACCTGGTGAAATCGACCCCGCTGTGCCCAAGGGTCTAGCCGGCCGGGGCTACCTCGTCCGCCTGCTGGTCCTGTCCGGCGGCATTATCATGAATTTGCTCTTGCCCCTCGTGCTCATGGCCGTGGCTTACATGGTGCCGCACGACATTGCCGCAGGCAGTGTCGTGGTGAAAAGCGTTGAAGCCGGTTCGCCGGCTGGCGTGGCGGGTATCCTGCCGGGAGATACGCTGTTAGCTATCAACGGCAGGGAGATCAACTTTAAAGGCGACTATCATCGATATCTCATGCTCAACCTGGGGAGCGAAATAACAGTTACCCTTCAACACGCTGACGCCACGCGCGAGGATGTTAATCTCGTGGTTCCCTGGAGGCCCACGGAAACAGGCAGTATCATTGGAACGCTGTCCGAGGACGTTGATTTATCCATCGAATCGGAAAGCCTGCCTTTCTGGCAGGCCATTCCCCGGGGGGCGCGGGAGTGTATAGATACGCTGGTTCTTTATAAAAACGGCATCATCGGTATGATTATCGGCACGGTGCCGTTCGAGCCGACCGGTCCGGTGGGCATTGTGCAGGTCACCGGTGAGATAGCCCAGGCCGGCGTCAGCCCGGTGCTGGAACTGACGGCGTTCATCAGCATCGCCATCGCCATCACCCAGATAATTCCCTTCCCCGCCCTGGACGGCGGCAGGATTATCTTTGTCCTGATTGAGTGGGTGCGGCGGGGTAAACGCGTTTCTCCGAGGACCGAGGGCATCGTGCATTCTATCGGCTTTCTCGTGCTGCTGGCGCTGCTTGTCCTGATTACTTACCAGGATATCGCCCGCTGGGCGACCGGTGGGAGCCTGCTGCCGTAATTAAGGAGGGAAGGTGAGTCTAAGAGAGGTGAAACCTCTCTTTATTTAATACCTCCCCCTCCCTGGCAAGGGAGGGGGACAAAGGGGGAGGGTTGAAGAAGAACATGGCAATTTCGCCGCAAAATAATGCGATAAATCCCAGGCGTATCAGTAAAGCCATAAAAATCGGTAACGTGACTGTCGGTGGGGGCGCGCCCATTGTGGTACAGTCGATGACCAAGACCGATACCCGCGACGTGAAGGCAACCGTCCGTCAGATAAAACAGCTTGAGGAAATCGGCTGCGATATTATACGTGTCGCCGTCCCCGACGCCGATGCCGCCCGGGCTTTAGTTGACATAAAGAAGCTTACTAAAATTCCGCTGGTGGCGGATATCCACTTCGACTACCGCCTGGCTTTAGAAGCGCTAGAAGCCGGCGCTGACGGACTCCGCCTTAATCCGGGAAACATCGGGGAGGCCGATAAAGTTAAAAAGGTGGCTCTGGCGGCTAAGGAGAGGGGAGTGCCTATACGCATCGGCGTGAATGCCGGCAGCTTACCGAAAAAAGCTAATAAAAAGCTGAACATCGCCGATAGAATGGTCGCCGCGGCTCTGGAACAGGTAAAATTGCTCGAAAGCCTCGACTTCGATCTCATCAAAGTGTCGCTGAAAGCTTTCGACGTCCCCACTACAATATCAGCTTATCAGGATATCGCCGGTAAAATGCCTTATCCCCTGCATATCGGCATCACCGAGGCCGGCATCCCCCAGAGGGGGATTATCCGCAGCGCGATAGGCATCGGCACGCTGCTCTGGCTGGGCATCGGGGACACGATAAGGGTCTCTTT
>CAZEUJ010000247.1:0-1761 GCA_964514525.1 uncultured Dehalococcoidaceae bacterium
TTCATCTTTTCAGCCCCTGCTTCTTGTTCCAGACCTTCCAGGTCTTTGAGGCGTATCGCCTCAACTTCCTCGATAGACATGCGTACTTCTTCAAGGTCTCTTAACGGTATACCCGCCGGCTTAAAGTAAGTAACGCTAGGTAAAAATTCGACTCGACGACATTTTTGCGGCCTGGGCATCTTCCCTCCTTAATAATGAGCATATGCTCATTATCTATATTAATGCTTAGCCGATAAATTGTCAATACCATCATTGGAACCCGGGGGAAATTGTGATTTTATATACGCTTCTCTAATCTGCGGGGGAAGGAATGATAAACGCGTTATTTTTTGAAATTTTTACGTTAAGAGATGCAGCGGCAAGGAAACTGTAAAGGTAGAGCCTTCTCCCACTGTGCTCCGCACTTCTATTTTGCCTTTATGGCGTTGCACAATCCCATAAACTACTGCTAGACCCAGCCCCACGCCCTTTACCTCCGACTTGGTGGTAAAGAAGGGAGTAAAAAGCTTGCTCATGTTTTCCGGAGGGATTCCTCTACCGGTATCCTGGACCTCTAATATAACCTGCTTGTCCCGAACGTAGGTATGGAGTGTCAATCTGCCTCCCTGCGGCATAGCCTGAATGGCATTGAGGATAAGATTGAGGCAGACCTGCTGTAGCTGGTTGGGGTCGGCGGTCAGACCGGGCAGGGAAGAGTCAAGTTCCTTGAATACCCGTATTTTCTGCTTATTAACTGAATGCTGTACCAGGTCGAAAGCATGGTTGATTATGGAATTGAGGTTAACAGGCTGGAATTCCGCCGGAGACTCACGCGCAAAATTGAGGAGATTCTGGATCAGCTTGGTACTACGGATGAGTTCAGTTTCCATCTTGGATAAATAATCGAGAGTAACTTCGTCATCGACCTCGCCTCTTTGCACTTTTTTGGCCAGCAACTGGGTATAAACGAGTGTTCCTGATAAAGGGTTATTGACCTCATGGGCGATAGATGCTGCTAGCTCCCCCAGGGACGTCAGCTTTTCCGCCTGAATTACCTGCTCCTGGCTTTCTTTAAGCTTGCGGTGGTTTATTTCCAGCGCTTTCAACAAAGCTTCGAGCTGCTGATTAGATTCCTTGAGATTTGAAAGTATTTTCTGCCGTTTTTCTTTTTCCTTTCTATAATAAACGAACCAGAGAATTATCAAACCACCGATAATAATAACCTCGATAGTCTCGAATAAAGCGTCAGGAAAATATTCAGATACGAAAAAGACACGAGGGACCATAATCGCCGTAGCTAATGCCAGGCTGATTAATCCCGCCTTAGTACTCAGATAAAAGCTGGCGTAGCCAATGGGCAATAACAGGAAAATACGTTCGATGGCATGGCGGCTAAGACCGAGGAAAGAAAATAGGGATGTTGAACTTGTGGTAAGTATCTGTTGCGGGTAATGAAGAACGGTCCCCATGATCAACAACACCACGACCACCCAAAAATGTGGGTTTTTTGTAATTTTTAGCCACCGATAAAGCATATTAGCAACCACTTAAACCGAATAACCGACCTTGCCGATTTTCTATTATATAAATAATGATTGCCAATAAACATATTACCGTGAATTAGCCACCACCTAGCTTTTTCACTAGGTTTTTCCGGCTGTCATAGACGTATACGGCTACCGGCGAAGAACCATTCAAGTCGTGGGTGGCGCAGGCCAGACAAAGGTCATAGGGACGCCATGCCATCTCTATTCTATTGAGGAGACCTTCTGTAATTTCCTT
>CAZEUJ010000248.1:0-1681 GCA_964514525.1 uncultured Dehalococcoidaceae bacterium
GCGAAATCCGCCATGAGAGGGTATTCAAGGATATGTTCGCGTCCATTAATGACTCTCTTTTCTTTGCCCTTTTCCATGACCGTCCCGGCGCCGGTGGGGATAAAGAACGCCCCGACGCCCGCCCTGGCCGCCCGGATTCTTTCCGCCAGCGTCCCCTGAGGCACCATCTCCACCTCCAGCTCGCCGGCCTCCCATTTTTGATGTAAGGGCGCCGTCATGCCGGGGCGGCTCGGGCCGGGGAAAGCGCAGATGACCTTTTTCACCTGGCCGGACTGTATCAAAATACCGCCGTCGTCGTAATCGGGCGGGGTTTTTCTAAAGGGTTTAGAGCCTTCCGGCGCGCGACCGAACCCCGGGGTGTTGGCAGCCAGCGTTAAATTTTTAGCGCCCTGTTTTACTAAAGCCCGCAGCAGGTTACTGGGCGTGCCGTTGGCCGGGCCAAAGCCGCCCATGAGGACAACAGCGCCATCGAAGATATCGGCGACGGCGGCATCAAAGCTGGCGACGACTTTATTAATCATGAAGGCCTCCTTGTTTATTAATCCCTCTGCCCCAGAATGGTAACGCTGCCGATACCGCTGCCCGGGTTCAGCCCGAAGTTATGCGTAAGGCCGAGTTTAGGATTCTTACGCTGGCGGGGGCCGGCCTTGCCCTGCATCTGCTTATAGATTTCGTATATCATCCTTAAGCCGCTGGCACCAATGGGATGGCCGAAGCTCTTAAGACCACCATCGGGATTAACGGCTAGTTTCCCATCTAATTTAAACGTCCCGGCCCTAACGTATTCCGGGGCTTTACCGCGGGGACAAAAACCAAGGTCTTCCATGATGACCAGCTCCGTGATGCTAAAGCAGTCGTGCACCTCGGCCAGGTCTATCTCGTTAAACGGGTCTTTAATGCCGGCCATGGCGTAAGCCTGTTTGGCGGCGCGCACGGTTTCCTCCATGTGCACCATGTCGTAGGACGGCTGCAAATAGCCCTGCCGCGCCCCCACTGCCAGTCCCAAACCCTTTACCAGGATATAGTCGTCCCGGAACTTTTTCGCCATGTCCGCCCGGCACAATATTGCCGCCGCAGAGCCGTCGCTGACGCCGCAAGCGTCGTAAAGACCCAGCGGCCAGGAGACCATCGGGGCGTTAATCGCCATCTCCTCCGTTATTTCTCTCTGGAAATGCGCGCGGGGATTCAGCGAGCCGTTATGGTGGTTCTTGACCGATATTTTCGCGAGAGTCTGCTTTAACTCTTCGTAGGTCAGGCCGTAATGCGCCATGTAGCGCGTCGCCATCCGGGCAAAGAACATCGCGGCGGACATGCCCCACTCCATCGAACCGTTGCCACCGGCGCCACTTACAGTGCCTAAACCCCCCATACCCTGGTCCTTGAGCTTTTCCACCCCTATCGCCAGGACGATATCATAAACACCGGAAGCAATACCGAAGCAAGCGTTACGCAGGGCTTCCGTGGCGGTAGCGCAGAGGTTTTCCACCCGGGTGACGGGGATATACTCGGTCTTAAGCGCCGCGGCGCAGGGCTCGGCGGTATTAATGCGCGTCGAGCCGAACCATACCGCCTGGATGTCTTTCATCTCGATACCGGCATCATCACAAGCTTCCGTAGCAGAATCCACCAGCATATCGTCGGCGCTTTTTTCCCAGTTTTCGCCGAACTTGGTGCAGCCCAT
>CAZEUJ010000249.1:0-1636 GCA_964514525.1 uncultured Dehalococcoidaceae bacterium
AGCTCCCGTACCGGGTGGTTGCCTCCCCGGTGCCCGAACTTCAGTTTGAACGTCCTGCCGCCATAAGCGCGCGCGATGAGCTGATTCCCCAGGCAGATGCCCATGATGGGCTTTTTGTCCATTAGCTTCCTGACGTTCTCGACGATATAGTCGAGAAGTGCCGGGTCGCCGGGGCCGGGCGAGAGCAGGATACCGTCCGGCTCTAGACTTAAGATTTCCTCCGCCGACGCCGTGCACGGGACGACGGTAGCCCGGCAGCCGTGACCTGCCAGCAGCTTTAAAATGTTGAACTTCAGCCCGCAGTCCAGCACGACAACGTGTTTACCATAGTCTGGCCCGTCCCGCCACTCGTATGGTTTCTCGCAGGTGACCTCCCTGACGAAGTCGATGGAGCCGTAGTCCGGGGCTTGCTTAATTGCCTTTAAAGCCTCGGCGGGCGTCTTTGACGACGTTATCATGCCCATCATCACTCCCGCCGAGCGAAGTCGGCGGGTAATGGCGCGGGTATCGACGCCCCATATGCCGGGGACGTCGCCCGCCACGAGGTATTCGTGGATGGTTTTATCGTTGAGGTAGTGATTGGGCAGGTCGCACTCCTCCCGCACGACGAACCCCCTGACCTGTATCCGCCCCGACTCGTTGTCTTCGTTATTGGTGCCGTAGTTCCCGATGAGCGGATAGGTGGGTATCAGAATCTGGCCGGCGTAGGAGGGGTCGGTGAGCATTTCCTGGTAGCCCGCCATGCTGGTATTGAAGACCGCCTCCCCCACGGCATCCGACTCCGCCCCGAAGCTATAGCCTTCATATGTCGACCCGTCCGACAGGACCAGTATCGCCGGTTTAGCCATAATTTATCACTTTCCTATTGTCATTCTGGCGCAGGCCAGAATCCACTCCTTTTTCCCACCTCTGGATTCCAGCTTTCACTGGAATGACATTTTGCGATGATTTTATATTTCATATCTATCTTTTATTCTCAACGTTTCGTTCATGTATACCGGATTACCCATATAAATGGTCGCCATGACCTTGCCTTTAAGCGTTTGGCCGTTCAAGGGAGTATTTTTACCTTTTGAGACGAACCTGTCCGTATCGACCACCCACTCTTTATGCAGGTCGAAGATACATATATCCGCCGGCGCCCCGATTTCCAGCGTGCCCAGCTTTTCGTAGCCGAGGACGCGCGCCGGCCCGACGGTCAGTGCCGCAATCATGTTATTCAGGCTGAGTTCGCTTTTAAATATCAACCCCGCCAGACTTCCCAGCGCCGTTTCCAACCCGCTAATGCCGAAGGCAGCCTGTGTGAACTCTACGTTTTTATCGGCTCTGGTGTGAGGGGCGTGGTCCGTCGCCACGATATCGATAACGCCGTCATTCAGAGCACGTAGCAGGGCGATAGTATCTTGTTTCGTCCTTAAGGGTGGGTTGACCTTAGCCAGCGTTCCGTGTTTCAGTACCGCTTCTTCGGTAAGGGTGAGGTGGTGAGGAGTCACCTCGGCGGTGACGTGTACGCCTGCCTCTTTGGCAACGCGGACTAAATCAACCGACCCTTCGGTGCTGACATGGGCGATGTGTATATGCCCGCCGGTCTCTTTCGCCAGGTCGAGGTCGCGTTTGACGATGAACTCCTCGGCGG
>CAZEUJ010000250.1:0-1617 GCA_964514525.1 uncultured Dehalococcoidaceae bacterium
TATCTCACCCACGGTGGCGTAAGCCTCTACACATTCGAGAAAGGCGGGCATGGTATTATCCTTGCTTCGGGCGGCATCTTCCAATCGATTAAGCGCCTTGTGGACATTGCTGTTGTTTCTGTCTTTCCTAACCTGCGCAGTCCTCTTTTTCTGTCTTTTTTCCACTGCGGGCTTGACTCGCAGCAGCCCCACTATTTTAGGATAGGGAGAGACGAATTTATTTACCCCTACCACGGTACGTTTACCATTTTCAATTTCTTTTTGGCAGCGGTAAGATGAGTCCTGAATTTCTTTCTGCTGATATCCTTGCTCTATGGCAGATACGGCACCACCACGGCTATCAATTTTGTCGATATACTCCCCGGCTTCCTTTTCCAGGTTGTCGGTTAGATGCTCTATGTAGTAAGAGCCACCAAGTGGATCGACGACATCAGCAATGTCACTCTCGTAGCCCAATATTTGCTGAGTCCGCACAGCTATGGTCACTGCTTCTTCAGAAGGTGGAGCATAAGCTTCGTCGAAAGAGTTAGTGTGCAGTGATTGAGTACCTCCTAAGGTTGCAGCCAGGGCTTCTAGGGCTGTCCGCACAATATTATTATGCGGCTGCTGCGCAGTGAGGCTGCATCCAGCAGTTTGAGTATGGAAGCGAAGCATCCAGGAACGGGAATCTTCAGCCCCGAACCTCTCTCTCATGATCGTTGCCCAGAGGCGTCGTGCCGCCCTAAATTTGGCAATCTCTTCAAAAAAATTGATATGGCTATTGAAGAAGAATGATAGTCTGGGAGCGAATGTATCTACATCAAGCCCAGCATCAATAGCTGCCTGAACATAAGCAATACCGTTAGCCAGGGTGAAGCCAATTTCTTGGGCCGCGGTGGAACCAGCTTCTCGTATATGGTAACCACTGATGCTGATGGTATTCCAGCGAGGGACTTGCTTGGCACAATAGGCAAATATATCAGTGGCCAACCTCATGGAAGGGCGGGGTGGGAAGATGTGAGTGCCCCGCGCGATGTATTCCTTGAGTATGTCATTTTGAGTAGTGCCGTTTAATTCAGTGGGCTTAACTCCTTGTTTCTTACCCAGGGCAATATACATGGCAAGGAGAATCGGAGCAGTGGCATTTATGGTCATAGAGGTGCTTACCTTATCCAGAGGTATATCCTGGAAAAGAATCTCCATATCCCGGAGACTGTCTATGGCAACGCCAACCTTGCCCACTTCGCCCTTAGCTAAGGGATGGTCAGAGTCATAACCAATTTGTGTGGGCAGGTCGAAGGCTACGCTCAAGCCAGTCTGCCCTTGCTCTAAGAGATAGCGATATCTCTGATTAGTTTCCTCAGCAGTACCAAAGCCAGCGTACTGGCGTATTGTCCATATTCTACCCCGATACATATTTGCCTGGACACCCCGGGTAAAGGGATACTCTCCGGGGTAGCCTAAATCTCGAACGTAGTCAAAATCTGGCAAGTCCTCTGGTGTGTAAACAGTGTCAATCTCCACGCCAGAGCTGGTTTCAAACTTCTCCTGGCGCTCGGCGGCACGCTTTAAAGCCGGAGCCAATGTAGTTTCACGCCATTCCTGCTTAGTTTTACTGGCCATAGCTACCCCCTGAGT
>CAZEUJ010000251.1:0-1609 GCA_964514525.1 uncultured Dehalococcoidaceae bacterium
TAAAAGATTATAAAATTGCGCGCCTGTCATAAGAGAGGAGTAAAAAGATGAAACCGCCTTATCAACTGAAAATTGACGCCTATGCCCACATCGTGCCGCCCAAATACGGAGAAGCCCTTCACAAGGTCGCCCCGAAAATGTACGAGCAACAGGTCCTGCCCTGTCCGCCGCTTTATGACCTCGACAAACGTTTCCGCATCATGGACAAATATGAGCCGCTCCGCCAGGTACTAACGCTCGGACGCATTCCCGTCGAGCACGCCGCCGGGCCGGCTAAAGCTGCCGACCTTGCTAAGCGGGCCGACGACGAGATGGCGGAGCTGGTCAGCAAATACCCGGACAGGTTCGTGGGGGCTCTGGCTACCCTCGCCATGAACAATATGGACGCCGTCCTTAAAGAGGCCGACCATGCTATCCAAGACCTGAAGTTCAAGGGCGTCTATCTACATACGCCGGTCGATGAAAAGCCCCTGGATTCCCCCGAGTTCCTGCCCCTTTACGAAAAGATGTCCGAATACGACCTGCCTATCGTCATTCACCCCATGCGCCGGTTCGACCACCCCGATTACCTCAAAGAAAAGGTCTCGAGGTACAATATGTTCAGCCTTTTCGGCTGGCCTTACGATACCACCTCCGCCATGGCGCGTCTGGTCTTTAGCGGCATCATGGAGAAATATCCCAATCTGAAAATTGTCACCCACCACCTGGGCGGCATGGTGCCGTTCTATGCGGAAAGGATCCGGCAGTTTACCCAGGTAATGCGCATCGGAGAAGAAAAACCGGTGCTGAAGAAAGACCCTATCGACTATTTCCACAGGTTCTATGCCGATACGGCTATCTACGGCAACACTCCGGCTTTGATGTGCGGCTTCGACTTCTTCGGAGCCGACCGCATCCTGTTCGGCATCGATTTCCCCCTCGGCGATACCGAGTGGGGCGATAGGAACTACCGTCAAACGATAAACGCCATCGAGCAAATGGCTATTTCCGAAGCGGATAAGAAGAAAATCTACGAAGATAACGCCAGGGTCCTGATGCGCTTGCCGATTTAGCTTGCTCTTTTTCAGTAGGGTGTTTAAGAGGGGCATCTGCCCCTCTTCCTTGGCTTTAGTTGCATCTGGTTGCCGTGTGGTATTCTCACATTATACCTCACCCCTGCCCCTCTCCAGCCTGTATTATCGTGCAACCTATAGTCATTGTTGGCTGGAGAGGGGAGTTAAGGAGAGAGGGGGCTTCGCCCCCTCTCAAAATCTCTTCCCCCTTTCAAACAAAATATTATTCGAGTACGTAAGATAACCCTGTTGGAGAGGGGGACAAAGGGGGTGAGTACAAAAAATCAACAAACCGAAACTTTTTATATCCCCCTAACCCGGATAAATTAGGGAGATAAAGCAGGTAGGGTTATATTACCACCCCGTCATCGTGCGACTTATGTCATAGTGGGCCTCATATTCATTCGTGTACTATCATGATTGAGATGACATTACGCTCTGGAGGTGCTGGTTGTGAATAGCAAATGCCCCGGTCAGGACATCAGAAACCTGCGGGCCGCCCTGTATAAATGCCCGGGCTGCGGCGCGGAGGTGGAGATGTTCTCCGACGAGCTCAG
>CAZEUJ010000252.1:0-1596 GCA_964514525.1 uncultured Dehalococcoidaceae bacterium
CTCCCGGTTTGGCCATCATGCTGGTCGTCTTTGCCTTTAACATGGTGGGAGATGGGGTGAGGGACGCTCTGGACCCAAGGCTCCGCGGTATACTATGACATCAGGTGACCTGCTTTCCAACAACCATATATAATATAACGCCAGTAAAAATGTGATAAATTAAGCTTTTAATATAGTGCACAGAGGAAAACGAGATAATAATTACGCAGTATAGTATTTCTACCCACCATTTCCCTATCTAGCAGATACGTAGCTTTTTCTTCTCGTTTTACTTTATAACTTTTTGTTTGATGTAGATGGATTGCATATTAGTCAGTTTTGTGCAGCGGCAATTCAGCGCATCACCTGGAGCGCCGGAAAATATGACTGGTGCGGTTGTCCTTTGTTAACAGGACAAGTATAATTGCAACTAGTATGGGCAAAGAAGAAGAATTCAATGATATTACAGTAGCGGCGACTCTGGCCAAGGATATCAGAATTGTGGCAGAAAGGGCAAGGAACGAGGAGGAGTTACGCATTGGCTTTGAGAAGCTGCTGGATCCCGCTTTGAAAAAACTAGGGATAACGGCTAATCCACGTTATGAAAAGTGTATAAGCCGGACTATTTTGACAGCAGTGGGGCGTGCTGACGCTCTATACGGGCAGGCGATTATTGAGTACGAGCCGCCTGGCAAACTCAGTACCGCGAAAGGGAAATGTTCAACTAAGAAGCAAATTGAGGGCTATCTACTTGGTTTAGCAGGGTCAGGTAAGCAGCGAGAAGAACAGCCCCGACCGGAAGACTCATGGAGGCCATTATCGAGGAGCTGGATGAGTTTCACTCCGATAATCTGGGAGAAGAAGTCACCAGGGGCATGAGGGAGAGTGTGTCACGTGGGTTTTACCTTTCCTGTAAAGCCCCTTACGGCTACCGGAAGATTCGGGTTAAGGATGGGGCCAAGGAACGGACCAAACTTGAGATTGACCCATCACAATCACAGGTCGTGCTTTCTATCTTCAACGATATCCTCTCGGGCAAGGGTCTTATCGAGATTGTATGCGGGTTAAATCAGACTGGAATTATTAGCCCAAAGGGCAGAGGCTGGAACAAGACAGGACTTCATGCTATAGTCAATAATGAAATTTACGCCGGCACGTTCGTTTGGGGCCATCACAGCAAAAGAGGAAATCCACCGGTGAGAGCTGAGAATGCCTTTCCGGCGCTCATTAGTAAAGAAGTCTTCGGCAGAGTTCAGGAAATCATGGGTAGTAGGGCACCGGTAAAGGTACATCCAAGGCGGACAGGGAGCCGTTTTCTGCTGAGTGGCCTAGCCATTTGCGGGCGATACGGCAAGGCGTTGATAGGACAGGACGCCAAGAGCGGGAAATTCTCGTATTATATTTGCAGCTCTCTCATCAAGAAGGGAGCCGGAGCATGTTCAACTCCTTACTTCAACAGTGTTAGGTTTGAGCGGCTGGTGATATCGAGAATCAAGGAATATATTCTCACCCCAGAGAACTTGTCCGAACTGGTCGATTTAGTTAATGAGGAGATGGACGCCGCTTCAAGCTCATTCAGGGATGAGATGGATACCATTATCAGTGAGATTGGCAGAG
>CAZEUJ010000253.1:0-1556 GCA_964514525.1 uncultured Dehalococcoidaceae bacterium
CGCCTTGGTGGGCCGTTACCTCACCAACTAGCTAATCGGACGCAAGCCCCTCCTCTAGCGCCTTGCGGCTTTAGTGATGGAGCTTTACCCCCACGACCACATGCGGTATTAGCTCCGATTTCTCAGAGTTGTTCCCCACTTGAGGACAGGTTACTTACGTGTTACTCACCCGTTCGCCACTCTCTCCTTGCGAAGAGCGTTCGACTTGCATGCATAAAGCACACCGCCAGCGTTTATCCTGAGCCGGGATCAAACTCTCCAAAAAAAACGTTGACTTGCTTGTTAAGAACCTTCCTTCCGCTATCCAGTTGTTAAGGTGCAAAAAGCGCTCCTCTCGAGCGCACTAAAATAATACCATAACCAGAAATCAATGTCAACAAAAAATATGGTATTATCTATCTATGATTAAAGCCTTATCCCCCTCTTCCATAACCCGAGGTCTCAAGACAAACTTCATCGGGCGGAAAGTTATTTATTACCCCACCCTCAACTCCACCATGAATACCGCCCGGCAGGCAGCCCGGAAAGGAGCTATCGCCGGCACGGTCATTATTGCCGGGGAGCAGACCGCCGGAAAAGGCAGGTTAAAGCGTGCCTGGCTTTCGCCCCATGGCAACATTGCCATGTCCATTGTCCTCTATCCGGACATCGCCAGCCTGCCTTACCTCATCATGATCGCTTCGCTGGCTGTGTCTTCTAGCATCGAGAAGGTTGCCGGACTAAAAACCCAAATAAAATGGCCCAACGATATCCTTATCGACGGTAAAAAAGTGTGCGGAATTCTAATCGAGAACGAATTAATAGGAGATAGAATTGCTTATACTATCATCGGCATCGGCATCAATGTCGACCTTAAAGCTGATGTCTACCCTGAGATTTCTGCTACGGCCATCAGCCTGGAGATTCAAACCGGCCAAGACTTAAGAATAAAAATTATCCGGTCGCTGCTCACCGAGTTTGAAAGGCTTTACCTGAAACTGCCTGATGGCCGACCCATCTATGAAGCCTGGCGTGATAGTCTGATAACACTAGGTAAAAAAGTCAGGGCGACATCAGACCACGGCATTATCGAAGGCATCGCCGAGTCCTTGGATGAGAGCGGCGCTTTATGGATACGCGGGGAGGACGGAAAGCTGACGCGTATAGTTGCAGGAGATGTAACACTTCGTGAAAAATAGGGGTGGAGAAATATAGTTCCCCACCCCTTTTCCCCATCATGCTTTTTATCTATTTTTACTTTTTTTAACGACCGGTATCCATACCTGGCACCGGTAGTCCTTACTGTTCGGGTCTCCCGGCAGATAGACCTCGAGTTCCGGCTTAGCATCATGTTCGTAGCCGGTGGATGGGAACCATTCTTGAAAAATTTTAACCGTTACATCCTGTATCGATTTCACTAGCGGTCCGATAGATTCGAATATCGCCCAGGTTGCCGCAGGGATATGATACACCTCAAAGCCCTTCGGCACTGGCTTGTCAGGCTTCTCCGCGCCGATAGCATAGATAAATCCCTCATACCCTGCCGATAGCGTAGGTAAATCCCACCATCCCTCCTT
>CAZEUJ010000254.1:0-1516 GCA_964514525.1 uncultured Dehalococcoidaceae bacterium
CTACGGCCGTCTTGCGGCGGCCTGTCCCGTGAAAATAGCTCTGTTTATCCATATCTGCCCAATCCCCTTACTTTGATTCCTTAGCTTTTTCGGTTTTTGGTTTCGGCGCGTTAGGATAGGTGGCGCCGGCGTATACGCGAAGCTTTTTGTTCATTTTAGCGCCCAGGCGCGTATGGGGGAGCATCCCCTTGACGGCATATTCGATAGCCCGCGTGGGGAACTGCTGCATCATTTTTCCCAGAGTGATGCTCTTTAGCCCACCGGGGTAGTTGGAATGCCGGTAATAGACTTTCTGCTGGGCTTTCTTACCGGTAACGCGGACCCTGGCGGCGTTGATCACCACCACAAAATCCCCGGTATCCTGGTTGGGAGTATACATGGGCTTATGTTTGCCCATGAGCAGGTTGGCTATCTGGATGGAAAGCCTGCCCAGAGTCTTATCGGCGGCATCGATGACATGCTGCTTCCGCTTTATATCCGCCGGTCTGGCGGTATAGGTTTTCATGCTGTATCTCCCTCAAAGTCGCCTGGATAGTTCACCCGCATCAGGCACAATCCTTCGGGCGGCGCGGTCGGCCCGGCCAGACCGGGCGTCCTGGCTTCCACCAGGCCATAAAATTCCTCCACCGTCATCCTGCCCTGTCCCACCCTAATTAAAGAGCCGACAGTGTTGCGTACGTGGTGGGGCAGGAAAGAATTAGCGACCATATTGAAAACGATTATGTCCCCGTCCCGGGTTACTTCCGCCTTATAAACATCCCGGATCGTACGCTTTTGCCGGGCGGTCCCGGCACTGGCGACGAAAGAAACGAAGTCGTGACGGCCGACGAGGGCTTGACATGCACGGTTCATCGCCTCGATATCAAGGTCGCCATCGATGCGGTAAGAATATTTCTGTTTCATCGGCGAGCGTGTCGGACTGTTAAAAATACGATACTCATATTCCCGGCTGACGGCGCGGCGCCGGACATCGAAATTGGCATCGGCCCGGTAGGCCGCTTTCACCGCAATATCACCGGGCAAATAATGGTTCAATCCATCGACGAACGCATTCCGGGGCAGAGACGCTCCTGTATCAAAGCCGACCGTCTGCCCGCGGGCATGCACCCCGGCATCGGTCCGGCTGGCCATCTTAATCCTTATCTTTTCTCCGGTAAGCATTTTTAACGCTTTCTCTATCTCCCCCTGGACAGTCGGCGCATTTGCCTGCCACTGCGAGCCGTGATAGTTAGTGCCGTCATATTCTACGATTAATATAATTCTGGTGACGGAATCCACTTCCCCTTTTCCCCCGCTGGATTCCAGCTTTCGCTGGAATGACGTATTCGGGACACCCCGGCTACTTTACCAGCTCCAGTTGGACCATATCAGCATTATCGCCCAGCCGCGGCGCCAGCTTGGTAATGCGGGTATAGCCGCCCGGCCTTTCTTTGTACCTCGGGCCCAACTCGGAGAACACCTTCTCGGTGACCTTGGTATCTGTAATAAATGTCAAAGCCTGGCGGTAGGCGTGCAG